>JAFTVM010000094.1 GCA_017465745.1 Oscillospiraceae bacterium
CGCCATTATGAAGCGTGCCACACGGCACTACACCGTAGTAATTAAACCCTTGAATAACGGCTGATTTACCCGGCCGTTTTTAGACCGCACGGCGGCCGTTGGTCACCGCACCAGCGGCCGTTCGCCGCCGCAGAATGCAGTTCTTCGTCAATTCATCGTGTTTATTTTACAGAAATCGGCGATGTAACAGCCGCACAAAATGTCGTAGCCATTAAACACCGTGCATAAATTGTCGAATTATCAGAGTTTCTGCACTTGAGTGCATAAAGTTTGACTTTTCAAAAAATTTATGCTATCATAACGGCACAGGAGGTGTTTCCTATGATTAATACCCATGATCTCAAAAGCAGAGACCTTTATTTGAATAAACTCATCGCATTTCGTGACACGGAGCCCGTTAAAGTTGTAACCGGTATTCGCCGTTGTGGCAAGTCCAGCTTGCTGAAGCTGATGGTTCAGCATCTGAAGGACACCGGAATTGCGGAAGATCAGATCATTGAAATGAATTTTGAATCCCATGAATTCAAAAAGATGAACGCCGATGATTTCTATCATTATGTAAAAGAGCGTGTTCTTCCCGAAAAGCGGATGTACCTGTTCTTTGACGAACTGCAGCGAATCGACCATTGGGAAGATACTGTAAATTCCTTCCGGGTGGACTTCAACTGTGATATTTATATCACCGGTTCCAACGCATATCTCCTGTCCTCCGAATACTCCACCTATCTGTCCGGCAGATGTGTAGAAATCAAAATGCTTCCCCTGTCCTTCCGGGAATTCATCGATTTCCACGGGTTTGAGGTAAAGGAAGTCAGAAGCGCCCTGGGTGGAACCAAAAAGGTCGTTTTCCATGAATCCGGTGACCGCTATGAGCTCCGGGAGATTTTTGATGCCTATATGCGTTTCGGCGGTATGCCGGGAATCGCAGATGTAGGTCTTGATCAGGAAAAGGCTATGGTCCTTCTGGATGGCATCTACTCTACAGTTGTTGTCCGGGATATCCTGGAGCGCGAGAAGCGCAGAGGACAGAAGCAGATCACCGATCCGGTTCTGCTGCGTAAAATCATCCTCTTCCTGGCTGACAATATTGGCAGCACCGTTTCCGTTTCTTCTATCGGCAACACCCTGGTAAACGAAGGATTGCTGGAAGACGGAAAGCGCAAGGGCACACCCAGCACCCATACTGTACAAGCCTATATTTCCGCACTGATGGAATCCTATTTCTTCTACGATATCAAGCGCTTTGATATCAAGGGTAAGGAATATCTGCGTACCTTGGGCAAGTTCTATATCGTGGACATGGGCCTGCGGAATTATTTGCTTGGCTTCCGCAACCGGGACAGTGGCCACGCAATCGAAAACGTGGTGTACTTCGAATTGCTCCGTCGGGGCTATGATGTTGCCATCGGCAAGGTCGACACCGCCGAAGTGGACTTTATCGCTACGAAAACAGATGAGAAGCTGTATATCCAGGTAACCGAATCTATGGTCAGCGAAGATGTCCGTCGTCGTGAGCTGGCTCCTCTACAGAAGATCCGTGACAATTATGAGAAAATCGTCTTGTCTATGGATACCGGTCTGGATTCTTCCTATGAGGGCATCAAATCCCTGAATCTGATTCAGTGGCTGCTGGGATAAAAAATCATACGCAAATGAAGCGTCTGCCGGAAACGGCAGACGCTTTTCATATATACTAGACACTACTTTCTCTGCCTATAAGTCAAATAAATCTTTGAAAAGTTTCAAAAACTCCGAAAATGAAGAAAATCCAACTTTCCTGAAAAAGTTGGTTTTTCGCCTTTATGCACTTTTAACAAAGCCAAAACTAACCCCACAGCTAACCCCATGGGTATTTTAGGGATCTCCATTTCTCAACAAAAAGTTAGAAAAGCACCGGATTTCTTTCGAAATCCGGTGCTTTTTATGGTTGCGGAGGCAGGACTCGAACCTACGACCTCCGGGTTATGAGCTGCCAAAAGTGGTATTTTCCGTTGCGGCTGTAAGGATTTTTTCCCTTTTTCACGGAAAACCCGGAGGTCACAGTCCATTCCGTGATGGTCTGTCCACCGTGTGCTGATCCCGTATGGGTCAGCGTATGGGTCAGGCCGATCCATCCCCCAGGAGGGGAACACTCATCCCTCTCCAAGGTGTCGTGATTGTAGCATAGTTATCCGGATTTGCAAGTCATTTTTCCGGGAAGAAAACTACCGCCAGACAGCACACCGATGTGCCATCTGGCGGTAATCAATAATACAAATCAAACAATCTAAAAAGTAAATCAGCTTCCCGTTCAACTCGTTCCGAACCAATCTATCTACATGGTTTCATTCAGCAACACAAAAATTACGTACTTAGGAACAGAGTATTCTCCCATCACCGTCGCGCATCTGGGATTCGTTGCAGAACATTCGTCACCCCACCAGCTGACGGGCAACAGAAATCAACTCCTCTGTGCCCGGGAGCCGGCAGGCTACCAAGCGGTCCAGCCCGTCCGGTATATCGACCATCCGGTAGATCGTATTGCTGCGCGGATCCAGGGTGACAAAACCCGGAATATCCGCGATTTTGGTCCATGTCCTGGTGTCGATGCAGCTTGCGCTGTCACCGACGGTACCGTTGTGCTCCTTGCGGATATACAGCCGGGAATGGGCCGGATCTTCCACACAATACAGCTGTGCGGTGCTGGTCAGCGCTTCATCCCATTCCGTGTACACGATCTCTCCCGTGGAGGTATCGCAGATGCTGATCTGTTCCGTGATGGTCTGAAGCAGGAGGTACCGGTCATCCATCAAAAACCGGACAGATGCCAGTGCACTGTGGGGCAATGCGAAGGGGATCTGGCACACCCGCTTTCCGGATTCGATCTCAAAAATGTCGATGGTCTTCTGTCCGGTCAGGCCCGCATACAGATCCCTGCTCTCAGAGAACCAGATCTTGTGCATCCCGCCGTAATCCTCGAAACTGCGCATCTTCCACTGAAGATCCAGCGAATTTAGGAATGCGCAGCCACTGATCATGTCCTGACCGTTTTTGATGTACGGCATGCCGATATATCCGTTGCTGCCCGCAGCTATCCAGTAAGTGATCCCCCTGGGATAATCCTCTGGATGCGGCAGTATATCGGATTTTACCTTCTGTGATGTGTCCACCACCACAAGCAGGATCTCCTCCTCAAAACAGATCGCATCCATCATGGCCTGATCGGAGGTCCGAACGGCCAGAGCCGATATCAGATCCAGCGACTGCACAATCTCCTCTCCGTTTTCATCCTGAACCCGTTCGTAGCCCTCATACAGGGTCCCCCAAACATCCGAATCCATATTATAATAGAACAGATTGCCTGTGTTATCATACAGGAATAATATCCTGTTGCCCGGAAGCAAGCAGCCCAAAAATCCCTGGAAAGGTATTTCCAGCATTCTCAAAACCTGATTGGTATTCACGTCAATCAGGGCATACGAGGATCCACGTACCCATGACGACACGAGATCTCCTGTGCCAGCATCCTCATTTAATAAGATTCCTCGTCCCAACAGCAAGGAATCCTCGTCCGGGAATGAAACATAAGTATCAGATAACAGCAAATCCGCACTCGACAAGCCTGTATCAACGCATTGATGCAGACCATCCATCGTCACAATACGGCTGATCTCAATGCACTGGCCCTGATCTTCAGGCACAGCTGCAACAAAGCTGCCGGTATCTGCAGTCTGAATCAAACCATGCGCGCTGCTTTCAACCTGCTCGATGGGTCCAAGCAAATGGCTGATTCCCGCTGCCTCCACCCCATCCTGCACGGCACGGTAGACGGTGTAAGTGCCATT
This sequence comes from Oscillospiraceae bacterium, assembly GCA_017465745.1. GTDB lineage: Bacteria > Bacillota > Clostridia > Oscillospirales > Oscillospiraceae > Faecousia. The sequence continues at coordinate 3,825 of JAFTVM010000094.1, forward strand.
TTCCAGGATCACCGCAAATGAATCGCTGCCCACCGGCAGAAGGTCCAGCACCATATCCTCCAGCTTCACTGCGAAGTTCACCACACCGGTCTGTGCGTTGAGGGCATACAGATATTCATTTGCATTGATGATGATCTGGTCCGACAAATACAGGCGGGGGATCTGATGGATATAGGTGAAGTCACCGGCAGGATCGGACGGCGTATGCACGGACCACAGAAGCCGATGATCGGACAGGTCTATTTTTTCTACCGTGTATGCAAACCGCTCATTCGGATCCGCCGGATTCATCACCTGCATCTGTTGCTCATTGATATACTCCATCTCCACATTGGTACGAATCACTGTCAGCGTCTGTCCGTCATCCGTAAAATCAACGCTCACACCAAATCCATAAGTTTCCACCACAGATTCCTGCCGTGAGATCACCTGACAGTTGCCCGTATTGCGGTCGGCCAGATAATAGCACAGGGCTGTGGAACCGTCGGCATACTCTTCCACAACGCTGCCGATAAATTTCGAACCGTCCGCATTGAGGGTGCCGCCCGTGTGGATATCTGCAGAGGATCCGCGGAATACCAAATTGGGAACTTCACCCACCGAATTCCAATAACTCTCATCCGCCACCCGGACCCGCTGCACCATATTGCCCGTGGGAATGTCCACAAAGATGATCTCATGGCTGTCTTGGGTTTGTTCAACATAGGCCAGCGTATTCTGATCGCCGGATACATAGACGGTCCTCCAGGGATTCATTGCTCCATCCGTATCCTCATGGTGCCAGAGGAGCTCGCCTGTCTGCTGTGACAGAGCAAGCACATTGGTCCTGTAATCATGGATGATCAGGTATTCCCCCGAAACGCTGACTGCTTTATCACCGAAACGGATCGAATAGGCATTGGGGGATGCATATCCCTCAGTAGGCTCCATCATCTGTCCGACGAGGGCACGCTGATCCCACAGCATCTCACCTGTGGCAGTATCGAAGCACACCACATCGTCATTGATATCGATCAGAAACAGTCTGCTACCGTCCTGGGACAGGCAGAAATCCGACACTGGATTCACATGCTCCAGCACGGTTTTGGAAACCATGGATTCCAATGCTTCCTCTTCAAAGTATCCCAGGGAACGGATCAGAACTTCCTCCGCAGGGGCATGGTAAGGCCGACCGTCCAGAGCCCTCAGGGCTGTTTTGATCGCTTCGGCCCGTTCTCCGGATTCCAGCTGATCCCACGCCATATTCACCAGGATCTCCTGATTCTGCTGCTCCAGTTCCCGGTTCTTGGCATCGATTTGTAGATTTGACCACAGCAGGATGGCGATGATGGTCAACGCGACTGCGGAAATTCCGCCGATCCAGCTCCAGCGCCGTTTGCGGTCCCGCTCCTGGTCCCGCCTGACAAGATCATCAGGGTTGCAATCCAACAGTTTTGCGCAAAGTCGCACAAAATCCGGTTTGCGGTTCCGCCGAAGCTCTTTCACGTCAGACTGTGACAGATCCAGAAAATACGGCTCCGCATACTCCGGCAGCAGCTGACGCCGGACCACTTCGGGATCTCCGTGTGCCACGACCATCAGCACGTTGTCGCGTCTGTGGTTTTGCAGAAAGAAGTCAATTTCCCGCCGCACCCAGTTGGATAAGTATGCATTGGGTGAACCGATCACAATCAGATACTCAGACGCATTCAGCTCATCACAAATAGTCCGGGGCAAATCATCCGTCATGGGCAGATCAGATTGATCGCGGAATACCTTGCCGATCTTTCTGTCGTTCCCCTGCCTGCGCCCCCGAGGAACCCGGTAGCTTTCCAGCATTTCCTGAATCGACTCCGCAATAGCAGCATCTTTGTGGCTGTAACTGATAAATGCTTTATATTTATACTCCATAATGACTCTCTTTCCGGTTCTTTACAGTGTCCCGCTTTCTCAGAATCGGACTGTCAGCCCTCCACAAGGACATAGCAGGCATCAAACTCCGGTTTGGCTACAAAATTGAAACTGATATCTGTGATACAGGCATTCTCGTCCCGGTCCACGCTGTAAAAGACCAGTGTGGCGTCCGCGGCGGCGCTGAGATCCGCGCCCCAAAGGAAGGCGTTGAAGAAATGGGCGGGATCCTGGGGCTTCAGGGTCAGACGGCCCGTATCCACCAGCCAGCGGATCTCCTCGGTGAGGGCGTCGCCGGCCTGCCAGATCAGCAGGGGCTTGTTGATCTGCTCATATTCATCCCCGCTCAGATGGATGTGATTGTTCAGGAAAAATTCCCGGTCATTGGGATAGGGGAAATGGCGTCCGTCAATGGTATCGATCTTGAAATAATCGCCGCTCCGGGCGATCTGACCGTGACCGTTGACAGCCTCCTGGCTGAACAGCTCATAGCTACCGTCCGGCAGGCGTCGGATCGCGCCCTCCTCGATCAGCGCAGCCTCCATGGGGTGCCCCGCACCCAGGGGATAAGCCTTGACAATTTTCTTTTTGGATTTGAGTGCATACTTCATATCACAGCACCTCCTGCTCAGATAGGAACAGTATAGCATACTTTCCATCAAAATTGTAGTGCAATATTGGAAGCAGTATTGTCAGTTTTAGAATGATTTGGTATAATAACGCCATATAGAAAAAGGAGGTACGCTCCATGGAAATGTTCACCAGTTTTGACCTGTCCGTCTGCCGCCTGCTGCTGGAGTATCCGCTGTTTAATTACCGCACGAGTGCGGAAAATGGTTATCTGCTGCCTGTCCTGTTCATCGGCGGCGGCGAAAATTTTGAGATCCTTCGAAACAAGATCCTCTCCAACGGCCAGCTGCTGAACACCAGACTGGAAGCCACCTTCGTCACCGAAGATCGGTCCGCCTCCATCGAAAAGCTTCGGGAAAGCGCCCCGGATCTGGAACGCTTCATGGAGATCCAGGGCGAGCCCAACAAGGTGGAAATGGCCTGCGGCTCTCTTTGTTTTAAGCAGCATCCCGCCATCGCACAGACTCTTCCCACGATCCTCAGCCAGTACACCCACAAATATGTGCTGATCAGTCTGGATACGGATTCTGATGCATCGGACACCATCGTCCCCACGCCCGGTCAGATGATCGCCTGGGTAAAGGGCGACACCATCCAGATCTGCGGTACAGATCAGGTTTTCACGCCCAACCGGGATGACGCCGCCATGGCAGACATTCTGGACATTGCCTATCGGTTCCACTATGCCTATGCAAAGGGTCTTGATCCCTATATCACCAACCGGGAGATTCGGGAAGGATTCGATGATAAGTACAATTACCCCGCTAACATCGAGTGTGCCCTCCATGTGCGCAGCAAACTCGTATCTGCCGGCATTGATCCCGGCACTCTGAAAAACAACGCCCTGAAAAGCAGCGCCGCCGAAGCCTTTGCAAAAATGCTGGCGGAGGATGCCCGAAATAAAGGCAACCTTTTGGAGCGTCTGGCCTGGCTGGAACACCGCCGCTGGTGTGTCAGCAAAGCGCTCGCCGGTCGCTGCTGTGACAGCGATACCGTCAATGCCATCTATGGCGACGATGGTTCCACCACCCACAGCACCGACAGCTCCAAAAAGTGGCACATCGCCCTGATGCCCTACGGAAAAAAGGACGGCGAGCTGTGCCGTCACCTGACGGAGCAGGACTGGACCGTCGAAAATCCCGAAACTATCGAAGATCTGGACGAACTGGACAAGCAGACCCTCCGTGTCCACCGGCGGTGTGCGGCAATCGCCCGCGACAAACTGGAGTGCTGTCTGGAACATATCCCGAAACTAAAAGGCGCTACGCCCGAAGCGCTGCATAATCATATCGACCAGATGAAAAAAGCTCTGGAGCAGATGCAGCAGGGCAACCGGGATGCGGTTATTGCCTATCGGCACCACCGCCGGAAACTGGAGACGCAATTGGATGCCGCTCCAAGTACCGGAATAGATCCGGAGAAAGTCGAAGAAGTGAAGGAAATCCTGAAAGCCCTGGAAAATGATGTTGGCGCGCCCATTGAGTACCTGACCCGCAAGGACTACAAAAAGCCGAATCTGGTTCAGGTGGGCAGCATCCCCTTCGCTCTGTGCGGCTGGAAATCCACAGTTGTGGTCAAACTCATGGCTGACAGCATCCCGGAAAACGTTGCCGCCGCTTGGCAGCTGGAGCCCGGAGAGATCATTTTCGTGGACACCGCAGAGACTCTGGAGGAATTGAAGCAGCTGCGCCGGAAAGCATGGCAGATTGACCGGTTCCTCAGCAAGAACTGCAATCAGACTCATTCTTCCTATCATGTTTTTGTTCCCAGCAATGTGAAATACACCCCCAATTTCAGCTTCGATGACACGACCGCCACCCCATTCCTGCTTCAGGATCTCAAAAGCCACGACCCCACCTTCTTTGGGAATGTGGACTGGGATCTGCACCACAGCTCCAGTCTGGAAGTGGATGAGCTGAGGCCCTATTTCATTGATCTGATGCATGATCTCAACGCCACCTCCATTGACGTGACCGGCGGCAAGCCGACGCTGCTCAGTCTGGCAGACGGCTATGCTCACAACAATCCGGCCGGTGCCTTTTTCATCCGGGACAACCGGGTCCGCAACTTTTATGGCGCCCGAGGCATGGAACAGCAAGCTCTAGACAAAGGTCTGAGCGTGGAACAGCTCTTCGACTACACCGAAGCCAGTCTCATCAAGCGGGACGACGACGAAATCACGGCGGCGTTCTTCGAGAAATACGAAGCCCTCTGGGATGTCGCTCACAGGCATTCGGAGTATTGGTACAATTTCTATCTGTGCTTCTCCCGATCCTACAAGGAAAAGGCCGGCAGCCCTCATCCCGATGAATACCTGCGCGTCCCAGAGGAGAAAATCCTGGAACATTCCGGCAAAAAATACCGGGTTGGAAAAGAATCCCGTGTACTGAAAGACGAGTTTGACGCTATCATCCACGACCTGGTGGATGGCGGTCTGCTCACGTATGACCAGAAAGGAAAGTTCTACCAGGCAGCCTGCGAGGAGGTCATCGCCTGCCTGAGAAATCCCGGAAAGGTTCTGGAATACTACATCTACTGCACCGTAAAAAACAGCGCTGACTTCCACGACGAGTCCATGAGCTGGATGTTCCGTCACAATGATCAGCCCGGCGCAGCCATGAATGAGTTGGATGTGATCTGCAACAGCCACAGCGGCAACACCTTCTTCATCTCCGCCAAGAATGTAACCGCCGACTCTCTGGATAAGAACAACTTCCTGAACTACATCTGCTATGAAGTAGGCTGGCTGGCCGACCGTTTCGGCGGTACCAGTCCCAAAACCATCCTCGCCGCGCCCAATGTGCATCAGTTTGAACAAGGAAAACGCAGCAATCTGGTACGCAAGGCTATGAACCGTGGCATCTATCTGCTGGGCGACCGGTGCTTTGAACCCGGCAATCTTGAAAAGGTGCTGACCAACATCGACCTGGACAAGGAAGACTGGTGCGAGTTCCTGCTCGGCGAGACTGAGCCTGCCTGCGTGTAAGGATCGCATACAACTAAGTAAACCCCCATATGAATCAACTACTCATCTGGGGGTTTATTTAGGTTTGCTAGGCAACACAAGCCGTACTCCAACGTCAATATTCCAAATTACGATGCCCCTTTATCTACTATCGCTTTCACATAGGAATCCTACCAACTGTCACCCCAGATATCGATATCTACTGGACGACGAGTATCCGTATTGATGTAGTTCAAAAGTCTGTCGTTAAAATGCTTCTTGCTGAGTTCCTTCGGCGGAGGACAAAGATCAGGAGGATCGATTGCCACCGGATCTATACATTCTTCACCCTTTTGCCTGTATGCATATCGCCATTCTCTGTCTACCCATACAGAATCCCGCGCAGCGCGAGACCAGCACAGGTAAAGAATATCCCGACTGTCGATCTCCCTCTGCAGCACTTCTTCCCAGTCTTCTCCGCTGCGAAGGCTGTCCACATCAAAAAAGATGTCCATCTCCGGTCTCGCTTTTTTCATCCCCTGAATGATGGCGGCAACCTTTCTCCGATCCTGGCTGGCATAGGAGATAAAAGCCGACAAATAATCCTTTCTGGATATTTCGATCTTCTGCTCAAAAATGGAAGAGCATTTCACTGTGAAGGTCAGTTTTGTTGCAATGATTTGGTTGATATATACAGAGGCGGTAAAAAGCATCTGGCGTTTTGGATAGCATTTCGGGACGAATACCGGGAAACTGAACGTCAGGTATCCGCCGTCCCAGGTGGCTTCCTGATCATTGTCATCGATCTCCACATCCGGAGAAAAGAGCACGACACGGACAGCAGAATTCGTCTCAACGCTCATGGCACGCCCTTTCTTTTCCTGCATGGGCACATCCGAATTCAGTTTTGCTTCTTCTACAACGCTGCGGAATGCTTCTTCATACATATAAACATCAATGACGGAATACTCATCCTTTATAAAGGTTTTCGGTGCCGTGGCAGAAAACTGAACCTTCCGAATATCCACTGCCGGTTTCTCAATATTTTGTTTGCTACCGCAATGGGGACAGTACGATGCGGACGGATCTACTGCTTCACCACAAACACGACAAATAGCAAACCCCGCACCTCCAGCAAAACGCAACTCCGGCACCCCTATACAACTGTCAGTATTTATCACAGGTACTGTTTTATTTTCCGTATCCGGTAGGACGATTTTCCCATCAGAGTCAACCAAAATACTCGGAGCTTCCGCCAAAGCCTTACGTAGTGCTTCAATTAATTCAACCGTGTCATCCTGTTTAGCCGGAGTATCAGATCCCGGTTCAGCCCAACTTGGTTCCGGATCTCCAGAAGGCTTGAGCACACAGGTTATTCCGATGGAGTCAGCATCTTGGATGATCAGCGAAGGCACAGTACTCACAACGGCTGAAGTTGCAATAGGATCGGCGTCCTGAATGATTGGCGAAACGGATCTGCTCTGGCAGACAGAAGCACAGACGGACACCAGCCGAATCAGTTCCGGAAACAGCGATAGATCATCCTTCCGCAAAATCGCTTCGGACGTTCCAATCAATTTCTCGACAACGCTGTCATTATGCTCATTTCCAACCGGAATGGCAACTTTGATAGCGTTCCTGAACCAAGGATTCTGTACAAGTCCCTCCAGTTCAGATTCATAGCTGTCAGGGGAATAACCATTTGTCATAAAAATAACAACCGGCAAATAATTGTAATTACACTCAGACAGCAATTCAAATCTGGAAAGTTTTTTATTAAGTTCACGCAGCGCTCCGCTCAAACACGTCATACCGCCTGCTTTCAAATCCGGCCATGCTGGAATCGCATCCAATTTGGCCGAGATCCGCTGCCAGGCAGCCGCTCCTCCAAAGGTCAGTACGGACGTCCGAATTTCCACTTCCGGATGCTCAGCCTGCATTTTCTGTAACATATGCAGGGTTTCCTGACCGATGCGGTTGATTTCTCTGATTGGCTCTCCTATCATGGCGCCGGATATCTGGACCACATACACCACATTCAGCCGTCGTCGCAAGATAGTCTGATCCACAACAGAACGGAAGCGCCGGTCTTCCATTACCATTTCATACAAACCGCCCAGAATCTCCCGCAGCTGTTCAAAGCTTTTCGGTCTGTCCTCCACATCAAATGCGCAGATATGACCCATGATCCGCTTCACCGCTTCGCACAGCGCATCATTTTCCTTTGCTTCACCATACAGCGGTGCGCCGGCCAGACGCTTATAGGTGGACAGTTCATCCCCCACCCACCGGATCGACGGGAACAATTCAGGGGCAACCAAATGATGCAATAGCATGCCAACAGCGTAAATTTCGGAACGCTCACTGCACCAGCCATTGCGGTAGACCTCAGGTGCCATATATGCCAATGTACCGCGCATGGCCTTGTTTTTACCCAAATCCCGCGTCAGAAGCGCAGAACTGAAATCGCCCAGCAGGATTTTTCCTGCCGCATCCGCAAAAAGATTGCGCAACTGGAGATCCAGGTGAAGAACGCCTGCATCCCGGCATTTGATTAAGGTCGAGCACAGTTCCATGAGCATATCGACTTTATCCATAACAGATAAATGATTATCTTTCAGATAATCATAAAATGGAACGTGATACGCTTCCAGTATGTATACCGTTCTGGAATCACCGTCTTCAACAATTTCACTGTCTAAAATACGAACCACACCCGCTAGATCCGCAAGCCGTGTCATGATATCAATTTCATACAGGGCATTCTGGAACTTCGACATATTGCAGCCGCAATCAATCACTTTTAGTGCATACTGCCGTTGGCTGAAGATATCATTGATGCAGTATACCTTACCTACAGACCCATTTGCAAGAAATGCAATCTGTCCCAACCCCAGAAATCGTTCCGGGATTCTCTGGATATCAATGTCATCCATTTCTGCTTTCCCCCAATTCTATGTCATTTCCAGATTCGATGTGTCCACATGATCTCCGTATCGGTTACCAGGAAACAGCGGTACGGATCATTTTTCTGATTCTCTTTGAACAACGCCGAAAAACATTCATATCCCATACAAACATCGACATGAAGCCAACTGCCATCAACATACACCAAATTCCATACATGCTTTGCTACGCCGTCCAGGGACCCTTCGACTAATGTTGTACGGACTCCCATTCCTTTGAGCAGCAACTGATAGGCTTTGGCAATTCCTTTGCAAACAGCCTTTCGTTCCACGAATACATCGTAAATTGTCTGTCCCATCGTCATTCCCATGGCATACTCAACATTCTTCAGCAGCCAGTCAAACACCAATCTCGCCTTATCATAGGCTGACCTATCTGGAAGGGATAGAAAACAGCGCACATACTGTTCAATAATCTGCTTGGCTTCCTCAATATCGGACTCCGACATCAGATATTGCGGTTGTACATAACGATGTCCATCGTGATCACGCAGGATCCACTTTCCAGAAAACCAGAATATTCTGGGATCGTCGGTTAAAACCGCTTTCAGGATCCGATTGATCGCTTCCAGTCCCATCGTTACCGGTAATTTCTGCTGGCGCAGCAACAGCATTTTCCGTAGCGAGAGATATTCTTTTTGCATTTCCCCATCCAAAGTATCATAGGCCAGCATTTTATTACTCCTCTTGTCACCAACCATATTAATCAAGAAAAGAAATTGATTCTCTGCTGATTCGTCTATATATTAATTATATCTTACAACAAGCCAAAAATCAATCAGTCCCCCATTCCCCAGGACTGATGTATTGTGGAAATGGATAGTTGGTCGATGAAAACTGCATCCTGTAATAATTATGCAATCTCTCTGCGTTTCATTTACTTGAGCGATCAGAAATAAAGTATCCTGATTCGCCACCTGGAGAGGATTCTCGCTTCGCCCACGGTGGCAAAATTGTGCAACTGGTTTCCACCATTTCATGTTTTCTTGAGAAAAATGACTCTCTTTTCATCAGCAAAGACCTACTAATCTTATTCCACCTTCATCTCAATTGACTTTTTTTGTCGAAAATGATATTCTGATAATGGAATAAACAGGAAAGAGGTTATATATGGGCTGGGATGTTTTTATTGCCTACCACGGCACTTACGATGACGACGGATCTATCCAAAAAGCACAGGAACTGTATGATTACCTTACAAGTAAAGGAGTAGCTTGTTATTTCTACCCCCAAATGCATAAAGCTAAATTTGCAGATACCTCCAAAATCGCAATTGACTGCGACAAATTCCTGTTGGTCGCCAATTCTCAAATCGCGCAAAAGCTCAATGATCAGGGGCGTCTTAAAAAAGGTGATCCAATACACAGCGAAATTGATACGTTTTACGATAACAGAATCGGAAATGACCGCTCGCAACAGGATCGTATTCGAGTATACGCCTTTAACGGATATACAGATGTTCAGGCGGATCAGATTTATCCTGTCGCTACGCATGGTGTAGAACACTTTGATGAAAAACGTGACGGTGTTGAACCGAGCATGCGGAAATTATTAAGTTGGGCAAGCGAAGGAGTGGCACACATGAAGGAAGAAAACAACACAGCAGCACTCGATATGTTGGACTACGAGAATCTGGAGAATATGCCGTCTTGTGACCACGAGATTGTCTGCCGCGAGAAGGAATTGCTGCAACTGTTCGACTATGTATGCGGCTGGCAGAACGGGGTACGTACGCGCCGCAGTCCAAAGCATTTGGTTTGTGTATCGGCTTACGGCGGTATTGGCAAGACGGTGCTGGTTGTAGAATTTATAGAACGTCTGCTAAAACAGTTGACCAGCACAGATTACCGTGGTTTCCGTCCCCAGTTTATTCTGTATTATTCTGCGAAAAGCGAACGTCTGGAATACAACAAATACTCCGGACGAATCGGCATCGCACCGATACGCAAACAAATCGGCGGTTTCAAGGAATTGCGCGAGAAAATATATTCAGACTTGAATGTTTCTTTGGATGATCCCCAGTGGGAGATACCTGGCATCCTAGTGGTTGATAACTTAGATACCCTGGCACCGAAAGACCAGGAATGTTTGTTGCGCTTTATCGCTGCCGAATTACCTCCTTCCGTCAGCGTAATTGTAACTACTCGCATCCCCGTGGGCAACGAGGCTGATGCAGATATTCAATTGAGCGGTTTCCCTGACGAAGCAGGAAAAGAGTTTATTAAGCAATATTGCGAGAAAAATAGTATTGAAGTATCCTTGTCTACTTCTCAGCAGGAGGATCTTCTACGTCACTCCACGGGCAATACCTTGGTGTTGGTTTTGGCTCTCAGACGCATTGCGAGCAAGAAAGCTACTGTCCGTAGCATTGTAGATGAGCTGAAAAATCTTCCCAAAAATGACAGGAGCAACGTCATAAGTATCTTTATGTATCAAAACACAATGGAAGGACTGCTGCGTCAATATCCTGAGTACCATGACATTATTCAGGAAGTGCTGGATTATTTCATTGTTGCCAAGACTTCTTTGACAGTTGGACACATTACCGAAGCCAATAAGCAATTAAACTACGACGAGATCAACCGGGTATTTGACCTTCTTGCAAATTATCTGGTAATCGATCGTCGTGGAGATGCATATGTCCTCAACGAATATGCTCGAAACTATGTTCTCATCGATCGCCCCATTGATGAACAACGGGTCAAACGGATTACAAAGGCAATTTCTCAGGCCAACAAGGATCATGCAGCGTTGGAAGATCTCTGTAATCAATATCCTGAATTGAAGGATGTCATCGAGGAATGGCGCGGCGACAGCGAAGAAGAAGATCTGGCAATCGCAAAAGCATTTGACGCCTTTCAAGACGGAGCACGTATCAGATCCAATATCGATTTTGAGCTTGATCTACTTCGTCGTGTATTTGCAGAAATAGAGAAAAAATACGCTGCACATCCATATGTCTATTATCAGCACGCTCGAATTTTGTGCGACCTAAGGCGAGACGGATATATTGAGAATCAGTACAATGACAGAATTCGCCGTTGCTTTGATCAGTGCTTTATCCTGTTGGAGAAACCTGAGTTCGAAAAAATCAGAGGCACGAAGTCCTTCCCATCCGTGCAGTGGAAGTATGCTCAATTCCTTTTGAGCTGTTCCGACTATCGCCGAGCGAAAACGTATGCAGAACAGAGTGCCGATAATTATCGAAACCAAGGGCGCAACCATATTACTTACCCATACTATAACGATGCCTGTGCAGTTCACGGTATCGCATTGATGAAACTGTACGAAGAGGATAAGACAGCTAATCAACCATATTTCATAGAGGCACGGAAGATTCTGTTGTCTTTGGAAAAGCAGTCCGAGAACGCACTACGATATGCCCGTACACATCTTGCGGAGCTACGTACACTTGTTAGCCGCCATACGTAAACCGTTCATTGGTAATTTTGAACTGTATAACATCCGGCTGTATATACTCCCTAAAAACAAAAATTGTTCCACCGAAAAGTAGCTGTCACAACGCTAAAAGCCGTGTGCGGGGGTGTGCGGACTTTTCCGCCGGGGTAGGGAAAGTACATCACCCCGGGTTCTGAAAGCTGGTTTTCGAGCCGCATGCGAAGGGTTTTGGGGCAAAACAGCCCCGAAAACGCACCTCCACAGCGACACCGAAGGTGAGCAGAGCCGCCCCGGAATTGGGGCGGCTCTGTGGGTCTATTTCTCCGTCAGTTCCTCTCACAAACGGACGCCGATCCTCACGCCCTCAATGAAGCCGGACCGCTGGTGGTCACGGCAGAGGGCGCAGAGCGGATCCAGGATGGTGTCCATCGCCGGGAGGGTCATTCCGCTCATGACCTGGTAGAGGGCGCGGAAGTCCGCCTTGGTCTGGGCGTCGTCCATGTTGTGGGTTTCGTTGTAGGCTTCGTAGAGAAAAGCCAGGACAGCGTCGCTGTCCCCGAAGTCGGGCGGGTTTTCTGCAAGAAGGGTTCTCAGTTGCTCAAAGTAATTTTTCATATCAGTCACCTCCAAAGTGTCGGTGATAGTAACTCTGCTCGCTGGAGTAATCAAGTGGCTACAATAGCCAAAAATTTCTTGACCGTGCGTACTCTTCGACGCCATCCCGGAAAAATCTGTGTTCCCGTCTGGTATAATAGAGTCAAAGGACTCTATTCGGAGCGAGAGAACCTACAAAGATGAACAACATCAGCGGAACCCTCACTCGTCAGAGTAGGGTTCCGCATTTTCTGTTTGGAGGATATTTATGCTCAACTACGTTTTCCGAAGGCGGTTGTGCTCTAACGTAAGTCTGTTAACGCACAACCGAAGGAGGAATACTATTGAAATTTACATACACCAATCTCGACGAACTGCCTCTGACTCTTACTGCGACTGAAGCAGCTGCTGTGCTGCGGATCTCCCGCAGTAAGGTCTACGAGCTGACCCACACTGCGTCCTTCCCGGCGATCCGGATCGGTAACCGGGTAGTCATTCCCCGTGACAAGCTGATCGAGTGGATGAACGCACAGGCGGAGGGCTGCGAATGAAGCTGTACTCTCCGCCCAAGAAGGAGTTCCTGATGTTGCCGAACTCCGTGTTCGATATGCCCCTGGATGTGTACGCCTTCAAAATCTACGCCTACCTGGTGTGCTGTGCAGGAAGTCGCGGACAGTGCTGGCCTACGCTGAATAAGATGAGTAAGAAACTGGGAATCGCTATGAGCACAGTTCAGGATCGGATCAACTACCTGGTGAAGCGGAAGCTGATCGCGATTAAAAAGCACACCGGACCTGGTAAGTACAAGAACAATGTCTACGTTCTGCTGTCTCAGGATAACCCAGAGATCTACCGGGATCTGGAAGAGCCGGAGGAACTGCCACTGTTCTAGTAGACGATACCTGATCCTATTGCTAGGCACCAACTACTAATACGAAGGAAACAAATACGCGCACGGATCCAGCCAGTACCTAAGTAAGGGAAATTTAGATTTTTCCTTTGAAATCACGAATTATTCTGTGGCTAATCTGCACAAAGGATTCGGAGAGCTAACCCTAAATCAAGGATTTGAAAAGAAGCAGGTTAAAGTCCGGGGGCATAACCGCCCCCGGACGAAAGACACCGGCCGGCAGAAGCCGGCCGGGTTGCAACAGGTTTTCGGATTTCAGGCAGCGGGGTCGTATCCGGGGTCCGTGTAAGATGCACAACGAAATGGAGGAATTTTTGAAAGAAACCAAGAGCAAATACGCGATTTACCTGTATCCCTCTCAAATGGAGGAAGTCAAGAGCCTGCTGGAGCAGGCCAACGCAAAGAGCCAGAGCGAGTTCGTTTCAGACGCCATCCGCTTTTATATCGGCTATCTGCAGCAGGGTAAGAATGTGGATTATCTGGCGCCCGTCATCGCCCAGACCATCAAGGAAGAGATCGGCAGCACCGAGCGCAACCTCGCCCGAATGCTGTTCAAGCTGGCGGTGGAGTCCGCCATAGTGTCCGAGTTGCAGGCGGTCCAGCACCAGATTTCTGCCGATCGGATGGATGCTCTGCGTCAGATGTGTTCCCGGATCGTGGCGGAGAACAACGGCATCATCACCTTCGAAAAGGCCTACGCCACCCAGCACCGCGATGCCTAAGATCATCGTCACCAGCACCTTTCGCAAGGGCGGCGGAGCCGGGAAGAAGGTGGGCGCGGGAGGATTGCTCCGGTACATGGGAACCCGTGAGGGAGTTGAAAAACTCCCTCTGGAGCAAGGAGCAAAGCCCGCCACCAAGCGACAGCAGAACCTGATCGCCTCTGTTGTAAAGAAGATTCCGGGTACAGTTTCGTACCCGGAGTATCAGAAATATCTGGAGCAGAACACCAGAGCGTCGGCAACGGAATTTCTCAATTTGGTCATGGCAAAAGAGGATCAGGCCGAGGAAATCGGCAAGCTGGTCACCTACATGGCAGAACGCCCCGGCGTGGTGAAGCTGGGCAAGCATGGGCTGTTCTCCCAGACCGATGATCCCATCCAGCTGGAACAGACCGCGGAAGAAGTAGGCAACCATAAGGGCTACATTTGGACGCATATCGTAAGTCTCCACCGGGAGGATGCGGAGCGTTTGGGATACAACAACGCCGAAGCCTGGAAGTCCCTGGTGCGCCGGAATCTCACCGCCATCGCGGAAGCCCACAGGATCCCGGTCAGCGACCTCCAATGGTATGCCGCTTTCCACAATACCGGGCATCACCCCCACATCCACCTGATGGTGTACTCCAAGGGGCAGGAGGGATACCTGTCCAAGCAGAGCATCGACAGTCTTCGAAGTGCCTTCGGCAACGATATTTTCCGCCAGGAGCAGTACCATCTGTTCCAGCTGCAGACCGGGCTGCGGCAAGACATTAAAGCGAAATCCGAGGAGAAAATCCACAGCCTGATCGACCAGGCGAAGGAGTATCCCGACCTGACGGCGGAGATCCACTTCCTGTTCGTGAAGCTACGGAAACAGCTGGACAAGCACAAGGGAAAGAAAGTCTACGGCTATCTGCCGAAACCCATCAAGGGGACTGTGAACCAGATCGTCGCCATTCTGTCCCAGGATTCCAGCATCGAGAAGCTGTATGACGAGTGGAATAAGATCCAGCGTGAAAAGCTGTCCCTCTACTATGAGAACAAGGATCCCGCTGTTCCGCTGGTGGACAACAAGGAGTTTCGCAGCATTAAGAACATGGTCATCCGGGCGGTGATGGAGATTCCGCTGGAGCCGGAAGTACAGCCTGTGGCGCCCGTGGCCGAGGTTTCCGACCACATCAGAGAGCTGTACGAGGAACTGCTGGGCGAGCCTTATCCCGACAGTACGGGCAGTGATGAAGCCGAACCGGAGGAATCCGAAGCAGATCCCCCCGAAAGCAGCGAATCGGAAACGCAGGAAGTACTCCTGAAAGACCCCTCCGTCCACCAGACCATGGCGGCAGCTGGGAACATCATCGCAGCCCTGGCAAAGCTGATCGAGAGCAAATGCCAGACTCATCGCCAAAGCCTTCAGGGGCAGATTGACCACCGCTTGCAGAATGTCATCAACGAGAAGAAGCAGGCTCTCGGCATCCGAATCGAACGAACGCAGAAGCCTACTTACCAGACCGAGGAAGAATACGAAATGTCCAGATAAGGGAGGAATTCATTGTCAACTATTGTGAATGGCTTTTCCGCCCCTCTTGTGGTAATATCGTGAGCTACCAAGGAGGTGCTGGAAATGCCAAAGAAAAGAGCAAACGGCGAGGGAAACATCCGCAAACGTAAGGACGGCCGCTGGGAAGGACGCTATACGGCGGGTCACGATCCCAAAACCGGGAAGCAGATATTCAAGAACGTGCTGGGTAAGACCCAGGCGGAAGTCAAAGAGAAGCTAAAGAAAGCTCTGGAGCAGAGCCAGAAGATCGACATTTCACGGACGGGAAAGTACACCGTGAGCCTGTGGATGGAGGAATGGTTTGAGAATGTGTGCAAAGTTAAGGTTCGTCCCTCATCCCACCAGACCTACCGGGGCTATATCGATCACCACATCGCGCCACACATCGGAAACATCCCCCTCGAAAAACTCAGCACCATGGATCTCCAGAAGCTGTACCGCAGACTGATGAACAAAGGCCGTGTGGAACGCATTGAAGCAGAGAACCAGCCAAAGGGGCTGAGTGCCAAGACTGTTCGGAACATCAATCAGGTGATCTCGTCTGCCATGGACTTCGCTGTGGCACAGAAGATCATCTCCGAGAATCCCTGCAAGGCGGTAGCTCTGCCGAAGATCGAACACAAGGAGATGCAGACCATCCCGGCAGAGCAGCTTCAGGCTTTCCTGAACGAAGCCAGAGCAACCGGGGTCTATGAGATGTACTACATCGAACTGGCGACCGGCCTGCGCCGAGGCGAACTGCTGGGCCTGAAATGGACCGATATTGACTGGAAGAACGGCATCATCAAGGTCAAACGCCAGGTGGCGCGGGTCAACGGCGAAATTGTGGAAGCGCCGCTGAAAACGAAGAACTCCTACCGCGCCGTGAGCATCTCGCCCCAGGCGATAGAAGTTCTGAAGCAGCAGAAGGCAAAAACCAAGGATCAGTACGTGTTCCCCTCTCCCAACGGCGGCCCCATTTCCCCGGACAGCGTCAACAATATGCTGAAACGAGTCCTCGAAAGGGCTGGCATCCCGAAGGTCAGATTCCATGACCTCCGCCATACCTTCGCCACCCTCGCTCTGCAAAACGGTGTGGATATCAAAACCGTCAGCGGCATGCTGGGACACTTTTCGGCAGGCTTCACCCTGGATACTTATGCCCATGTGACCACATCGGCACAGCGGGAAGCGGCTCAGACCATGGGGAATTTGCTGAATATCTAAAAAATGCGGTGTACCCGTTGGTAGTACACCGCATGATTTTCATACAAATATATCAAACTAATTAACACATCACTCCTCTACAACATAAGCCGTAGGGAATCCGCTGGTAAATACCTTGGTAGCTTCTTCATTGCAAACTGGGCAAAAAACTACTTCCATATCTCTACAACCAGGCATCGTATCATTTTCACGAATCTCTAAATTGGCACCACAGTTTTTGCAAGTGCAATATCGCATGAGCAATCCTCCTTTCCAAAAAAGTACAGGAATTATAACATTGAGAAGGGAAAAAGTAAATGCTTTCTTTTCTGTTTTTATCAGATGCGCATCTTTTCTCTCCTGCAACCATACTATATTATTTTTGCACAACTCCGATACCTGAAACTGGCTACCAATTAAGCAATTAATTGCCATACAACTTGTTATTGAAATAATAACTGTCGTCCCCTATAATATAGAAAAGCTCTATTACCCAAATAAATACAAGAATAGGTGGTATAGCTATGCCTTATCAAATTATCCGTAGTGATATTACAGATCTACCCTTTCACGTGCACGCTATTGTCAGTCCAGCACGCTTGAATCCGAAAGAATTCGGATTAGGCGTTGAAAAACAAATCCACAAAAAAGCCGGTCCCGAACTTCTAAAACATCGAACTGCAAAGGGCAAAATCGAGATCGGTCAAGCAGCGGTTACAAAAGCCTTTAATCTTAACGCTGATTATGTAATCCACACCGTTGCACCAGTATGGAACGATGGTAAACACAACGAAGAACAGCTGCTCCGACAGTGTTATGACAGTTCGCTCTCTGTAGCAAATAAACTGCCCAAGCACAGCAAGTCCGACAATCGTTTCTCCATCGCATTCCCATTGATTGGAAGCGGAAATCTTGGTTTCTCTTTCAAAACCGCATATCGAATCGCCACCGATGCCTTTCGGGATTTTTGTGAAAATTACGATTGGGATATTTACTTGGTAGTATTTAAAGAGGAAGATTATCAGTATTGCTGCAAACAACAATTCAATGTCAAAAGTTGCATTGATAATCATACCGTGCAAGGGATTCTGCTGCATGAATACTCCGACAGCAATGAATATGTATCTCCAGAGGAAACGCATAAACGAATCCAGAATTCCCGCTCGAAGGCTACCTGGCGACAAGATATAGTAAACAACACTTTAGACAGTATGCCCAGCGCAACTTTTTCGCAGACCGTATTGGCACTGATCTCCTGCCTGGGCGAGACGGATTCTGCTGTATACAATATGGCATACATTTCTGGTTCCCATTTTGGAAAAATCCGCAGTAATCCGTATTATAAACCTCACAAATCTACCGTGATTGCCCTAGCCGTTGCATTGAAACTAGATTTGGCACAGACTACAGAACTTTTAAGGCGAGCCGGATATGCATTTCATGATAGTATCGAATTTGACAGAATAATCATTGAATTTATCACACAAAAACAATACGATATCGATACAATCAATGCGACCCTTGAAGAACACGGGCTCCAAGGTTTTTATCCGAAAGAGAGGGCAAAGAAAAAAGGGAAAGAATAAAATTTGTCTTGGCTAGACAAACAGATATCTATCCAATCTCCTATAATTGTGTCTGTAAGGAAAACAGCAACAGATACAATTATAGGAGATTTTTTATGAAAAACACCACCCATCAGGAAATCTTTCTGAACAAGCTTTGTCAGGAACAAATTGCCTGCACATTGTTCTTAATGAATGGTTTTCAAATGCGGGGAACCATTCTCGCACATGACCACTTCGTTTTGATCGCAGAGGTCGACGGACGCCAGCAAATGATCTACAAACACGCCGTCTCTACGATCTGTCCCCATCAGTCCCTCGACATCGCCACTCTGTAACAACAATCCGTTAGCATCGATTCTAAAAAAGAAAGGAAAAATAAAAATGAAAAACATGACTATCGATCAGGAACGCCGTTGCCACGCCATTATCCACGCCGCAAGTATTTCCGCCGGAGCCATCGGCGCCGGACTTGCTCAGATCCCCTGCGCAGATCACGTGATCATCACCCCGCTCCAGACCGCAATGGCCATTGCAGTTGCCAGAGTTTTTGATATCAAGATTACGAAGTCTGCCGCAAGATCCGCTATCGTATCCCTCGCAGCCAGCCAGGTCGGCCGTGCATGCTCCCAGCTCGCCTTTGGTTGGATCCCCGGTGCTGGAAACGTCTGTAATGCTGGTACCGCAACCGCCATCACCGAGGCTATTGGTTGGCTGCTAGCAGAGGACTTTGCCGAGCAGTCTCAGGATATGAGTGGCATCAAGAACGCCGCCGCATAACGCGTTGTCTGAGCAGTTACCCACCATTTTATCTAACAATAATCATTGAAAGGAATAGACACTATGGATTATTACTATTACTCCGAAACTCCCGATGAAATCGAGTGTCCTGAGTGCAATGGCACTGGCTACGATCCCTATGACGGTGGTCAGTGCGACAGATGTGCTGGCACTGGCGTAATCTCCAGATAAGATAATCACGCAAAACACCCCGGCGTCTTAATTATCCTTGCCAGACAGGTGTTGCGGTGGAATTATCTTACACGATAACGAATGATTACGCCAATCGGTACATAACAAAACACAATAAACAAGAAAACCTCTCCTTGAGCCTGCATAGGGCGATAGGAGAGGTTTTGATTTCCAAATAAGACACCGATCGGTCACAACGGATACAATTTAGAGTTTTCTCACTATCGTGATCGTCAGACACCGTAAAATCCACCGTGTCCATTGTGTGCTATCGGCGTATGGGTCAGGGTATGGGTCAGGAGGTGACCCATACTTTGACCCATATTATTTTCTGGTCAAAAAGTAAGAAAAACCACCGTTTTCTGATCGAAAACGGTGGTTTTATGGTTGCGGAGGTCCGCTACGTTTGGTATGTACGACCTGGACGAACCGCATGGCAGCATAAGAAAATCCCCGGCCTGGTATCAGGTCGGGGATTTTTGTTAATTGTGACAGTTTGCCGGGCGCGATCGCGTTCTGGCCACGCGCGCCGGTTTGTACATTACGCCATATAGCGCACGACGTCGGCGCTGATCTGGCGCTCCTTGCCGTGGCGATCCTCCACACGATACCAGACGGCGCCGTTCTTCTCGCACTTTCCGGTCACGGGGAATACCTGGCCCTGCATGGCCTGATCGACAACAGCCAGGGCGTCGTCGCGCAGATTGACCATGCCGGTATAGGTCACCAGGACGCGGCCGGTCAGGTTCCGCTCCAGCTCGATACACTCCAGATCCTCGTCGTCCTCGTTGGGATCATCCTGATCGGTGTCGGCGGTGTCAGGGTCGGGATTGATCAGCAGGGCATCAGCCAGATCAGGCGCGGTTTCGGGATCGACGGCGTCGTCCACGGTCTCGACCTTCTCCGCCTGGACAGGCTCCGCAGCGATCATGGCGGCCAGGTCCTCCTTCTTGATGTTGAAGGGGTACTTCAGGCCCATGTCGGACGCCAGGGCCTTCAGCTCGGTCATTTTCATTCCCTTCAGCTGCTCGACGTCCAGGTGGCCGGTGATCATTTCGGTGTCGGCCTTCACGGCGCCCGCCACCTTTGCAGCAGCAGCGGCTTCGACCTGGGCCATCTTCTCTTCCATGTTCATGTGCCGTCCTCCCTTACTTCTTCAGCAGCTTATTGACCAGGGCCTGCACCTCGTCGGGATCGTAGCCGTCAGCCTCCAGGGCCTTCCGGCGGGCTGCGCCGTTGCCATAGTCGCCGCGGATCACCGCCTGGGCGACCTTCTCCAGGGCGGCGGCCTTCTGGGTGCCCAGGATTTCGTTCACGCGCTTCTGTACTGCCTTGTAGTCGTGGCCCGCAGCAGTCAGGCGCAGCTTCCGGTCGCTGCCGTTGCCCCACTTGCCCGCGATCACTTCCTGGGCCAGCTCGGCCACGGACTTCTTGGCGGGGGCGGGGTTCACAGGTTCTGCAGCACCGGGAGCAGCTGCTGCGATGGACGCATAATCGGGGCAGCCATAGCCGCGGATATACCGGGCGTTGACGGTCAGCTTCCGATAGCCGACGGCGTTCTTCTTGTTGCCCTCGATCACAGTGATCACTCCGTCCTCGCACTCGGTGACGATGCCCTCGTGGTCAGTGTTGCCGGTGCAGTCGCCCTTCCCGTTGTCGTCCCAGTCGTAGAGTACGTAGTCGCCGCGCTGGGGCACGTAGGCGTCGTCCTCGACCCAGGCGCCCATATCCTTGAACAGCTGCACGTGCTTCTCGCAGCCACACTCGGTGGGGATGATGCTGGTCAGCTTGGCCTCGATCGCGACGGCGCTGCCGTAGGTGGCGCACCATTCATCGTCATACTTGACCTTATAACCGCGGGCCAGGGGCTTGTGGCCGTTGTAGACGTCGATGATCTTCTTGTGGCTGCCGTCTGCCTCATTGCAGCCCAGCCAGCCCTCGGCGATCGCCACGACCAGGGCGCGCAGCTCGTCCTCGGTCTGCCCCTTGCCGTGCGCTGCGTACTTCTCGTAGAACTCCTGGGCGTATGCCACGCGCTTCGCCTTCGCGGCGTCGCTCTGATCGGCGGGGCGCTCGTACTGGGTCAGCACGGCGTCGGATGCCTCCTTGATGCTGGTGGTGGTCTTCAGCAGGTTCCACATGGACTTGTAGTTGGTCGCCATCTCGTGGGCCATGAAAAGCAGCTGACCCTCCAGATCAGCGACGGACACGGCCATCTTCTTGACGTAGCCCAGCAGGGCCTCCTTCCGGGTGTGGAAGGTCCACTGGCAGATGCCGAAGCCTGCGCCGTCGGTGGCGAAGTTGGTATAGGTGCCAGCGTCGACCGCCGCCACATATTCGGCGTCAGTCATGCCCAGCTTCTTCTCGAAGGTGTTCTGAAGATTGCCGGGCTTGCCGTTGGATTCTGCCTTGATGTTCGCCATGGTGCCCACGGCGCCCTCGTCGGTCAGGCCCTGGGCCTTCAGGAAGTTGTAGATTTTCGCGTAGTTATCGTTTCCGATCAGTGCCATGTTTGCGGCCTCCTTTTTTGTTCTTGTGGTTCTTCTTGCGCTCCTTGGGGATGTAGTTCGCGAAATGATCGTGGGCGCAGTTCTTCGCGGCTTTTGCGGGATCGTCTCCGTAGAGTTTGCACTCTTCGCCGGTACAGTTGCCGCAGTTCCGGCAATTCACCCGGATCACCCGATCCATCAGACGTCCCCCTGCTCCGTCCGGCGGACAGCTGCGGCGGTGTCTTCCTGAATCAAGGGCTTTGCAAAGGCGTCGTTAAATTCCGCGACGGCTGCCTCGATCAGAATCTTCATTTCCTCCGCATCGAAGGCCAGGCCCTTCTTCTTCAGCAGAATCTCCGCAGTCTCCAGGGCCTTCTGGAGCTTTTCTGCGCCGTGAATGTCCTTCCAAATCTGCTCGACAAACGCGGCAGCGGTCCGCGCGACGGCCTCCTTGATGGGGGTGTCGATGTACTTGTCGAACAGCTTCTTGGCGATCATGCCCAGGGTGCCAAACACAATGGACAGGATCACGGCGGCCAGGGGGCTGCCGTAGGTGGCGATGATGGTTTTGATGATTTCCATGATTTTCTCCTTTCGTTAGTACAAGGCACGGATGCCCTGCTTTGCCAGGTAGTTCTTTTGGCTGTGCTTCACGCCCTCCGCATACTCCAGCGCCTTCGTCATATCGCCGTTGCATTTTGCGTCGGGGATCCTCTGGACGGCCCTGGCTGTGGCTTCGGACAGCGCGATCGCGGCCCAGGTGGACTGCACGACCATAAATTCAAACTCTTCCCTGTTCTTCTCAGCTGTCGCGCGGGCCTGTTCGTCGCTCTCGACGCGGCGCTTGTAATGCCAGGCAATCAGGCCCATGACGGTCGTGGGGATCAGGGCGACGAAGGCCCAAATCCAGGCGGGGACGACTATCGTGACTGCTTCCGTTTCTTCCACCTCCTTCGGTGTGCCGGGGCGATGCCCAAAAATAAAGACAAGCACCGGGTGATCGATTTCTCTATCACTCGGTGCTTGTCTTGCACTTCCTGGATGATATTGTACAGCCTGGCGCGGCGACCCGCCACCCCAGGATTTTCCCATGGTTTTACCTTCGATTGTGTTATGCTGCCTTCTCCGCTGCCTTCTTTCGGCTATGCTCCCGCACGACGTTTTTCAGGCGTTTCACCCGGATCGGGTCGATGTATTTCACCCGGATGCCGTGGGCGTCACAGTGTTTAAGCTGCCCAGCCCTGGACAGCAGCCCGGCCGCAGTATGGAAGTCGATGGGCCTGCCCTGCTCGATCCGGCGCCGCACCCGGCGGCACTGTCTGGCGAACCGCAGAAAATTCCGGCGGCGCATGATGGTGTAGTTTCTGAAATACCGATAGCCCACGAAGTCGATCCCCCTGGCCTTCACCGGGAAGACTTGCCAGTTCTCCTTCATGCGCAGGCCCAGGCGGCGATTCAGGAACGCCTCGACCTCCCGGCGCACCTTGTGCAGCTGCTTCTTATTCGGCCCCAGGATCACCATGTCGTCCATGTTGCGGACGTAGTGCTTCACGCCCGGAAGCGTCAGAATAAAATGGTCCAGCGTTTCCAGGTAGTAGTTCGCCAGCCATTGGTTTATGTAATAGCCAATAGCCAGGCCGCCCTCCGGGTTCGACGTCGTGATCTCATACACCAGCTTCAGGAACTTCTTGTCCTTGATCTTCCGGGCCAGCGCCCAGATCAGGCGCCGGGGCGAAATCGATGGATAGTATTTTTTGACGTCCATCTTCAGGCAGTATTTTGTCCCCTTCGGGTCACGATCCAGCGCCCGGCGCACATAATCACCGGCGCATTTGTTACCCCGCCCAGGGATCGACGCGCAGCTCCAGCGGTACATCCCGCGCATCAGTACAGGCTGCATCACTTCCACGCACAGCTGGTGGACCAGGCCGTCCGGGAAATACGGCACGATGTGGATTGTGCGCTCTTTTCCGCTGGACGCGTCGATGATGGTCTTCAGCTTCGGCGGTGTCGGGGTGAACGTGCCGTCCTCCAGCATTTTCAGCAGTTTGTCCGCATACTCTTCCGGGGCCGCCACGACCTTCTTCACGTCCCACCGTTTCCGCTTCCCTCTGGTTCCTGTTCGGATGATCTCCAGGATCAGCTCCCGGTCGCACATTTTCTCGTAGAGAAATCCGACTTTCTTTGGCATTTGCCCCACTTCCTTGTTTGCCTCAGGGCCTTTCGAGATACCTACTAAACCCCGTCCTAGCGGCAATATTTTTACCTAGCGGTACGGGGCCGTCTGCGCACTGGCGCAGAAACAAGTAGGCGGGCGCCCAGGTTGCCGTTGTTGTTCGTAGTGTTGTTGTTGTTGATGTAGAACAGGCCGCACGACGCGCTCGCGGGCACAAGCCCGAAGGCGACGGACACAGCACAACCAAAAGACGCCTAAGACTGCGCAGGCAGCCCCACACACATTATAGCCGAACGGCATGAAAAAGCAAGGCCGCGGAAAATCCCGCAAAAATCGGCGGGGCTGCGCCCCGCACCCCAGAAGGGGGCGAAGCGCAGCCGTAAGTCGTCAGAATATCGAAGGGCTGGGGGCTGCGGCCCCCAGACCCCCTTAGGGGATAAAAAGGAGGCGGGCGCCCAGGAGGCCGTAGACGTTCGCAGCGTTGTTGCTGATGATGCAGAACAGGCCGCACGACGCGCCCGCGGAGTAGCTGCCACCAACGTAATAGATGTAATTGTTGTTACTGCTGCCGTTGGCGTAATCGGTCACATACTTCCCTTCCGATGCACCAGCTACGCGCGGGATAAACGCCCAGGGGAATTTTTCAACATAGTGGTATCTGCTGATTACGCCACTACTTGCAAAATACTTGCCCGTGCTGGTGTGGTTTGTGGTCGTGTCGCCGTTGTTCGCGTTCTCGGTGTTCAGGTAGAACGTGCCGCTGGCGCTGATGATGCCGTCCACGAAGTCGTAACAGTTGCTCCAGGGGTCTTCGATCCAGCGGTACTGGTTGGAGGCGCCGCTGCGCTTCAGGGAATGATACACGGCTGCATCAGTTCCGCCGGACGCCACAAGGGCGCCGCTATCCTGGCCGGTGCCCAGGACGTTCTGGCTGTTCCAGTCTGCATACTCGACCAGGTACAAGATCTGAATGGCAGACCATGCAGCGTAGTCCATCATCCACCACTTGTCGCCCTTCTTGTGGCTGTTCGTGCGGGCCGTCGCTCTGGTCATGCTGACCTGGGGCTTGTAGCCGGACTTGGAGCTGTACGCGCTGGACACGGTACTGGTGTGGTAGCGGCCGATATAGCGGCCGGAGCCGGGATGCTTGGCGAATCCCTCCTTCTCCGTCATAGAGATCGCCCAGCGCATTTTCTGCTCATAAGGCACCCACTGGACGGCGTAGTAGAACTCCGGGATATAGACCACCGTGTCGGCGTCGGTCATGCTGAAGCCGTCGTCGTCCTCAGACGCACCCACAGCGCCGTCCACGATGTTGTACTTCTTCATTCCGGCCCAGGGCATCAGCTCGTCGAAGGGGCTGCTGCCTGCCGTTTCCAGCTCCGTCGCAGGGGCGGGGGCGGTGAAGTCTGCGCTGTCGCCGAACCGGGTCAGCTTGGTGGAGCTGCTGCCGCAGTTCCACTCGACGCCATAGACGCCTTCCTGGTCCAGGTTCAGCACAGGCTCAGAAGTGGGCACGTCATAGCGGACGGTATGCTCGATCTGACCGACGCCGCCGCCACCCTCGATGGTGATAGGCTTCTCCAGGACCGACCGCTCGATCATGCACACGGTGCTGCCCGCCAGCAGGGCGATCTCCCTGATCGTGACCGCGTCCGCATTGTTGTTGGTGATGGTGTACTTTACCCTGGCCCAGGGGCCGTTCTCGTCCTTGCCGCTGGTGACGGTGTAGGAATAGGTAAAGCCGGTGACCAGATCGCCCGCCAGCTTGTAGTCGTACAGGGTGGGGGCCGTGTCGCCGGTGCCCAGAACAACGCCCGCCTTGTAGGAAGTCTGAAGGGACGCCAGCAGCTCCGTGATATTGGGCATACCGTTCTCGTGGGTAGAATCCGCGCCGGAAGTCGTCGCAATCACGGGGGCCTTAGAGAACAGCGCGTAGGATTTCATTGCGTGATAGTTTCTTGTAAACATTTCGCTTTTCCTTTCTTACGCGGACAGGATTTCCACGTAGTCGATAATTGCCGCGCTGGCGGCGCCCGGCGCGAAGGTACGCGCGGTACCGGTGTCCGGGTCGTAGAAGTTGCCCAGGCGGCCCTGGGTGGTGGTGTCCAGCGCGATCACGTTGGCGGAGATTTCGTCGCACGTCCACACGGGATAGGGGGAAGTCGTCGCCCACAGATTGGCGGTACAGCCCCAGATCACCGACAGCCCCTCCGGCTTTTCAACCTCGTGGGCGGCCAGCTGCGTGTTCGTGATGTATTCGCTGCCGTCGTGGTAGGCAAACCCGCCGACGCCGGTGACGGCGATCAGATTCATGTACAGCCGCAGACTTTCCGCCTGCTCCACCGTGACCGTCAGGGTCTCGTCTGCCTCTGCCTGGCGGCACAGGAAGGCCATACGCTGGTTCAGGTTGGATTCATCCAGGGCGGCGGTCTCATGCAGCAGCGTCCAGCCCTCCGGGTAGGTCATGGCCGACCGTGCGGACACGGTAGCCAGCACCCAGTCGCCGGTCTTGACGGACAGCGTACCGGCCAGGCTGGTTCCGGCGGTCGTTTCGTAGCAGGCAGCCACGACCGGCGCGTCTTGCGGCAGTCTGGTCTTCGTGTACGGCTCTGCCAGAATCTCCAGCAGCGTCGATACAGTGGCGTGGGAGACGACGGGGTTCTTGACGGTGGTCTCCACTCTGAAGGAACCGTTAGGCACGTCGGAAGATGCCCGGCCCTGGGGGATGTAGATAACGCGGCGCAGCTCGCCGATAATCTCTTCGGGGGTCAGGTTCTTGCTGCTGCCCGCCATCTCGTGGGCGATCTCGACCAGCCGGGCGAACCAGTTATAGCCGATTTTATACATCTCGTCCGGGTCGATCTGATCAGGGCCAAACGCGACATTGGTCGCGTCCTTCGCCAGCTCTCCGCCCAGGGCGTCGATCTCTGCGGGAATGACGCCGGACTTCAGCAGCCCGGTCTTTCCGGACTTTCTCCGCACAGCGTCGCAGATTGCTTTATAGTCCGCGCCGGGGATCAGCACGTAGTCGGTCATTTTTTACGCTCCTTCCTCGGACACGTCCGTCAGGGCGGCAGCGGCCCACAGGCCATTTACCACCCGCAGGAATTTACCGTCGTCGGCTTTGGTGACCTCCGGCAGCATCTTGTTTCCGGTCTGCTCCAGTTTGTTGATCGCTGCCGCCAGTTCCTCGATCTGCTGCTCCATGCTCTTCAGATCGTCGGAGGCGTCAATCGTGTTTCCCTTGCCCTGGCTGGGGTGGATTTCGATCTCGAAGGACTGGGTCGTCAGGGTCTGCTCGTTCTCTGCGTCGTTGATCACGATCTCACAAACAGCGATGCCCGCGACGTTCAGGCCATTGGCCGGAAGTGTCAGGTCGATCTGATTGTCGGACGTGCTGGTGCAGTCCTTGTAAACCGTGACGCCGTCGGGCCGTCTGATCTGTGCGATAAAGTCGGCGTCGGGCAGCTTGTAGGGCTTCCCGTCTTCCGTCACAGTGATCAGCAGCTGCCGGGTCTTCCGGTCTCCCTCGTGTGCTTCGACGTAATACTCAAGCCTGGGGCCGTACAGATCCACCGTGATCCGTTTGGTGATAACGTCCACGTCTTCGCCCCCTTACAGTCTTTCCGTCAGGAAGTCGCGCAGGGCGTTCACCGCTGCGATCTCATTGTCGGCGGCCCCTTCCACCAGCACCAGCGTCTTCTGGTTGTTCCTGGAGATCGTCGCGCCGGTCGTGGTGTCGATCTCGTCATAGGTGATGGTCACGGTCTCCCCTTCCGCAGCCTGGAAGATGCTGAAACTTTTCATGGCGCCCGCGGTGTCACCCTGGGGCACTTTGTCGGCGAGGTAGCGTTCCAGGGCGGCGATCGCGGTCGCGGCCCTGGTCATTGCCTTCGTTACAGTGAAGCTGCCGGTGACGTTTCGCCGCGTGACGTCACCGGTCGTGGAAATGATCGCGTGCTTGTGCAGCACCTTATCGCCTACGGAGGTGTGCAGCACCGTGATCGACGTGATTTTCTTAACAACGTCCATGTTCGGTTCTCCTTTCGTGTCGCTGAAATCATTCAGCCGGATCGGTCTGGTCGCCCTGGGTGGTGGTGATCCTGATCGCCAGCCAGACGAAGGGCAGGCTTGCAGCACCCGCCACCCTGAAGCCCGTGGTGTCAGATTCTGACACATAGATTTCACCAGGCCCCATAGCCTGAAGCCAGACCCGGAAGCCGTCGACCGCAGCAGCAGCAAATTCGGCGGACAGCTGGACAGCCGCCACGCCCGTCTCGTCCGTCGACGCGCTGCCGGTCTCCTTGTCCATGGCCGCCTCCATCGCGGCTTCAGCCGTCAGCAGCGCCGTCTCAGCGTCAACTCTGACGGCCTCCACTTCGGTCTTTTCGGCGTACTGTCCCGCCACGGTGGTCCCCTGCTCGGTCATTGCTTCCTGGATTCGTTCCTCGGTCTCGTCCGACGTCCAGTAGGACGTCAGGGCCTCCTGGGTGGACCGTTTCGCGTTCCTTTCCGCCGTGTTGGCAAGTTCCGCGGCGGTGGCCTCGGCGCCCTCCTGGGCCTCCTGGGCCAGCGTTGCCGCGTAATTGGTCGCAGCAGTCAGTTCGTCCTTTGTCGCGTACTTCTTCAGCTCAGTCTCCGTGACCTGTGTGACGGTGACGTCCACCTCTTCGGTGGTGGCGTAGTCCTCCAGCTGGGCGTCGGTGTAGCCGTTCGCCAGGCGGGCGGCTGTCTCGGTGGCGACTTCCGCCTCGTCGCGCTGCATCTGCGCGAAGGTCTTGGCGACGTTGTTGATCTCGACCTGGTTGTCCTGGGTGTTCTCATACTCGTCGACCATGACGATCCGCTGCCGCTCCCTGATCCCGGTGGACTTGCTGACCAGGTGGATCGTGTCGCCGATCCCGTAGTCAAAGAAGTCGGGGTGGGCCGTGCTGCCCTTCGCCAGTTCCCGCACCGTTCCGGTGTAGCTGGACAAGGGCTTGCAGGCTTCGGCCAGCTTTGCCAGGGCATCCTCCCGCAGGCTCTTCACGTTGGTGTAGCGCTCGTCACGCCAGATCCGGCGCACCTTCTTCTTGCTGAACGTGTGGTTCGACAGAATCAGCACCGGGTCGTCCGGGTCGTCCAGAAGGGTCATACCGTTCTTTCCGACGGGGATGATCTGGGTGAAAAATTCATAGGTGTCGCGGCTGTACGACAGCTTCGTCAGGTTGACGCCTTCCATGAAGTGAACGCCACGATCTACACCGCGGGCGGCATAGATGTTGATCACGTGCTTCAGGGTGTCGATCTCCACCTCGCACCGGTATGTGCTGACGCATTGCTTCAGCACGTCCCAGGCGTTGCAGTCTTCCTCTTTTCGGATCGTCCGCTTTTTGGTGATCTCACAGACACCCACCGTCCAGTCACTATCCGCCAGGGCTTTGGTCAGGACGACGTCGACAGTCTCTTCCACGACCTCGAAGCCGCCCACAAACAGGCAGCCCTCGATCCCCTCGATGTTCATGGTCGCCGTCACAGTGATCCAGCCGTTCGTACTTTCCCCGTCGACCTGCTTGATCACGAACTCGTCCTTTTTAGTGCGGACGTATGCCTCGTTCACCAGGTGGGCCGCATACGGTCCGGCGACGGGGTACTCGAAGTGCAGCGTCTTCTCGTCATACTCCAGGGCGTGCTTCACGTGCAGCTTCCGGCGTCCGGTCAGAACGCCGACCCGCTGGCCAGTATCGGTGTATAGCTGGGGCATTTTGTCGCCTCCTTCACAGCCAGATCGGCCAGTATTCCACGGTCACCGTCGGGGACGCGTCGGAAAACTCCAGCGCCGCCACGGGATCGCGCAGGGCGGGTGGCTCCCAGAGATCGACGTCGGCGGCTTTGCTGACGTCACGCTCCCAGGCGGTGCCGTCGCGGCCGTCGATGGTCACAGGGATGCCTGCGGACAGGTTGGTGATCGTGATCGGGTCGTCAGTGAATCCCGCCACCGTGAAACTGTCCATGTCTGCCAGAGGCGTGATGGTCAGGATCACCGGCGTCGGCCGGGCGCCCACGCGGTTCAATGTCGCCCCGGTTACGCCCTGGTACTCCCGCACCTGCTTGTCCCCGCGCAGATAGCCCTTAAAATTCAGGGTCAACTTCCGGCGGGTCTTGCTGCGCTGCACCTTCTCGATCTTGCTGGTGGTCAGATATGCGACGTATTCGCCGCGGTAGCCCGGCACCTTCAGCAGCGCCTCAGACGTCAGCAGCCGCAGCACTTCCGCCACGTTCTGGATGATCCGCCCCGGATCGGTGCCCCGGAAGTACAGGACCGCCGTCGCGGTACCGAAGGTGATCGTGGTGGTGCCCGGCGTGGGCACCACCGCCTTGTCGATCCACTCCACGGCGGTTGCATCCTGGGCGGGCTGCATCTCCCAGGTCAGCAGCGTCGCGCCGTATCTCTGGATCGGGATGTTATTTATTTTCATGTGGTTGCCCTCCTGATCGCTCTGCTGGTGCCGACCATGTATTTTTCGACCTTCACGATCTGCCTGGAGGCGATCTCGTCACCATCCAGCAGGCAGGTCACATAGACCAGAACGTTCTGCGCCTGCTCACCGATCCGGCCCAGTTTCTCGTCCAGCATCGTGCCCAGGCGTACATAGAAGGGCTCCAGGGGCAGGATCGCCTCCTGGCCCGCTTCGCCGCCACCCAGCAGCGTGTTCCCGTTCATTCCGAAGATGGTGTCGCCGTCCATAATTGCGCCGGTCTTATACCATGCAATTCCGAACTTCGGCACCTGGGGCGGATTTAGAGAGAACTTGCCGCTGATATACGGGTGGGGCATTTTCAGCTTCGGCAGGCTCCAGGAAAAGTTGAACGCGCCTCTGATCTTGCTGATCGCAGACTTCACCACGTTGATCGCGGAATTGATGGGGGTGCTGATCGCGTTCTTGATCGCGTTCCACGTGGCCGTAGTGGCCGACTTGATGCCGTTCCAGATAGACGACACTGTGGACTTCACCGCATTGAACGCAGCGGAGACGGCGTTCCTGATCCCGTTGGCCACGGTATCAATGGCAGCTTTCACACCATTCCAGACGCTTGTGGTCGTGGTCTTCACGGTGTTCCAGGCGGCACTGGTGGCCGTGGTGATAGACGTCCAGATAGCAGAGACCACAGACCCGACCGCGTTCGCCGCGGCCGTTACGGCGGTCGTGATGCCGTTCCAGACGGTGGCGATCGTAGCCTTCACAGCGTTCCAGGCCGTGCCGGTGGCCGTGCTGATAGACGTCCAGATCGTGTTGATGAATCCGCTGATCGCGGTCAGCGCGGCGGTCAGGGTATCCTTCACGGCGGTGATCGCGGTGGAGACGGTGGTCTTGATTGCCTCCCACGCCGCCACGATGTACTCACCGCAGTTCTGCCAGATGAATTGCCAGGGCAGCGTGATCAGGCTGAAGGCAGCCTTCACCAGCTCGACGATGAACATGATCGCGACCTGGATCACGTTCTTGATCGTGGTGAAGACGTTGGAGACGGTCGTGCTGATCGCGGTCCAGATGTTGGTGAAGGTGGTCTTGATGTTGTTCAGCGCGGTACTGATCCACGTGGTGATAGACGTCCAGATGTTGGTGAAGAAGGTGCTGACGCCTTCCCACAGCTCCACAAAGAAGTCGCTGATCGCAGTCCACGCGGTGTTCCAGTCAGTGCCAAACCACCCCAGGACGACGTCGGCGATGCCCGTCAGCAGGTTCGCCGCGTTCTCTAAAAAGTCAACGATGTAATTCCAGACGGCCATGAACACGTCCTTCACCGCTTCCCATGCGCCGTTCCAGTCACGTCGAAACGCGGCCATAAAGAAGTCGATGATGCCCAGGATCGCGTCGGTGGCGCCGGTTAAGATGTTGCTGACCTCCTGGAAGGCCCACTCGAAAACAGGGGCCAGGAAGTTGCACAGGGCATTCCATACAGCGCTCACCGCCGCGCTCACACTCTCGAAGGTAATGCCCAGGCCGTTCAGACGTTCCTTAATGCCTTCAAAGAATCCGCCCAGGGTGGCCGTTATCTTATTCCAGATGCTCGTGATTGCCGTCCTGAACTCTTCGTTCGTGTTCCACAGGTGCATAAACGCCGCCACCAGGGCAGCGATCGCTGCGACGACGCCCGCGATCGCAAGGGTCGGCCCGCCCAGGGCGACCTTCACAGCCGTCAGGGCTGTCTTCATATTCTTGAAGGCGCTGACGACGTTCTTCACTGTCTTGATCGCTGCGGAAGTGCCCAGCAGCAGCGGTCCGATCGCTGCGACGACGCCCGCGATGGTGACGATCGTCTTCTTCGTCCCCTCGTCTGCTTCGGAGAATTTCGTGGCCCACTCCTGGATCACTCCAACAACGTTTCTGATCGTCGGCATCAGAATATCGCCGATCTGGATCGCGATGCCCTCGATCGTGGACTTCAGGATCGTGATCTGGCCGGATAGGTTGTCCAGCCTGACCGCGCTGGCTTCTTCCGCCGCGCCGGTGCAATCGTAGATCGTGTCGGTCAGGTTCTGGAAGTCCTGGTCGCTGGCCGTGACGATAGCCGCCCAGCCGGACATGGCTTCCTTGCCGAAGATGGTGGACAGCGCCGCCGCCTGCGTGGTCGCATCCAGGCTGCCCAGGGCAGACCGGACGTTCTGCATGGTCGCCATGAAGTCGACGCTGCCGTCGCTGGTGGTCTGCACGCTGATCCCGTACTGCTTCATTGCTTCAGACATTGCCTTCGTAGGCTTGACTAGGTTGGACAGGCCGGAACGAAGGGCGGTGCCCGCGTTGCTGGCCTTGATGCCGGCGTTCGCCATCAGGCCTGTCGCCACGGCGGCGTCCTCGATGGAGATGCCCAGGGTGCCACAGACTGCGCCCGCATACTTGAAGGTTTCGCCCATATCGGCGACGCTGGTATTCGACGCATTACCTGCCGCCACCAGGACGTCAGCAAATCGCGCGGATTCACCGGCGGCCATACCGAAGGACGTCAGGCCCTCGGTCAATATGCTGGACGTGGTCGCCAGGTCTTCACCGCTGGCCGCTGCCGCAGCCATGACGCCCTCGATACCGGCCAGCATATCCTCCGTCGTCCAGCCTGCCTGTGCCATGTACTCCATAGCAGCAGCCGCTTCAGACGCAGAGAACGCGGTCTTGGCGCCCATTTCCAGGGCCTTATCCCGCAGGGCGTCAAATTCGTCGCCAGTGGCGCCGGAAATAGCTTTCACATTGGACATACCGACGTCAAAGTCCGCCGTGGTCTTGACAGCAGCGGCACCCATTGCAACGACGGCGCCGGTGACGACCGTCAGCTTCTGGCCGACGTTGTCCATGGTCTCGGTGGCCTTGTCTGCCTTCTTCGTCCATTCATCCCAGGCGGCGTTTTTCAGTTCCTCGTTGGTCTTCTTCAGCTCCGCCCGCATTTCCACCAGGGCCTGCTCGCTCTTATTGGTTGCGACCTTCTGCTTCGACAGGCTGGCCTCGCACTTTTCGACCTGGCCCGCAGCCGTCTTTTCTTCCGCGACCAGTTCAGCCAGGCGCTGCTTCAGCTTCTTTGTCTCGTCACTATTTTCTCCGGTGGCATCAGATGCTTGTTTCAGTGCTTCGCGCGTATCCTCGATTTTCTCCTGAAGCCTGCTCTGTTCTACTCTCCACTTGTTCAGGTGATTTGTCAGTTCCACCTGGCGGTTCTTGTTAAGCTCCACAACCTTCGTCTGCTGGCTGATCTGGGCCTCCAGGCCGCTAACCTTTGCCCGCAGCTGATCCTGGGCAGACCCGAACAACTTGGCCTGGGTGGTTGCCAGGCTGGTCTCGCTTGCCAATTCCTTCATGGACTGCACGGCCTTTTTCATATCCCGCTGGAAGGCGCTGCTGTCGGAATTGATCTTCACGCTTGCCTTTGACATTGTTCTAGCCTCCCTTCTGCTCTGGCTGGTGGTCGATTTCCCAGCGCAGATGCTCTAATAATGGCATCAGTTCCTCCTTCATGGTGTCGGTGTAGGACTGGCGCATTATCTTGATAGCCGCTTGCGTCACGGCTTCGATGTTTTCCAGGCACGTGTCCCAGACGTTGATCGCGTCCAGTTCGTTGTAGCCGTTTTCCTCGTCGTATTCATCGAATACGCTGGCCTCCCGCTCCACGGGAGGCTCAGTCGACAAAACGGAGAATTTCGGCAGCACGACCTCTTGCATGACAAAATGCAGGGCTTTGATCACCGTCAGGACTTCGGCGACGGCTGCGTGGATCACTTCTGCCGGGCGAAGGCCTCCGAACAGCTCCGGCAGCAGCCGGGACGCCATTCTCAGAACGGCCTGGACGCTGTCAGCTGTTTCGCGCATTGCCTTCACATAACGCTTTGCCTGCTGCACGGTGATCTTGTCCATCATGCAGCAGGCGGTTCCGTTCCGGGTTGTGATCTGCTGGTCGTCGATCACGTGCCAGGTGTAAAATTTTCCTTCATAACCGTGATGGAATCATTCACCTGATTCATCAGCACGGTCTCGATCATGGAGAAGTGGACGATCACTTCGCCGGGGGTCAGGCCCTCATCGCCCAGCAGTTCCTCGCGGGTGAACTTGCCGCCGTACAGGCTTACCAGCTGATCAGCCATGGCATAGAAGTCCTTACGGGTATACAGCTGGTGGGTCTCTGCGGCGATGGGTTCGCGGACGTCGCAATACTCCAGGTACTGCGCCGTGGTGATCTTGGGCAGGTCGTAGGTCACGCCCGCCACGGTAATCTGCGCGTTAAAATCTGCCATTGTTCACGGTCTCCTTCTCTGGATCAGGTGGTGGTGCCTGCGTCAGCCTGGGCGGCTTCGGTGGCGCTGTATTCCTGGACCTGCTCGAACCACTTCTTAATGGCTGCGGCCGCCTGGGTGGCGTCTGCTGCCAGGTTGGATTCATCCACACGAATACGCACCAGGTGCTTCTCTTCGGGGTTGCCGGTGCTGGCGTTGGGCAGGGTGTCGGTCTTGGCGCGCTCATAGAAGGACGCCTTGATGGTCGCGGTCTTGTGGTTCTTCTTCTCGCCGATGGTCTCGTATTCCTCGTCCTGGCCCTGGTCGAACTTGCCGACGTAGTACCAGACGAACTCATACTTGCCGTTCAGCTGCTTGACGCGGTAGCCCAGGGCCAGCTCTTCGGGGTTGTCCTCGGCAGCTTCCAGCAGGTAGCCGTTCTGATAGAGGCGTGCCCACAGCAGGGCGCGATCCTGGGGTGCCAGAGTGTTGACCTCCAGCTCGACTGCGGTGCCCTGGTAATTGCTCACAATTTCCTCGGTGCCGTCGTCGCTGTAAATCTTCTCGGTGGTGTAGCTATCAGTGATCTTCGCGTTGATCGCGCGGGCGAACTTCACAGGGGTGCCCGCGGTGTAGCCGGTGGCGTCATTCTTAGTGACCTTTGCGAGATAAAGGTCGCGCAGGCCACAGCGTCTGGAGCGCGTGACGGTCTGGGTGGTATCACTCATTCTTCGATTTCCTCCTTGTCATAGTGGAAGCGCTGGGGCTTCACGCAGATGCCCCCGTCGCTCTGTGTGTCGTCCTGGTCTCCACCCGTCCAGGTGAAGCCAGCGGCGACCATTAACTTTTTGATTCTCCGGGCCAGGGCGACCTCGTCCTGGGCGGAGAAGATCGTGACCTGGACGTCGCCGCCGATCACGTCGTTCTCGTCGTCGCTGTGGGCTTCCGGGCTTGTGCCCAGGTTCCACAGGGTGACGTGGGTCTTGTGGATGTTTTCGTCGTACCAGCCCTGCTGGACGGTGATACCGTCCGCAGCAATAGGGGCCAGGGCGTCCGCTGCAAGCTTGATAATATCCACGGGTTAGCCTCCTAACTTCCGGGCCAGTAGGGCCTCGTATTCTCCCTTCGCGATCTCAGCGATCCGGCCCTGGGTCTCTTTGATCGCGACCTCGATGAAGTCGCGGGGCGGCATTTTCCATGTGCCCCACTCCACGAACTTCATGTAGAAATATTCCGAAGAATCGCCCAGCTGCCAGCCGACCTCGGCCCACGCCTGGGTCCCGCGCGTGCTGATCTTACTGATCGGCACGTTCTCCTTCGCGTGGCCGCCCGGTCTATACCCTTCCTTGCCGGACTTGGAATTATCGGCGCTGACCGGGATACGCCTTTGCATGGCTTCTTTGACGATCGGGATGCTGCGTTCGACGATCCGCTTGTTCGCCGCCCTCTGCTCCTTTTCAGCTGCACATTCTTCCAGGGCCTTCAGCGTTTCCTCCAGCCCGGAAAAATCCAGGTATATCTTCATAGCGATCAGTCCGTTCTCGATGCCAGAATCCGCACCCAGCCCGCGCGGCGGCGGGACGGGTCGGAACTGTTCAGGGTGTAGGGCTTGCCCTTGTAGATCACCCGGTGCTTCTTCAGGTCGTCCAGGATTTCCTGGACCTGGCGGCAGGCCCTGACCTCCAGCGTGATCGCATTGGTCAGGGCGCGGTTATGTACGTCGGTCTGTTCCTTGACAGACAGGGCCGGGAGATCGGCCCAGGTGCCGTAAAACAGCACCCAGGTCTCAACCTTGCGGCCTTCCACGATCTCATTCTTCTTGCGCTCGAACGTTACGCGGGCACTATCCATCGGTCTGCACCGCCTTCGGTTCATAGATTTCGGACAGCAGCATGGACGACGCTGCGATCTTCAGCTGCTGCTTCTCCTTGCCGTACTTCTCCCGATCGTCATACAGGTCTTTGACGGACTTGAACAGAATGATCTTCTGACGGCCCGTCATGGCGTCAGCGTTGAAGCCAGGGATCACTTCGCCCATACTCTCCACAACGGCATCGACCATGATCTCCACCAGGTCGTCGTCGTCGGTGTAGTCGATCCGGGCGTACTTCTTAGTCAACGCCGTCAGCTTTGCCAGGGTGTCAGCAGTCATTGATCAGCCTCCGATCAGCCCGCGGTGGCGATGGTGATCTTGCCCAGGACGACGGCAGCGGTGTCCACGGGCTGGACGTCGAAGCGGTCGCGGACCTTCAGGCCGGTCTTATCCTTGACCCACAGGTCACCGGCGGTAGTGGAAATGTCCAGGCTGATCACCTTGCGGTCGAACAGGGTGACGGCCTCCTTCAGGTCGCCGCAATAGACGGGAACAACGGTGGCGTTGTCGCCGGTCTCGTTCTTCAGGACCTTGTTGGACAGCTTGATGATGGGATACTCACCGAACAGCAGCTTCTTCGTCTTCTGGGTGGGATCGGGCTGAATGATGTAGTTGCCGTCCTTGTCCTTCAGCTTGTCCAGGAAGTTGAAGCCGGTCTGGTTGGTGTAGACGGCGGCACCCTGGGCGATCGCGGGGTCCAGGACGATGTTGAAGATGTCCTTCAGATCATCGATGGATTCGATCGCGTAGGAAGTATCGCCGACGCAGGTCTTCATGGCGGCCAGAATCTTCGCGTTTCTGGTGGCGCGGGACTTCTTGGCGATCCACTTCTTCAGGTAGGCCAGGATGTTCTCCGCGGTGTCCTCCAGCAGTTCCGCGGTGACCTTCAGGATGCCGCCGAACTTCTTGATCTTGTAGCTGATAGTCTTCAGCTTGGGGGTATCCTGTTCCTGGAAGTCGTCGCCTTCCTCGATTTCGGGCCACTCGGTGCTGTCGGCGTCGATCTCGATCACGCGGGAGCCGGTCTTGGTGCTGACGTTCTCGACGTTGACGTAGTTCTCCAGGTTGTCAGCGGCTGCGCGGCGCAGTTCGTTGATCTGGGTGGAAATGTCCTGGGGGACGGTCAGACCGCCGTCTTCGCCCTCGTCCTCGCCGGGGGTGCCCTCGACCATTTCGGCGCGCAGCTCTGCGTCGCGCTTCAGGATGGCGGCAGCCTCTGCGGGTGCCTTCTTGCCCTTCAGGCGGGCGCGGATAGCAGCGACCAGGGCGTTGCCGACCTGCTTGGCGGTGGGGGCGACAGGGTCGCCGTCGGGATCACCAGCGCCTGCGGGCTTCACAGCGCCGGGGACGCCGTCACCGTCGCCATCGTCGCCGTCACCGTTGGCGTCCTCGTCCAGATCGTACAGCAGATTGAACTTTTTCTGATCGGCGGCCAGCAGCTTCTTCTCGGCTTCGGCCTCGTCCAGCTGGTCGTTCTCGACCAGGGTCTTGATCTTCGCCTTGCGGGCGTTGATTGCATCCAGCAGTTTCTTCAGGTTTTTCTTCATTTGGTTTTTCCTCCTTTGTTAAGTGCCGTACTGGTACAGATCGTCCAGCAGGGCCTTTGCGCGCTTCTTGCGGTTCTCCTTCTCGGTTTCGGCCTGTTTCAGGTCGTCCGGCAGGTTCTTGTAGCTGCCGAACAAGGCGCTGGCGGCTGCCGCAGCAGCCGGGGCTTCCTTTGTTCCCAGCTCGAAATACTCCGCGGCCTTTTCGCCACGAAGCCAGGTTTCAGCGGACAGCAGATCCGCCACCTGTTCACGGGTCACGCCCTCGCGGGCCTTCCCCATGTAGACGTCCAGCATGGACTCCTTCGCGTTGTCCAGCTGATCAGCGACGTCACGAAGGTCGCGGGAGTTGCCCGCGGTGTACGTCCAGGGGTCATGCACCATGATCTGGGCGCCGGTGTTGACCACGATCTCGTCGCAGCCCATCAGGATCACGGACGCAATGGACGCGGCCATGCCGTCGACCTGGCCGGTCTTCTTGCCCGTGTGGCGCTTCAGGACGCTATGGATCGCCAGGCCCGCGAACACGTCGCCGCCGGGGCTGTTGAAGTAGATCGTCACGGGGGCGTTCGGATTCAGACCGTTGACGAAGTCGGCGATCGCCTGGGGGCAATGGCCGCCGAAATACGCAGCGGTCAGTTCATCGTCGACGATGTCGCCGTACAGGTACAGCTCCGCGCCGGTCTCCGTGGCCTTCATGTCGATATAGCCGCGGGCTTCGATCTTCCCCTGCCGGGTTGCCTTCATGTCGTAGCGCTTAGTCTTCAGATTCTTCATCTTCTTCACCCCCTTCCTGGTCGTCTTCTTCTCCCTCGTCGTCCTGGGGCGGTTCCGCCGCGGGCTGTTGCCCGACGGTAGCCGTGCCGGTCTTGTTCGCGGCGACGTCCAGCGGGATCATGGTGCCATTCACCAGCGGGCGGTCGCCATATTCGACGCCTTCCATGTCCAGGTAGGCGCGGGATTCGTTGATCAGGTAGATGCCGTTCTTCGTGTAGCCGGTCATGACCTCCATCTGGGTCTTGCTGTCTGTACGCAGCAGGGCCTTCTCGTTGATCTTGACGTACTCGCCCCGCTCCAGAAGTTCAATGCCCAGGATTTTGTACCCGGTTTCTTCTTCGTACTGTTTCAGCACGAACAGCATGGTCTCGGTCAGGAAGGACAGCTGCTGCATTTCGCTGTTGCTGTAGCTGCTCTTTTCGTAGTCGTTGATCTGATTGGGCTTGACGCCGAAGGCTCCGGCGATTTGCAGGGCGGAGTATTTCCGCAACTCGAAGAACTGCGCGTCGGTCAGTTTGATGTCCAGGGGCGTCAGCTTCATGCCCAGGGGCACCGGCATGATCCGGCCCGTGTTCTTGACGCCGTTGCCGAAGTCCTCGAAGGCTTCGCGCAGGGCTTCCTTCGCCTCCTGGGACATTGTGCCGGTGTATTCCAGGGTCGCCTTCGCGGTCATGCCCTGTTCGTATAGCTTGTTCATGTAGCCCTGGCCGCTCTTGGCGCCCATGACCGTCTCGCGAAGAATATCCTGTACCGGCATACCGGTCAGGCCGTTCAGGGTGTGGGACGTCTTCACGTGGATCACGTCCTCGCTGCGGAAGATGTACTTCTTCCCGCTGTACGGGTCGGTGTACCAGTACCAGACGTTACCGGCACCCGCGAAAATTCCCGCGTCGTCCACCAGTACCTGCACGCAGTTCGACGGCATGATCCACAGGTTTTTGATCTCGTAGGTGCCGCCGTATTTCATCCGACGGAAGCGCCGCTCGATGTAGACGTAGCCGTTGCCGAAGTGGTTCCGGTTCATTTCCACCGTCGCCCAGAACGTGGTCGGCGTCATGAACGGGTTCGGGCGATACCTCAGCACGCGGTTCACGTCCTTCCGTCTGCTGTCTGCGACGCCGTTCTTGCTCCGCTTGTAGACCTTCCAGGGCAGCTTGCCCAGGGTCTCCGCCAGGGTCTTCATGCAGGTGAAATACGTGATTTCAGACCATACGCCGCGGCGTTTTCCGCTGCGGTTCAGCCATTCCACCAGGGTCTCACCGCTCATGCTGGCGACGTTTTCGGTGCCGTTGTAGGCCCTCCGGCCGTTCAGCCAGGGGAATCTGGCGCGCAGATTTCTAAAAAATTCGCCTATTTTCATTGCTTTGTCGTCACCTTCTTATGCCTTTCGTACATCTTCAGCCATTCGCCCACGATTTCCTCCGTGGTCTGGGCCTGTTCGCCGCACATGGCGACCTTCCAGGCGTCAATCACAGCGTCGACCGGGTCGATCCGCTGGGTCGTTATGTCTTTGTCAATCTTGATCTCGCCGTAGTTGTTGGAAATGACGCGGGCGTTCAGGATCGACCAGACCAGCAGCTCTTCGCCGCGGTTGTATTCCACGTTTCCGGCTTCGATTTCCAGCCGGAAGTCGTCGGTGGGATCGGACAGGGCCTTCGCGCTCTGGTGAATTTCCAGGCTGTCGTAGCCGGTGGCCTCCAGGTCTTGCAGGAAGGCGGAGGCGTTGTGGGGATCGTAGCAGATCATTCTGACCTTCAGATCGAAGGCGTCCACCAGGGCCTGAAGGTAGGCCAGCACGTACCGGTAGTCGGTTTTTATGCCGCCCATGGTCTCGGTGACGGTCACCAGCTTCTTCGCGATCCACACGTCATACGGGGCAAGGTCGCTGTCGATATGCTCCTGGACGCGCTTCGACGGGATGAAGCTATGGCTATGAATGAAATACTTTTTGACGCCCGCCACCCAGAACGGGATCACGATCACGATCGTCGTCAAGTCACCGCCGGACGACAGATCCAGGCCCACATAGCACGGCATCCCCTGGAAGTCTGCCAGGCTCCGCTCAGATGCGCAGCGCTTCAGGGCGTCCGGGTTCTTGATATACAGGGCGTTCGACCATTGCAGCCACTTGTTCAGCTGCTTGACCAGGAAGTCGCGCAGGTCTTCGCCGCCCATGTCCTTCGCGGTGACCGCGATCGGGATCATGTTCTCCAGTGCTTCCTGGTCATAGGCCAGGGCCGGGTTCGCCTTGATCCAGTTCTCCGGCAGCCATAGATCGTCGTCCTCGTCCATTTCGGCGATGAAAATAAACTGGCTATCGACGCGGGTGGTGCCCTTCAGGATCGCCTTGCAATGCTCGTATAGCTTGTAGCAGGGGGCGTTCAGGTTGAAGCCTGCGGTGGTGATCACGCTGATCAGGGCCGACTTCATTTTCTTGATACCGCCCTCCAGCAGCTTGTACATCTGGTTCGTCAGATGGGCGTGGTACTCGTCGACGATGCCCAGATATGCCCGGTGGCCGTCCAGGCTCTTCGTGTCGCCGGAAATGGCGCGGATTTTGCCGTTTGTCAGCAGGCAGTCGATCGTGTGGTTGTGATCGTGGACTTTGAAGCACTCCTGGAGATCGGCGTCCGAATTGATGAATTTCTTGATTTCCTCGAAAACAATGTCCGCCTGGTCCTGTTTTGTGGCCGTGCAGAAGATCTTCGGGTACTGATAATTGGTAAAATTGCCGTAATAGGCCGCCAGGATGCCGTTCAGGAAGGACTTGCCGTTCTGACGGCCCAGCTGTACGTAACTGGTACGATACCGGCGGTACCCGCCCGCCTTCTTCCTCCAGCCGTTCAGGCTGCCCAGGATGAAGCACTGGAACGGGTACAGGGTGATCTTCTGGCGCTCTTCGCCCTCTGCTATCTCCAATTCTTCGGCGAAGTCTATGATCTCTTCAGACGCTTCGACGTCGAAGTAGTAGGCAAACGGGGCGACTTTCGCCGCCTCCAGGTCGTCCAGGTGGCGCTGGCAAGCCATTTTGACGGTCTCACCGGCGACGATCCGCCCCGCCAGCACGTCGATCGCGTACTGTGTGCAGCGGTCGGTCACGCTTCCACCTTGCCCTTCGCGTATTTCAGGAACTTATTCTCCGGTTTTTCCTCCTTGGCCTTCGGTGCTACCAGGCGGCAGCGTCCGGCGATCGTCAGGCCGAAGTCCGTGGCGCCCTGGCGGCACTGTTTCCACAGCCGGTCCTGTTGCTGGGTCAGCGCAGCCCGTTCTTCATTCACGACCATGCGGGCCACGACGATCTTCTCGCCGGTCTCCGGGTCTTCCATAGGCTTGTGATCCGGCCCCAGTTCATACTGGCGTCGTTCTACCAGCAACGGCATGGCGTCGATCGCTTTGCTGATCGCTATGTAGTCTGATTCCGCTTTGACCAGGCGGGCCAGGGCCTCGCAGTCCAGATTGGTCATTATTTTCAGGTCGATCAGCTGGGCAGCCAGTTCTTTGAATCGCTTCTTTTGCTTCGTGTCCAGCCATTTCGGCGGGGCTACGTTGTCGGCGTCCGGGTGAAGTTCCTGGGCCTCGCGCAGCGCGATCTCCGCCTTCGTCAAATGCTTCTTGCCTTTCGCCACGACCAGGGCGATCGGCTCCTTTTTTCCGGCCATTTTCCCGCCTCCTTCGGTGTCAGAATCTGACACAGCCCCAGGGGCGGGGGTGTCAGGGTTTCCAGTGGGGAGTTTTCTCCACGGAGAAGGGGGGCGCGACTAAACCGGCGGCCATGAAAACTTTTTCGACTCCCCCCTGGTCTGCGAACCACCTGTCCCGCAGCTCCCGCAGCCGCTTCTGGCAGGCTGCCATGCTCTCCGGGCCAGCCTTATACAAGGCGGTGACGCGCGTGTGGTTGGCATTGCTCAACGGGATCAGGTTGAACGGGTCCAGCCTCAAATCCCAGGCTTCCTCCAGCTCCACGACATGGTGAACTCTGTCCGGTTCGACCACTTCCTGGTCTTCGTAATAGGCCAGTATGTCGACGCCATCGAAGACGTCGATCATGCGCTTTCTCATTACGCGCCACGCGCGCGAACAATAAAAGGCGGCTGCCGTTTGGCTGCGCTCCTGGCGGTTGTAGATCATGTGTCTGCTGCCATACTTAGCGCGGCAGGCTGGGCACATATCGACGCCTTGCGGGATCGCCTTCCCGCAGCGGCACAAATGCAGCAGCATCTTATTCTCCTTCCTGGCGGCGGCTGGTTTCTGGGTTCGCGGAGGGTCTGTCCCTGGGCCTCTTGGCGGCCTTCTGACGGGCTATTTTCTGCCACGTCCGCCAGCCCTCGAAAACAAAAAAAGACAAGCACCGGGTGATTGATTGCTCTATCACTCGGTGCTTGTCTTGCACGTTTCCTGTCTGATATTCTATCGCCTGGGGCCAGAAAACGCCACCCCAGGTTTTCCCCACGTTTTTACGCTCGGTTTGCGGCCCCTCAATGGCTAATCCCGTTGACGCCGAAAAGCCGCACGGCCATTTGTCGCATGATCTCGTCGCACCATCGGCGGGGGCTGTTTCTCCCGCTGTTCACGGCGTCGGCGATCTGCTCGTAGGTCTGGCCCCTGATATATCGCCGCTCGAAGGCTTCGACCTTGTAGGAATAGCCGCCAGCAGCAGCCGCCACCCGGACTGCCGCCAGGGCCTGGTCAATCTCCCCGACCACCAGGGCTGTGTCCTCACGGCTGCGCCGCAGCATATCCAGGATCGCGCCAGAATCTCCGGCGGGTGCCTCCTGGCTGCCGGGCGTGTCTTTTCCCGCGTATTCACGCAGCAGGCCGTAGTTCTCCATCAGCCGGGTGGTCAGGGCCAGACCCTGGGCGGCGGTTTCGTTCTTGTCGG
The DNA here is from genome assembly GCA_017465745.1 of Oscillospiraceae bacterium. Taxonomy (GTDB): domain Bacteria; phylum Bacillota; class Clostridia; order Oscillospirales; family Oscillospiraceae; genus Faecousia. The sequence goes on from JAFTVM010000094.1 coordinate 47,615, forward strand.
CCGATTCGGGCCGGGTTTTGGGGTCGTTTCTGTTTTCCATCGTTCACTTCCTCCTTTCGGCCCGGTAGGTCGTTTTTACAGACCGGGCGGCGGATCTCGCCACCATTTGCTTCGCGTGTCCTCGTCGGTTTTGTCTCCCTTGGCCGCCTTTTCCTTCTCCAGCGCGATCCGGCGCTGTGCCTTGTCGTATGTGCTTTCCTTCACCTCGAAGCAGACAAACTGCCGATTGTGCCGGATCGCAGCGACGGCGGTGGTGCAGCTGCCGCCGAACAGATCGACGGCCAGATCGCCTTCCTGGGTGGAATCCAGCAGGCAGCGCTCAATGATCGCCACCGGTTTCTGGGCCGGGTGGATTTTCTCACCGTCGGTACCGGCAGCACCCACAGAAAAGCCGGGCACCCGCCACACGTTAGTGCCACCACGGCGCAGGCCGGTGTTCTTCGTGCCGTACAGGATAAATTCGTGGGTGTAGCTGTAAAAGCTGCCAGGGCCTGCTCCCTTGTCCCAGACGATCAGGTTCTTGACCGGCAGGTACTCCGCGAAGATCGGGTAGTAGAAGGCAAACCCACGCCAGTCCATGAAGATGTAAAACTCTCCGTTCGGCTTCAGGACCCGGTTGATCTCGCGGGCCAGACCTTTCCAGAACGGCCTGGTGATCTCCAGATCAGCGAAGTCGCCGCGGGTTCCGTCCTGGGTCAGGCCCTGGAAGTACGGGGGGTCTGTGATAATCGCCTGGACGCTGCCGGTCTTGATCCGCTTCAGGCCCTCCAGGCAATCCATGTTGTAAATTCTATTCTTCTCCAGCATTTCGTTCTCCTTGCTTCAGCTGCGCGGTGGTGGCCGTGACCACGACCTGGATCACCGCGCGCTGCATTTCTCCGCAGCTCATGCGGTCGGCGACTGGCGCCCCGCTGGCTTCATCTGCCTCGTCGTACTGAGCGCAGACGGCCTGCACCGGGCATCCCTGGCACAGGCCCGCAGCGCCCAGGGCATCGAACAGCCAGTCCAGCTCTTCCTGGTTGGCGATCACTACCACGTCATGCGCTCCTTTCCGTCAGATGCAGGGCCATCTTGCGCCAGCTTTCGGCCTGCCGCTCCGTTTCTGCCAGCTGTTTCTTCAGCCGTTTGATCTCTGCGGTCGGCTGGGGTGCGGGGCCAGCCAGCAGCAGCGACAGCGCCCGCGCCATTGCTGCGTTCACGGCTGCCATTTCCCGACTGGTCAAATGCCCGCAATACCGATCCAGGCATTTGACGTCGATGGTCTTGATCTGATTGCACAGGGCGATCGACGGCTTCGGGGCGCTGTTGATCTCAACGTGGACATTGTCAGGATCGCGGCGGTCTCTGTTGGTGGTCAGGTACACCACCATGCAGGTGTTATCGCCTCCCGCGTGAAAGTCGCTGACGATAATGGCCGGGCGGCCGGGGCGCTGCTCGTGCCCCTTTGGTGCCTCCGGCTCGCGGTTGACGTAGTACATATCGCCGCGGGCGATGTTTTTCGGCTTTGCCATGCTCGTCACCATTTCCTTCCATAGCCGTAATGAATCCGGCGCTGCTCGTCGGTCATGCTGCCGACTGTCTTCTTGTCGATCCATTCCAGCAGGCCGTCACCGGCCAGCATCAGGATCAGACCAGGGACCGATACCATGACGCCCAGGGCGGCCTGGAGGCCCAGATCAGCCAGCGCCCGGCGGCGGTGATCATCTTCTTCATTCCGTTTTGCCTCCGTAGACCGCCACCTCGTTCGGGTTTCCGTTGTAGGCGAAGCTTTTGCTTCTTTGACTGATCACACAGGGTTCGACCGACAGGATCGCATAGCCCGGTTTTACGTACTCCTGGTCTGCCAGGATGTGGGTGACCGCCACCATGCAACAGCGACCGGTGTATTTCTTCTCGATCTCCGTGACTTCGTTCAGGGCCAGAAAGTCGCCGACATTGAAGTCCCGATCGGTCTTTCTGACTTCATAGGTTTTATTTCCCTGGGTCAGGGCGTCAAAGTATGGCTTCATGGTCTTCAGTTCGTGGATCATTCGCTCATTTCCTCCATTTCCTCGCACTCCGCATCCAGCGGATCAAGCACTTCCAGCAATCCGACCGAAGTGTGCAGCACCACAGCAGCCGCCATGGCGATCAGCACGATCGGCGCGCAGATGATGAAGGTCGCCACACGGCCAGCGGTGTCCATGATCGTCTCAAAAATTTCTCTCATTCGTTCATTCCCTCCAGGCTCCAGGCCGCCACCAGGGCGTCCAGCATTTTCAGGCAGGCGCGGGCCTGCGCTTCTTCCAGTCCGGCGTTCACGACGCACCAGCGGATCATGTCGATCTGGTCGGCCTCCGTCTCCACGGACTTCTCGACCGCCTCGGCGATCTCGGCCTTGTAGGTGACTACCGGCCCCGCCACAGGTTCGGCGGGCTTGGCGTTCTTGTTTCGGTGCATATCGCAGGCGGTGGTTTTGTCCGTCCGATCCATGCAGGTGTCCCAGTTATCGCAGCTGAAGCACAGGGACGTCAGCGTCTTCGGCTCCGCCTGGGTAACCGGCGCAGCCTTCGCTGCTGCCTTGGCTTCTTCGGCCAATACCTGGCGATCCGCTACTTCGCAGCGGAAGGGGCAGGTCTTTCGGTCAGTACACCAGGCACAGCAGCCCGCGCAGCCGATCAGGTCGCCCTTCTTCACGAAGTTCGCCTTTATCACGCCGTAGTGTTCACAGGGGCCATTGGCGACTTCGCAGTCTCTGGACGCCCAGGGGTTAACGTCGTCCCTCTGCTTCGTGACCGTGGCCTGTTTTGCTTCGGCGGCGTCCTTGTGGGTGATCTCCACGCCGGTGTCCTGGGAACGCTCGAAGGCGGCGCGCTGGTCGTCTTCGTCCATGCCCGCCAGTTCATAGGCTGCGGAGAATTTCAGGCCGCCAGTATCCAGCAGGCCCTTCAGCTCCGGGATCAGGTGGGTGGTGATCCGCTCGATCTGGGCGATCTTCGTGGTGGACTTGTTCAGGATCGCGGCGATCACGTCGCGCAGACGTCCGCTTGTCAGATCGTACCCCTGGAGCTGTTGGCCGGTGGCCCGCATGGTTTCCAGGGTTGCCTTCAGCGTGGTGTACTCCTGGAGCTGGTCGCCGATGGATTTCACGCGCTGGCTGTTGGCTGTGATCAGGTCGACGGTCTCTTCCTCCGGCGATCTCTTCGCCCGGACGTTGCAGGTGGCGACGGAGAACTCAGTGTGCCCGCGGCTGACCAGCAGCTTCAGGGCATCCCATCTGCGCTCACCGCTGACGATCCGGTACTGGCCGTCAGGGCCGGGATCGTAAACGACCGCAAGATTCTCCAGCAGGCCGGACGCCAGGATCATGCCCGCCAGTTCTTCGATCTCGACGATCGCGTAGAAGTTGCCCGCGTTGCGGTACAGTTGATCGATCGGGAGGTCCTTTGTTCTGAACTTGCCGGAAGGGCCGGAAGGCTGCGCGCCTTTGCTGGCCGCGTTCAACGTGTCCAGTATGCTATGTCCTGTTGCCATTACTTCAGCACCTCCATGATCTCCTTCGCCAGGGCGGCATATTCCCGCGATACCTTGCAGCGGGGGCTGTACGATGTGACCGGCTCCTGGTTGATACTGGCCCGCTCCACGATCACCGACCGGCTGACCGTGGTGTCAAACGCCTGGCAGCGGTCGAAGGACTTCAGCCACTTCTCGAACTGATCGGAGGCGTCGTTGCGGCCCTTCATGGTGAAGAACGACCGCAGCACCAGGGCGTCGGTCAGGCCGTGCAGCTGCTCGATCGTGTCGGCCATGTGCCCCAGGGCGGAAGCCTCGAAGCCGCCCATCTTCACCGGCACAACCACCAGATCAGCCGCCACCAGGGCGTTCAGAACGGTCATATCCAGCAACAGGCCGCAGTCGATGATCACGTAGTCATACAGCCCCTGCACCTCCGGTGTGGACAGGGCTGCCTGAAGCCGACGCACCTGGTCGTTCTCGGTGTCGGTGGCGATCTCGGTGTTCGTGTCCATCAGGTAACCGTTCGCCGGGATCACGTCCACCCGGTAGAATCCGGTCTTCTTATCACCGAACAGTCTGGACTGCTTCACGACGTCTGCCACGGTAACCTCCCCATGGACAGCGGACAGCAGGGCGGCCAGGCCCTTATCCTCCGGGTCTGCCACGCCATACAGGGTGGACAGGTTGCCCTGCTGGTCGGCATCGATCATCAGGACACGGTGACGCGCAGCCATCAGGCAGCCCAGGGCAGCAGCGGTCGTGGTCTTACCAGCGCCGCCTTTTTCAATCATTACAGCGATTATTTTCATATTTCGGGCACTCCTTCACGTTTTTTCTGTGTTTCTTGTGATTTTTTCACTTTCTGCTTTCCAGGGACGGGAAGCCGTACCGCGCCTTCAGCAGATCGGCGTCTTCGGCCATCTTCTCGAAGGGCTTCAGGTTCATGTATTCCGTCAGCAGGGCGATCGCGGTGTTCGCGCTCCAGACGACCGCCACAAAGTACCCGGCAGCCTGAAGCCGCCTCAGCCACTTCTTCTGCTCGTCGGACGGGGTGTTCTTGCCGTATTTCATCTCGATCCGCAGGCCGTGGTAGATGCCCGCCGGGTAGTCCAGGATCAGGTCAGGCACGCCGGACGACAGGCCCATGGACTTCAAGATACCGGCGGCGGCCTTCGACCGTTTGCCCTCGTTGGGCACGTGGTACAGGTTCTTCAGACCAGGGTATCGGCCCTGGGCGTACTTTGCCCACTCGATCACCGCTTGCTGCTCTGTTGTTTCACTGGCTCCTTGCATTGCTTTTTCCCTCCTTTCCTGATCAGGTGAAGGCGATCCAGGGGCACCGTATAGGCCCGGCCCTTACTGCCACTCTTTCGGATCACAGCCTGGTCTCCGGGCGCGTATTTGATCAGCTCATAGATCGCCTTATCGTCGTAGCCCAGATCCTCCGCGTCCCGGATGTGAACCAGGTCGCCAGGGGTACAGGCCCGGCGCAGTTTGGCGTAGATGTAGGGCAGGCCGTTGAACTCATTGATCCGGCGCTCCAGGCTCTTGAACCAGCAGCCAGGGCAGGCCGCTTTGATCATCTGGACGGCGTCGTCATAGTTGGCGGCCATCTTCTTCGCCTTGTTATGGCTGAATGTCTGGTGATTCTTCCGCTCTTCGGGTTTCTTCAGATTCTTGGAAGCACACCACCGTTTCTTGCCCTTCGGGTCTTTGGTTATGTAATGGGCCAGGCCAGACAGGCCGTTCTCGTCATAATCCAGGCGGCGGGTCTGATTGCGGCGGCCCAGCTTCCACGTGCTTTCCACTTCGTCCATGGAAAGAAGGCCGTCCATGACGATGTGGTGGTGGCATCTGATCTTTTGCTTTTCATCCTCCGACCACTCTGTGACATAGACGTACTTGGCAGGGGGCAGGCCCAGCTTCTTCCGGCGGTAGTTGATCCGCTTGATGTACTTCTGCATATTTTCCAGGGCTTCCTCCATGGATGCAGGCAGGTTCCGGTCGGTGTATACCAGGGTCGCCCAAATGTCCTGGCTTGTGAAATTGGTATTGATCAGGCGCTCACAGTTCTTCCGGGCGTTCTTGTCCTTCAGGTTCCGCTGTGCCTGGGCATTGTATCCGGGACGGCGGCCTGCTGCCGGGACGTCTTCACGCTTGACGAACTCCGGGTAGATTTCCAGCTCGACCTGATCACCGGCGTCGATCCGCTTCGTGGCGTAGATTGCGCGCTTGCCCTTGCGGATCAGCTCCCGGACGAACAGGTCGTCGTCCTGGTCTATGCTCTTGTCGAAGGCTGCCTCGTAGTCGTATTGGATGAACGTGGCAGGCTTCTTCCTGGGCTGCTTCATGGCGGGGCCTCCTTGTAGGTTTCTGATCTCACTAAGATTTCCGTGACTTCGGGCTATCCATTACAAGGCCGCCATACCGGGTGTGTTCCCGGTCGATTTCGTTGACAATTACCGCGCCTTCTGGTATAATAGAAGGGCAATATTTAAGTATTGCAGCCTTGTCGGCGTGCCGCCTCCACTTCCAAATGTCGGGCGGCCCGCCGCTCTTTTTTTATGCGCTTCTGGAGTCTTCCTCATTGTTGCGCTCTGCTTCCTTGCCCATCAGGTAGCCCACAAAGTAGGCTTTGTCACGATCGGGCAGCTGGGTGAACTTCTCCGCCACGGTCTGCGCGACCGTGGCGGTTTCGTTTCTCTTGGGGTCCTGGGTCATGTTATCACCTCACGATCTCGAAGCCCTTCAGGGCGCCGCTGTCGTTCTCGTACACGGCCTTCGCAGCCCTGACGTCGTCGGGGACAACCAGCGACATATAGCGACCGGGTCCCAGGGCGACGCCGATCTCGGTGCCGTCAACCAGTTCGACAGTCACCAGGCCGTCGGCGTTGATGCCTGCGATCTTTCTGACCGCCACGAACTCTTCCACACACTTCACATTCTTTTCCACAATTTCACCTCCTGGTGTTAATTTCCAATAGTTTCCATAGCATAGAACGCGGGCAGCAGCGCCACCCGCTGGCCCAGCTCATAGCCTTCGATGAATCCCGCCGCGTAGCACATGGCGGCGATCAGGATCGCGGCGAAGATCAGCCCGATCACCATCGCGGCCTTCTTCATTGCGGGATGGTCTCCGGTGCGGCCTTGGCGTCCGCTGCTGCCTTGCGCTGTTTCTTCCGCAGTTCATCCATTGCAGCCTTTGCTTCCTGGTAGTCTTCCTGGCTGGCGCCTTCCTTCATCACCAGCAGGCCGCCCTGCTGCTGTTTGCAGATAGCGGCACCGATCCCGGCGGCGGCGATTGCGATGAAAATGTCCCCCACAACGACACCGGCGGCGCTTTCAATCCCCTGGATCGCGGGGGCGCCGACTTCGACCTGTTTGTTCGCTGCAACCATAATGCGCTCCAGGCGGTCGCAGGCGCCCACAATGTCCTCCGGTTCAATGATCATCCACTTCCCGCCCTGGATCATTCCGCGGCCTCCACTTCGTGCAGCTCGTGGGTCAGGCGCAGGGCGCGGCCCTTCTCGTCCATCTCCCGGTGGTCAAAATAGACTACCTTGGAAACGCCCAGCAGGTTCGGCAGCTCCGCAGGTCTGACCGCGCGCATACCAGAGTATTCGATATTACGGCGGCTGAACAGCTGGACGCCTTCGATGTAGTTGGCAGCACAGACGGTGCCGTCTGCGTATTCGTGGATTTCGTGGACGACGATGGGATCGTTCCACCAGGCGCGGCCGTTGCTGACCTTCCACTTGTCCTTGATCTTGCGCATGGCGTAGTATCCGGTGGTAACCTCCGGGCCGCCCTGCTCCTGTTTGCACTTTCTGGCTTTGTCGTCCATCGCCTTCAGCCACTCCTGGCTGAAAATCTTCAATTCTGCCATCATTTCCTCCTTGTAAACTTGTCCGGGGTGTCCCGGTAAATGCAGTTCTTGTTTTTGTCCATGGCGCCGACGATCCGCACGATCTGGCCGTCCTCGCGCCTGTACAGGGTGATCTCCGCGATCCGCGGGCACTCGATCGGCGTCCGGCAGATCGTGCGGTTCAGGTAGTCCACCGCCGCGTTATCTTTGAAGGCTTGCTGTGCTTCTGCCCAGGTCACGCTTTTCCGGCCTCCCTTCTTTCCCGGTGCTTCCGCCGGTTGTATGCAGAACACGGGAACGGCTCCTGTTTGTGGCACTTCTCGCAACAGGCTTTACACGCAGCCAGGCCGAAGCGCTCATAGGCGCAGGGCGTGGCCCGCTCCGTCTGATCAGGAAAGACTTCGCCGCAGATGTAGCACTCGAAGCCCGCCACCAGTTCTTCCTTCATGTTCCGCCCCTCTTTCTTCCCCGTTTTCCACGGGTTCCGTCAGGACGGCGGGCCATACTGGCTGCGGCCGCGATCGCGCGCTGGCGCTCTTCCGGGGTCTGATCCTCTGCGAAGCAGGGCAGGCCGCCCATATTGACCGCCACCACGCGGGCGTAGGTCAGACCGGTGACCAGGACGTCACGCAGCGCCGCGATCTCCGGCTCCTTCTCCGGGTCTTCCGCCCGGATATTCTTGGCCCAGGTGATCGCAGCGTCCAGATCAGCAGCTTCGACCATGCTGAAGTCCTTGTGTTTCTTCATTCTGCTGTCTCCTTTCCTGTTTGGTTCCCGTTTCGGCCCTCCATAGGCCATCATCGGTGACGCGGATCAGCGTCAGACGGGATGGGCCAGGGCCGCCGTGATCGACGCCCTGGCCGTATAATTCGTAAAGTGTAGGCGCCAGGGGCAGCCAGGCCACCAGCACCACCACGGCGCCGTCGTGCCGGTCTTCTTCCTCCGACTCGTCGACGTCCGCGTATTCTTCCATCATTTCCTGGATTTCCTCCCAGGCCGCGGCCAGGCCGTGTGCGTAGACGTCGTTGATCGTCTGGATCACGGCGGTCAGCATTTCCGCAGCTGCGGCTGCGGCCTGGTCGATCAGCTCACCGACGCGGCGAAGCGCTTCGTCGAACTCCGCCATGGTGATCCCAGCAACGGCGGCCACCTGCGCGATCTGGCTGTTCAGCTCTTTGCCGTTCCGGCGTCCGACGCTCACGATCGCCAGGCGGTGCAGCTTTTCCGCCTCTTCCTCCCGGCTCCATTCGTCGAAGCCCTCGACGTCCTGGCTGCTGGGCAGGCCCGCCAGCTTGTCCTCCTGCATTTGGAGTATCCGTCGAAGGTCCGCCACCGGGACGATCAGCTCACCAGGTTCTGCTTCCAGCTCCATGCCGCCGGTAACCATCATGCCGCCGTCATTCATCGCCATCTCCACCAGCCAGGGCTTCCTCCTTCGTCGCGAAGTAGAACTTGCCGAAGTCTCTGATCATGTTGTAGGTAAACGTCACCGGCATCACCTTGGCGTACCTGTGCGGGCATCCGTTGCAGCCGCGCGACGCTTCAGGCGGGCGCCAGTCGTCGCAACGCTCCGGCACCCAGTCCGGCTTACACTGCATACACCGCTGCCAGACCGTCGCCCCGATCGGGCACGGCAGCACCAGCAGGCGATCCTCGCGGGCGGCCGCCAGCAGTTCAGGCGGCAGACCCAGGGCTTCATATTCTGCCAGGCGGTTCTTCTCCCCCTGGAGGGCTGCTACCTCTTGCGGCAGCAGCCCTGTATCTTCATAATCTGCCAGGCGCCGAAGGGCTGCCTGGAGCTTGTCGGGGTGCAGCTCCCGGACGCCATCACGCAGCCGGGCGCGGCCGCCGGGCGTGTCTCTGTGCGTGAATCTGATCATGCGGTCGCCTCCTGGGTCTGGGGTTTGAACAGGTGATCGTACTGGCCGTCCCGGTTCTCCCGGATCGCGTTGATCAGCTCGTCCAGGCTGATCCCCAGGACGCCGACGACCTGCTGCTGCGGGGTCAGCACCCGCTTCTTCTCGACGATGAACTCATTCACAGGTTGACCTCCTTCCGGCGCTTCCGCACCTTCGTTCCGACGATCTGCGGGGCGGCCCACTCCCTCTGGAATCGCCGCCACACTTCATCGGTGGTTCCGTTCTTGTCCTTGAAAAGCATGGCGAACGGCATAAAACCGGCGTCGATCGCCTGGTACAGCCGCTTCTCCGCAGCCTCGAAGGTGTCGCCCTTGTAGCCGATCAGCACGTAGCACATACAGGTGTTGCTCGTCACGGTGAAGCCCGCGTCGCGGAAAATCTTACCGGCGGCGATCAACGGCTCCAGGTCGTCGGGCGTATCGTATGCACAGTAGATCCGGCGGGTGTTCGCTTCCTTCATCAGCTCCGCCTGCCACGGCTGCAATATCTTCGCCTCGATGCCGCCGACCCACTCCGCCGGGAAGGGCTGCCGCTTCAGCATTTCGATCACAGCCTTGAAATGCTCCGGCGACGTCGCCAGGACATTGTCGTCGCATATCTTCCAGCCGTCCTTGATCTCCAGCTCCTTGATCTGTCCCCGGCAGCTCTGCCAGACGGAACAAAACCAGCAATGGTTCGGGCAGCCGCGGCTGGTGAAAGTGTAGCCCTCGCCCATGTAAAGGCCCGGTGTGAAGGTGCTGCTGAAGCGATCGCCGAAGGCCGGGCAGCCGACTTTCACCTTGTGCCCGGCTTTTTCATACGCTGCGGCCATCTTCTCCGCCTTTTCGATGTCGTATGTATAAGTGACTGATACATGGATTTCGTCGGCCACCTCGACGCGGGCTAGGTCTTCCTTCGTAGGAATACCGACCAGCGCCAGGTCGTCCGTCGGGGTTGCTTTTGTTCTGCGCGGGAACGCCCGCGCGATCTCCTTGCCGTCAATGATCACAGTCTTCCCTCCTTTATCATGGCTTCGATCGTCTGCTTCTGCTCCGGGGTATCCAGGATCAGAAGACGGCCCTGAAGTTCGGCGTCTTCGATCTGGTGAAGGCGGCAGCCTTTGAAGCCTCGGTAGATTTCCAGCTCTGCCTCCTTCTTTGACAGGCGATTTTGCAGACGGGTGATCTTGTTCTGCATCTTTTTGATCTTGATCGCGATCGCGCACTCGTCGCAGTTGTTCTTGTCCCAGCAGTTGCCCCTGATCGGGCATTGTCTACACGCTGCCATATCCCGCCACCCCCTTCACAGTGTTTCGTATCTGCCGGTGGTCGGGTTCTTGTACTGGATTTCCGTGCAGCCATAATCGGCGCCGACGCAATCCAGCGGGGCGAAGCTGTTCGGGTCAGAACAGACGCCCCAGAAATAGGTGACGCCGTCGTCGTCCCGGCAGCGGAACTTGTGCGTCATTTCGGGCAGCATGGCCGCGATCTGAGCCTTGCTATATTCATACTCGCACCGGACATTCCGGGCGAACTTCTCGCCGCCATAGACGGCGCGGTTTTCGTGGGTTATCTTAAAAAGTGCCATTTGTGCCTCCTTGCGGGGTTTCCGCTTCTGGTGTTCCCGTTTCGGCCCTCCGTAGGCCATCATCGGCGGGGCGGATCAGCCCCGGACGGGTGGGCGGGGTGTTACCCCCGCCCGCTCTTTACTTCGCGATCTGCTTCTCGTCGTGCTTGCCGGTGACGTAGCCCAGGGCGAACTCCTTCGCCTCGTCGTCCAGCATGGCGAACTTCTTCAGGGCTTCCGCGATCAGGTTCTTCTTCTCCATGGTGTTCATCCTTTCTGTTTCGGTTCCTCGGTGGCCTCCACGACCACGTCGTCGGGGAAGCCTAGCTTGTTTGTCAATACCGCCATTTCAAACGCCAGGCGGTGCTGGCGGCTTTTGTTCTTCCGGCACTTCGGGGTCTCGGACTTGCCGCCGATGGTGATCTCGTAGAATCGGCACCTGAAGCAAGCCTCAATGTCGAAGGCGTCCGGCTGCTGCACCGGGCAAACGATCCGCTGGATCACCGTGCCGTCTCCTTCTCGACCGGGGCCTTGCCGGTGATCAGCCAGGCCAGCCAGCACTCGCGGCAGGTGACGTGGCTGCAATCGACTTTTGTGCCCGGCTCAAAGGGCGGGTGTCCTGTTGCCAGGACTTCGGCGATTTCCCCGGCGGTGGTGCCGGGGTTCTTCAGAAATTCCAGGCCAGTCTTCACTTCTTCGCCCCCTTCTCCAGTTTCACGATCCGCTCGATCGCCATCAGGACGTCACGGACAGCGCTGGCGTCGTCGCCCAGCTCGTCGTACAGGCCCAGGGCGTCCAGTTCTGCGGCGGTCTCGCAGAATCCGGTCAGAAATTTGATGGTTTCACAGGCGCGCAGGCGGCGCTTGCCTTCGTCGTTCAGGTAAATATCAACGGCCCGCAGCTTCTCGGTCTCGCGCTTCAGGGCCTCGACCAGGCCCTCGAAGGTGGTGACGATCTCGCGGGGTTTGTATTCCGCAGCCTTCGCTGCGTCCGATGCTCTAGGTGCCATGTTCTTCAATTTCCTCCTTGCGGGTGTTCCGCTTCTCATATTCCCGTTTCGGCCCTCCATAGGCCATCATCGGCGGGGCGGATCAGCCCCGGACGGGTGCCGGGGATCGCTCCCCGGCTGTATTCAGACGATCATGCCGTGTTCTCGCTGCCAGCTGCGCTCGTTGTTTTCCTTGGCGATCCTGGCGGCGTCGTCGTAACGCTTCCTGACCTTCTGCTCATAGGCTTCGATCCGTTCGGCGTATTCTTCGCCGACAGCGGCCCAGGCGGTGTCCAGCATCCGGGTCACATAGTCCTCGAAGGCGGTGCCGCCTTTCCGCTTGCTTTCCTCCCTGGCGTCCCACAGCTCGAACAGGCGATCCATCCGGGCCTCCGTGATGATGCCCCAGCCGTAGGCGTCGTGGATTTGCTGGCGGGTTTCGTAGTCCTTCAATTCCTCGAAGGGATCTTCTTCGGCCTGCTTTTTGCTCCTGGTACGCAGGCGCTGCTTGATATACCGGGCCTTTGCGTCGTGGATCGCGGCCCTGGCCTTGCCGATCGCGGCCTTCATCTCTGCCACCTCTTGGCCTTCGGCGATTTCTTCCGCGCTTGGCTTGATCTTCGCCAGAATGTCCTCCGCGCTCTGGTATTTCATGCGGGCACCTCCCCCCAGCGGCCGCCGGTGGAGTAGTCCCACTCGATCGTGCCGTCCTCGTACTGGATCAGTCCGTGGGCGATCAGCGTCCAGCCGGTCTTGGTGTTGGTCATGCGGGCACAGTAGGACAGGTCGGGGGTGTCGTTCTCCCAGACGTCGCCGCACAGGTAGGTGCCGCCACCCTTGTTGGTGTAGACCGTGCCGGTCGCGGGTTTGAATCTCTTTCCTTTCATGTTGTTGACCTCCTTCATCAGTACTTCCGGACGCTGATCTCCTGACCAGCGAAAACCAGGCGGGCGATCTTGCCGCAGTCGCGGGCATTTCTGGCCCGGACGCTTCCGGCGCGTTCCCACATTTTCTTGTTGCCCTTGTTCAGCTTACCGGTGGGCACATATACGACCCGGTCGACGACCTGGGCGTCCCAGCGTTCCAGGGTGAAGTCCTCGGTGCCCTCGACCTTCCGGCCTTCCACTTCAGGCTCGCCGGTATAGTGGTCGGTATATGTGATTGCAGCGTATCCGGTGGCCCGCAGCTTTCGCTGTTCGCTGCTTACGTAGTGGTATTCTCTGACGATCTCGATCACGTTGTTTCCTCCTTGCGGGGTTTCCGCTTTCATTCGTTGCCTTTGGTAACGTTGTATGCATATTATAGTTGCCTGCGGTCACTTTGTCAATACTTTCTGAGAAATTTTAGTTGACTGTGGCAACTCTATGTGATACACTTTCAGCATGGAGGTGATAAACGTTTGAACTCTCGAATCAAAGAGCTGCGCCTGCACCTGGATTTAAGCCAGGAAGATTTCGGCGCACGGCTCGGTGTAACTAAGACGGCGATCAGCCGCCTGGAAAGCGGTAACCGCAATACCACAGAACAGATGCTGCGGGCTGTTTGCCGTGAATTTGGCGCCTCTTATCTCTGGCTGACTACCGGCGAAGGCTCCATGTTTGAAAACGGCAACGACGACGCCGCGCTCCACGTGATGGTCGATCGGATCATGGCGTCCGAAAATGAGCGGGTCAAACAGCTTTTCAAGAATCTGGGCGACTTCACGGAGGAAGACTGGCGCCAGGTGAACGCGATCCTGGACAAGCTGCTGGCAGGTGTCCGGCCCTGGGAAGACGAAAAAAAGGACTGACCCCCGAAGGGGCCAGTCCCGTCTGGTCGGCGTCAGCGCTTTCTGGTGTACAGGTACACGATGTACTTGTAGATCAGGCGCAGGCGCTCGTCGTCGTGGATGTTCTTCAGCATCCGCTCGATCGCTGCCTTGTATGCGTTCTTCATTTCTGTCACCTCCTTCCAGGTGACAGAGTACCCTAAAAAAATTAGCCCGGCGTGACGCGGGCAAGAATCAAGGGGATATTCACATGAACGAAATAAATAAAAGCAGGCCGCAAAAAGGTACAAGCCTGCTGACATTCCCGGCAGATTATACTGTCGTCGATATTGAGACGACAGGCTTGGATACCCGCTGGGATGAAATAATCGAATTGTCCGCCCTCCGTGTCAGGGGCAGTGAAGTCTGCGGACGGTATAGCACCTTCGTCAAACCAGAGAATGAGATCAGCGACTTCATCACCAGTTTGACCGGGATCACGAACGAAGACGTCGCCGACGCGCCCGCGATCGCCGAAGCCATCCCTGGCTTTCTGGACTTCGTAGGCTCCGACATTGTTGTCGGCCATAACGTCCATTTTGACGTCAACTTTATCTATGACGCCGCCACGATCTACGTCGGAAACCCCGTAACAAATGACATTGTGGACACAATGCGTCTGGCTCGCCACATTCTGCCGCAGCTAAAGCACCACCGGCTGCACGACGTGGCCGACGCTCTGGGCATCATTCCCAACGGCGCACACCGGGGCCTGGTCGACTGTGAAACAACTCACGCCGTTCTCCAGGGACTGCGGGCCGTTGCCGACCTTTCCGGCATCGATCTGTCCCGTGTTTCCGCCGCCACCCATGGTGTCCGCGCAGCCAGCATAACCGCCGAACCTGGCAAGGAACGCCCGGACAGCCCGCTATACGGTAAGGTCTGTGTATTCACCGGCACCCTGGAGCGTATGCAGCGCAAGGACGCCATGCAGCTCGTGGTCAACCTAGGCGGCTCATGCGGCGACAGCGTCACTGCGAAAACAAACTTCCTGATCCTTGGCAACAATGACTACTGCACCACGATCAAAGACGGCAAGAGTACGAAGCAGAAGAAGGCGGAGGCCCTGATCTTGAAGGGTAACGACCTGCAAATTCTTTCCGAAACCACATTTTACGACATGATCAGCGAAGACAGCCCTGCCGGTGTTACCAGCACCGAAGCGGCCCCGAAGAGATCCGGGCGAAAGATGGACACATTCGGATGTTGCAGCAGATATGAAGCTTGCAGCGACGCCATGAAATGCATCCACCCTGATCCCGTATTTGCTTCCAGCTGTCAATATCGCCAGAATCTTCTGGCAGGCCGGATTTTCTACGGCAAAAACAAAACTACAAAATAAAAAAGCCGCCACGGACTTACCACCCGCGACGGCTCCAGAATAAAGAAAAACGCCGCCCCGGTGTTACCAGCACCGAAGCGGCAGACGCACAATTTCCACTTGCCACCACAGCAAAGTCGAAAACTACCCGCTAAAATATAGGGGCTTTATGCCCTTTTATTGTAGCACACGTGTCACAAAAAAGGAAGTGCAAAATGCTTGATTTATCAGCTTTTGGCGTCCTGAAGGCTGCGGAGTATATGCGGTACTCGACCGATAACCAGACCGAAAACAGCATAGCCTACCAGCAGGCCGGAATCAGGAAATACGCCAGAGAAAACAATATACAGATCGTCGCCAGCTACCAGGACGAAGCGGCAAGCGGCACCAATACCGACCGCAAGGGCTTCCAGGCCCTGGTGGCCGCAGCGAACCGGCGGGCCTTCGACGCCGTGATCATTTACGACATTTCCCGCGGCAGCCGCGACGTCGGCGACTGGTTCACCTTCCGCAAGACTATGATGTATCTGGGCATCCAGGTGATCAGCGCCAGCGGCCAGAAACTGGGTGATCTCACTAACAGCTCCGACTTCCTGACGGAACTGATCACCGTCGGCATGGGCCAGGTCGAAGTCCTGGGCACCCGCCAGAAGTCCATCGACGGCGTCGCCGTGAAGGCGAAGCAGGCCGCCTTCCTGGGCGGCGTTCCGCCCCTGGGCTACGACATTGTCTGCGGCCATTATGTGATCAACCCAGAAGAGGCCCGGATCGTGCGGGACATTTTCGCCTGGTATGCTGCCGGGAAAAGCTACGACTTTATCGTCGACCACCTGAAGGGCACCCTGAGTAAACGGGGCCGCCCGATCGGAAAGAACAGCCTGAACGGCATCCTACAAAATGAGCGGTATATTGGCGTCTACACCTGGAACAAGAAGAAGTACAAGATCATGCGCAAATGGGCGGGCGGCCAGGCGAATCCCAACGTGGAGCGCATAGAGGGCGCGATCCCGCGGATCATCGACGACGACACATGGGAGAAGGTACAGGCCAGAATGAAGGACAACAGACGCAATTCAAAAAATAAAGCCCGCCACCAATACCTGCTGACGGGCCTGATCGAATGTGAAGAGTGCGGCGCCCGGTACGTGGGCCACGCCAGCACGAACAAGAAGGGCTACGTCACCCGGTACTATTGCTGCGGCAATAAGTACAGGACGCATACCTGCGGGGCGAAGAATATCAACGCCGACGAAATAGAGACTTTCGTCGTCCAGCACCTGAAGGAATACCTGCGGACGATGGACTTCACCGCCACGGCCCAGTATATCGCCGATCAGATCAACGGCGCCGCCCCTGATCTGAAGGCAGAGAAGGCGGAGCTGGCCCAGATCGAAAAGAAGATCGCGAACGGTGTGCAGGCGGTGCTGTCTGGCCTCGTGATCCCGGAACTGGAAGCCGAACTGGATCGGCTGCGCAGCCGGAAGTCTGAGCTGGAGGACATTATCGCCCGGCGATCCGCCACCCGGCGGGAACTTGATCCGGCGGCGCTGGTCGCCTTCTTCCGCGCCAGCATTGACCAGTGGAACGCAGAAAATCTTCCCGAAATCATCAGGGCGCACATAACAAAAATATACGCCCACGCCGACGGTACTTTTACCGTCAACGTGGGCGTACATACGACTGGTTGCGGAGGCAGGACTCGAACCTACGACCTCCGGGTTATGAGCCCGACGAGCTTCCAACTGCTCTACTCCGCGATATTTGGTCGTACACCTCAAGTGCCTGATTATTCTATCACGGTAATCCTCATTTGTCAAGCATTATTTTTAATTATTTTCAAAAAACTTTTTGATGCCTTTTCGCGTCCCATCTCCGGCCCGGTATTTTTGCTGCCCTATTCTGAATCCGCGGCGGCGCGCATACCTTGTACCACATGAAACAGGAGGGATGACTATGAAGAAAATGGCACTTGTGATCCTGGTGTTTGCTTTGCTGGCGGGATCCGTGTCTGCAGCAGAGCCCGAGATCAAGGGAAAGTCCGCAATCCTCATGGACGCCGCCACGGGTACCATCCTGTGTGAGCAGAACATCCACCAGGCGCTGGCACCCGCGTCGGTGACCAAGGTGATGACCATGCTGCTGATCATGGAGGCCATCGACGACGGCCGTATCGGCTGGGAGGACACCGTCACCGCCTCCGAAGCCGCCGCGGCCAAGGGCGGCAGCCAGGTATATCTGAAGGTGGGCGAGACGATGACCGTAGCGGACATGGTCAAATCCATCGCCGTATCCTCCGCCAACGACTGCGCCTGTGCCATGGCAGAGCATATCGCCGGATCGGAGGCCGCCTTCGTGGAGCGGATGAACGCCCGGGCTGCGGAACTGGGGATGCACGACACCCATTTCGTCAACTGCACCGGTCTGGACGATGATGCATCGGCAAAGGATCACAAAACTTCCGCCCACGATATTGCAATAATGTCCCGGGAGCTGCTGGTGAACCACCCGGATATCCGAAAATACACCACCATCTGGATGGACACCATTCGGGAAGGCGCCTTCGGCCTGTCCAACACCAACAAGATGGTCCGCTACTACCCCGGCTGCACGGGACTGAAAACCGGGTTCACCGCCGCTGCCGGATACTGCCTGTCTGCCTCTGCAGAGCGCGACGGCATGGAACTCATTGCCGTGGTGATGGGGGCAGAGACATCACAGGATCGCTTCTCCACCTGCAAAAGCCTGCTCGACCACGGCTTTGCGAATTACGCCCTCTATGAGCCTGTCGTGCAGGAGGGTGCATCCGTGCCCGTCACATTGGGCAAAGCGGACTCCGTGGCGGCGATGCCGGAAAACGACACCCGCCTGCTGGTGGAAAAGGCGATGAAAAACAGCATCACCGCGGAGGTGACGCTGGAAGCGTCAGCGGAAGCCCCGGTGGCTCAGGGGCAGCGGCTGGGAACGCTGACTGTCCGCGCCGGAGATGAGATTCTGGCGGAAGTGCCGCTGGTGGCCCAGTCAGCGGTGGAAAAGCTCAGTTTCGGAGATCTGATGGGGCGTGTGCTGCGGAAAGTGGCCATGGCGAAATAATTTCCCGCAGGCGGGGGTATTTCGTGCGGTTTCCCATGGCAGGACGGATACAATAGGGGCACATCGATTATCTGCTTAGGAGGAATGGCCATGCAGTGCCAGAAACTGAAAACATATATGGAGACCGGGCGGGTGGTGTTCCTGCCGCCCCGGTCCATTCGCCCCAACCCATCCCAGCCCCGGAAGATCTTCCGGGAGGACGCCCTGGCAGAGCTGGCGGATTCCATCCGCCAGCACGGCATCCTGCAGCCCCTGTCGGTGCGCCGGGTGGGCAATACATACGAGCTGATTGCCGGGGAGCGGCGGCTTCGGGCAGCTCAAATCGCGGGGCTGAACGACATCCCCTGCATCATCATGAACATGACAGACAAGGAATCCGGCATGGCCGCCATGGTGGAGAATCTCCAGCGGCAGGATCTGGACTTCATCGAGGAAGCACGGGGCATATCCTTGCTGATGGAGAGCTGGTCCATGAGCCAGGAGCAGGCGGCCCGCCTGTTGGGAAAAAGCCAGAGCGCCGTGGCCAACAAGCTGCGGATCCTGCGCCATTCCCCCCAGGTGCTGAATGCCCTGCGGGATGGAAACCTGACGGAACGCCACGCCCGGGCGCTGCTGAAGCTTCCGGCGGAGCCGCAAAAAATGGCCGCCATCGCGGTCATCATCCGCGACGGAATGAGCGTCGCCCGGACGGAGCGGTACATCGAACAGCTCCTGCTGAAACAGTCGGAGGAGCCGAAAGCCGTCAACGTGGGGGCGTTCCTGAGCAATCTGAACCAGTCCCTGGCCAGGATCCAGCGCAGCGGCATCGGAGCGATCTCCGAGCGGCGGGAGACGGAGGACGAGATCGTGCTGACCATTACGATTCCAAAATAAAGATGCCGGGGACGAAAAACCGTCCCCGGCGTTTATTCTGATTGCCGGCTCAGCGGACCACGTCCAGGGCTTCCCGGATGGCGCCGATGGTATACAGGGAGCCGAAGCACAGCACCACGCCGTCTGTACCGGCCAGCTCCAGGGCACGGCGGACGCCTTCCTCCACCGTGGCACAGCCTGCGGCATTGGCGCCGGCAGCGCGCAGATGCCGCGCCAGCTCCGCTGCCTCCAGTTTCCGGGGGTTGGGCGGGGTGATGCAGACGAAGCCCTCCACCAGGGGCATGACCGGGGCGTACATCTGGGCATAGTCCTTGTCGGTCAGCACGCCGGTCAGGGCAATGATCCGCCGGCCTGCCAGATAATCCCGGATATTTTTCACCAGCGCATCGATGCACTGGGGATTATGGCCGCCGTCGATGATAAACAGGGGATCGTGTCCCACGATATCAAAGCGTCCCGGCCAGGAAACATGGCGCATACCCTCGCGAACATGCTCCTCCCGGATCTGCCAGCCGCGCTGGCGAAGTGCCTCCACCGTGGCCAGCACCACCGCAGCGTTGTGGAGCTGATGGTGGCCCAGCAGGGGCAGTTCCAGCGCCCGGTAGCTGCCGCAGTCAAATACCTGCCCCTCCAGGGGGGCCCGATGGAGCCGCAGGCTGTCGAAATCCGCCTTGCGCAGTTCGATGCCCTTCCGGGCGCAGTCCCGGGCAAAGACATCCTCCACACCGGGGGTTCCCCGGTAGATGACTGCGCTGCAGCCGGGTTTGAAGATGCCCGCCTTGGCGGCAGCGATCTGCTCCAGGGTATCGCCCAGGGCGTCGGTATGATCCAGACCGATATTGGTGATCACCGCCGCTTCCGGGCTGGGGACCACATTGGTGGCGTCCTTTTCGCCGCCCATACCGCACTCCAGCACCACAATATCGCAATGCTGCCGCAGGAAATAGGTAAAGCCCATGGCGCAGACTACCTCAAACTCCGTGGGCGGCTCTGCCATGGTGTCGGCGGCGGCTTTCACCACCTCTACCATCTCCACCACGTCCGCGTCGGGGATCTGTTGGCCGTTGATCTGGATACGCTCATTGAAGCGGTAAATGAAGGGAGAAGTAAACAGACCGGTCTTGAAGCCCGCACGGTGCAGGATGGCGGCCATCATGGCGGCGGTGCTTCCCTTGCCGTTGGTACCGGCGATGTGGACGGTTTTCAGCTGCTTCTGGGGGTCACCCAGCTTTTGCATCAGTTCAGAGATCCGGTGCAGTCCGGGCTGGGCGCCCTTGCGGAATTTTCCGTGGATGTAATTCAACGCCTGATCGATGGTCATGGGACAGGCTCCTTTCTAAAAATCATCGGATAATAAGCAGGCGGGGCGCATGCCCCGCCTGGATGGTTCGGATTATTCTGCGGGTGTGTATGCCAGGACCTGGCCGGTGGTCTCATCCACCAGGATCACGGCCCCGCCCACCCGGACAAGGTCCTCATGGGCCGCCGCCTTGGATTTGGACAGCTTCCACAGCTCGTCCGTCACCTCCGCGCCGTCAGCCACCTGGTAGACCGCCACGGTATAAGTGACCTCATGGCCCAGGAATTTCTTGTAAGCGGATTCCACGATGGTCACGGTGGTCATATCGTCGAAGTCGTCGCTGTTTTCCACCACCATGGGCTGCATGGACTTGTTGGCCTCGATGCGTTCCTGGGTGGTGTAGGCGGAGGACAGGGAGGTATTGTCGTAATGGACAAACAGATAGCCGAACACGCTGGCGATGCCCACCACCACCAGCAGCACCAGCAGGGCGATCTGCCGCTTGCTGAAGGAGAGCTTGGCGGCGCTGTCATAGGTCAGCTTCATGCGGTAGGTAATGGGCTGCACTGCGGACAGGAAAATGGTCATCACCACGGATTCGATGGGGAACATAAACAGGTTCTTGAAGATCCGGGGCAGCGTCAGCACCATGGCGGTACGTCCATACATGACATAGTTGAACAGCATGTCAATGGGGGTCTGCAGCAGAATGTTGACAAACAGGCAGATGCAGAACCGGCTCAGGATCACCCGGGTGGGTGTGATCTTCTGCCGGTAGAAGAACATACCGAAGAGCATGGAACTGGAGATCTCCGTCAGGGCATAGGGCAGAAAATAGGTATCGCCCCGGAGCATGACGCCCAGAACATCCGACACCAGCGCGCCAATGGCGCCCACCACGGGGCCGTATACCATGGCGCCCAGGGCGTTGGCCAGGAAGGCCGGGGTGATATCCAGGCTGGGGCCCAGAGGGATGCGGATGAGGGTCTTCAGTGCGACGCGCAGCGCAACGATCAGCGCCGCAAAGACGAGCATCTTGGTGTCCTTCAGTTCCAATGCAGCGTCGCGCCAGTAGGCAAGGGAAAACGGGGTCTTGTAGAGCTTGGTGGATCGTTCTCGGGTTGACATAAAAATTCCTCCTTTTGATGCGGCGACGGCAGCTGGCTGTCCACGGTCCCGGAAATACAGAATCCCCCTGCGGCAAAAACCGCAAGGGGAGAAAGATTTTTGGGAATACCGGTGGGAAAGGCAGCAAATACAGCCGACCATACGCCCGACCGAGTATCGTTGCTACATAAAGGAGGATGACCACCCATATGGCGCAGCGGGTGCGAAGATCTCATCGTGGACAAACGCCCTTCGTCCGCCGGTCAACTCCCCATTCCGGCGACACTTCACGCGGGATCCTCTACTCTGTTCGCCGTTATCATACACTATCCCGGAGAAAAAGTAAATAGGAAATGGAAGTATTTGGAAATCATTTAGATAATATTTTATCAATAAGCGCCATCAAATGATGTCATGCATTGAACACGTACTTGTCCAACCGTTCGAAGGCTTCCTTCACCCGTGCCAGGGGCAGCGCCAGGTTGACTCTCAAATGGTGGGGGCCATGGAACATGCGGCCATCCTGGAGGGCTACGCCCACATCCCAGGCGGCTTTTTCCAGCGCGTCCATGGTCTTTCCGGTGCGGGCACACCACTGCGTGCAGTCCAGGAAGAGCATATAGGTGCCCTGGGGACGGCAGACCGTAACGCCATCAAAACGCTTGGCGACATAATCGCAGGCGAAGTCCACATTGGCGGTGAGCACCTGGTTCAGCTCCTCCAGCCATTCGGCGCCCACCTCACTGTAGCCGCCGATGAGGGCGTACATGCTCAGCACGTTCATGCCGTTGTAGTGGGACAGGCCGGCCTCCTTGTCCACCCGGTCGCGCAGCCACTTATTGTAGATGATACGGTAGCTGCCCACCAGGCCTGCCAGATTGAAGGTCTTGCTGGGGGCGTACATGGCCACGGTGCGCATTTTTGCGTCCTCGCTGACGGACTGGGTGGGAATGTGCTGGTGTCCTGCCAGGATCAGGTCGGACCAGATCTCGTCGGAGATGACGAAAACGTCGTGCTTTTTGTAGATCTCCATGGCTTTCTCGATCTCCCATCGCTCCCAGACACGGCCGCAGGGATTGTGGGGGGAGCAGAAAATGGCGGCGTGGATCTTGTTCTTCACGATCTTACGTTCCATGTCCTCGAAGTCCATGCGCCAGACGCCGTTTCCATCAATGGTCAGGGGGCTGTGGACAATATTGTAGCCATTGTCCCCCAGGGCGTGGGTGAAGCCGATGTAGGTGGGGGAATGGACCAGCACGTTGTCGCCCCGGGAGCAGACCACGTTCAGGGCACTGACCACGCCGCCCAGGACACCGTTGGCATAGCCGATGTGCTCCGGCAGCAGCCCCTCCACGCCGTTGCGCTTGGCGTGCCAGTCGATGATGGCGTCATAGTACTCCCGCCGGGGCATGAAGTAGCCGTAAGCCGCGTGCTGCGTCCGCTCCGCAATGGCGGCGGGAATGGAGGGGGCGGTGGGGAAGTTCATATCCGCCACCCACATGGGGATGACATCGAAGCCCTCCTTCGGCTGGCCAGGGGGGCAGTCCACGGCGATGGCATCCATATTCCGGCGGTCCATGATGGTGGTAAAATCGTATTTCATGGCAGATTCTCCATTTCATTTTTCTTTCTATTATAGAAAAACACTGCCCAAATTGCAACCCCGGCAAAGCCGGGGTTTTCCCTATTCCAGTACCGCGCGCAGCTTCTCCAATGCACGCTTCTCAATGCGGGATACATAGCGACTGGCCTATTGTAAACGATTTGCCCGTTTAAGAACTGGACTGAATCAGCAGATCGTCCAGCTCTTTGAATCGAAATTTGATATACACATGCTTTTCTTCGGACAGTTCCACCCGTTCGATCAAGCTGACAAGCATTTCACGGCTCGCAAAGGGACTTTCCAGAAACCGGTTAACCAGTTCCCTTGCCTGCTGTTCTGCCTTAACGGGTTCTTTCTGTTGTGCTTGAAGGCTTTTCAGCTTTCCCTCCAACTGCGTACGGTCAGTTTTGACTTTCAGATAGATTCGCTGAAAGTCCGACTCCGCCAGAATCCCAGCCAGCTTATCCATGTACATCTTATCCAGATTAGTGGTCAAGCTCTCAATTTTTGATTGAAGCGACTGAATTTCGGTTTCCAAGCCATCTTGTTTCCGGATTTCCTCTACCGCCTGTTGTGCCATTGGTAACAGTTTATCCGGGTTTAGATAGGCTTCACAGATTTCCCGCACCTTGGCGATTACTGCATCCGTTACGGTTTGCTCTTTGATGGAATGACAAGTACAGACACCAGCTTTGGTGAACCGCTGATAAGTACGGCATACAAAGAATAACCGTTCTTCCCCTGCTGCATTTTTCCGGTTGAGTGTAGCCAACGGGTAGCCGCATTCATGGCAGAAAATCAATCCCTTTAAGAGAAAATCATAGGTACGGCTCCGGGTATGCTTTCGACTGTCCACCAGCATCCTTACCTTTTGGAAAGTCTCCTTATCGATTAGAGGTTCATGCGTATCCTCAACAATCACCCAGTTCTCTCTTGGCTGACGCAGACATTTTTTGGACTTGTAGCTGATCTTCACCATCCGCCCTTGAACCATATTACCGATATAGGTTTCGTTTTGCAGCATATCGGAGATGCGTTCACTACTCCACAATCCAGTGTACGGTCCGGGGTTACCCACTTTCCAACCGCAGTAGGTTGCCGGTGTTGGCACACCTTCCTCATTCAACAGCATAGCGATCTTACGGCAGCTCATTCCATCCAGTGCCATAGCAAAGATCCGCCGCACAATGGGAGCCACTTCCTCGTCGATGACGATTTTGTTTTTCTCCGTCGGGTGCATCTTGTAGCCGTACATGGGCTTTCCGCCAATAAACTGACCCTTCCGCTGTTTATCCCGTTTGACGGATTTGATCTTCTTGGAAATGTCCTTTGCGTACATGTCGTTCATGATTGCCCGGAAAGGAGTAATATCATTGGCAGTGGACTCCACGCCGGTATCGATGCCGTCCAACAACGAGATATATCGTACCCGTCTTTCCGGGAAGTACCGCTCCATGTAGTGTCCCGTCATAATATAATCTCTGCCCAAACGGGACAGGTCTTTGGTGATGACCATATTGACCTTCTTGGCTTCGATGTCAGCGATCATCCGCTGAAAATCCGGGCGTTCAAAATTGGTGCCGCTCCAACCGTCATCGATGTAGGTATCATAGACGGAAAGGCGATGCTGCTGAACAAACTCGTTAAGCAGGGATTGCTGATTAGTCACACTCTGGGATGGACCTTCACTCTCATCCTCCTTCGATAATCGGATGTACAATGCGACATGGTAATCCATGGGGTTACTTATTTCCAAGTACATGGTTTCCTCCTTGAAATAAGCGACCATTCGTCATAGATATCATAGCATATCCTTTGATTTTCGTCAAAAATACGCACTTTTCTGAATTTCTTTATATAGAAAGGTGCGAAAGCATTCCAGGAGTATCTCCATCAGGTCATCCCCCTCCTGTGCGTAACTGCAATGGAGCTCCAGCTCCCGCTTGCCCTTTGCCACTTGCATTCCTCCCTTCTAAATCCCTAAAGAATATGTTTGTGTGGGCATAAAAAATCACCGCAGTTCGATCAGTCCATCAATGGACTGCCCAAAGCCCGGTGCTAACTTGATATTCATTTCATCATTACGGCTGATTTCCACACGGTGGATCATCATGGACACCTCCTTTCGATTTCCTCGAGTTTTTTTAGTACTGCATTCTCCATTTCCAGCCGCTTGTTCCTGGCTTCCAGCATCCGGTTCTCGGCACGCAGCTTCTCCAGTTCCGTCATCTCAGACTCAGATTTGCGCTTCCCGCGCTTGTCCAATAGACCTTCTGCACCTTTTTCGTTATACTTTCTCACCCAGGAATAGATCTGCTGGTAGCTGACAATCTCCACCCGTTCTTCATATGTAGTCTTTCTTCCCTTAGTCATATAGATATCACTCCCTCGACCTTCGTTGGGTCGTAATTCTTTATGACCATTATACACTTCAATCCATTCTCTGAGGGTCTTTTTGTCCTTTATTTTATATTGCTCGCATATTTCTTTTTGGCTTCCCCGACCGCTTAAATAGGCCGTTACAGCAGCATTCTTTGTTTCCGCAGCATACTGCATTCGTTTCGTGGAACTGCGCAAACCACTCTCGCCAAAGGTCTTATATTTTGTAACCCACTCTCTGAAAGTCGATTCTGCAACACCCAACCGGGTAGCTTGAGAATGCGTTGTTCCTTCTCCTTGCAAATAGGCCTTTACAGCCAGTATTTTTTCTGTTTCTGGTATCCTGGACATAAAAAATGCTCCCTATAGTGTAGTCTCGAAACTTTTGTTATTTCGAGTGTCTACTCTATAGGGAGCATATCAACAGGCCACCGGAGAGGGTGTTCTTTGTTTCTTTCGTTTTGGTATCAGAATTTGACGCTGGGATCGCGGAATTCCTTCAGGCGCTGTTCGTAGGCAGCCATGGCGGCTTCCCGGTGGGCGGCAGTTGCCTCGCCGCCGGCCAGACGGATCAGGTGCTCACAGAACAGGGGATTCAGGGGCAGGATGGGACCCTGAATATTCGTGCCGAAGAAATTCTTTCGGCGGACGCCTTCCAGATCGGTGTCGGGATTGATGCCGATGGAACGCTGGTTTTTGCCGAAGAAGCCTTCGGAATTGTCGCCGTAGAGGAAGCTGAACTGGCTGCGGAAGCCGACAACGGGAATGCCGTCCACATCGCCCAGGAACTTTCCGTTGTAGCGGCGGAAGAGGTCTGTTTTGGCGCTGAGACCGAACAGACCCAGACCCTGGGTCGTGATCTCCTCGGTGATATAGTTGATCTCGGTGCAGAATACCTCGCAGGCGTTGCCTGTCATCAGGAACACCACGCCGTCTTCGATGAGGGCCTCGATGCGGGCCTTGTAGGGCATCAGCTTTTCGATGACCCGGCGCTGGATGGCTTCGGTCATGGTGCCCATGTAGACCATGTCGGGGCGGTTCACGGCGAAGTCCGGCTCCTGAGTCAGAGCGGTGAAGATGAACTGGGCGTCGGGCAGGGTCTGGCGCAGATATTCCACGTTCTGGTAATCACCGGAGAGATTACAGACTTCACTGAACAGTACTTCGATCTTCATTCGTTGGCTCCTCCTTCCATGCGGGATAGCAGCGCGGTCTTGATGGCTTCCATTTCGGCGCCCTTGTAGGGATCGTAGAGCAGGTAGATGTCGCCGGTATTTTCCATATCCACCAGCTTCACACCCTCCTGCCAGGTGGGCAGGGCGTGGATCTTCTCAGCGGGGATGCCGGCCATGAGAGCCCGCAGCCGATGATCGGCGTGCCGGGGACCCACGAAGATCACACGGTGGATGGAAGGATCATTCAGCAGGCTGTAGTCCGCGTCATAGATCCAGCTGACGTTTTCGGAATTGTTGATATTGTCGCCCACGTCATCCACGGTGATCAGGACGGTCTTGTTCTCGCCGGGGCAGCCGGCGGTGTAGCGGTAGACGCCGGTGCATGCCACTGGATTCTGGCCCTTGGCCAGAATGATCTTCAGGTTTCTGCCGCCGGCAGACAGCTCGTTGTGGCGGGACTTGACGATCTCCACGGACTCAAAGGCAGCCTTGATCTTTTCGTAGGGCAGGCCGAATTTTGTCAGGGCCGTGATGGCGGCGCAGAAATTGTAAAGGTTGGTGATATTGTCATTGACCAGCTTGTACTGCTCGTCCACGCCATCGTGGGTGACGGTGAAGGTGCCGTTCTCCCGGTCGATGTCGGTGATGGCAAAGTCGGGCTGGGGGGTCTTGTAATCGCAGTTGGGGCAGTAGACCCGGCCGATGTGGTTGTAGCGGATATACTCCGCCTCCAGCAGGCTGCCGCATTCGGGGCAGTAGACGATGTCCCGCAGGAAGGGCATGGTGTTGTCCTGGGGAGCTTCCGCGGTGATGCCGAAATAGGTGCGGTCGGGATTGTTCAGACCCAGGTGGCAGTCGATGATGTCATCGGCATTCAGGATGACCTTGGTGCCCGCAGGAATGGCCTTGTTTATGACGAAAGAGATGAAGTCGGTGTGAGCGTTGCGCTTGATGGAGTCGCGCATAATGTTGTTGCACACCAGGATGCTGGGCTTGATGTAGGGGTAGATCAGCAGGGAGCTGCGCTCGTCCACTTCCAGGACGGCAATGTCGGTCTTGACCCGGCCGCCGAAGGTGGCGTTTTCCAGCAGGGCAGTGGCGACGCCGGCCTGGACGTTGGAGCCCAGGGAATTGTTGGTGACGGTGTAGCCGGCCTGGCGCAGCACATTGGTCAGCAGATTGCTGACGGTGGTCTTGCCGTTGGTGCCGGTGACGCAGATCAGATGCTTGGGCGGCTGCAGGTGGCCCAGGAAATCCTTGCAGATGGTGACGGCAATCTTACCGGGGAGAAAACTGGCGTTACGCCCCAGGATCCGCAGACCCAGTGAGGCGGACTTTGCTGCCAGCATTGCTCCGTAAAATAGAAGCTTTGACATATTGAACCTCCGTGTTCTATATATTCACTCTGCTCCCGATCGTTTCGGATAATGGGGCAGATATTGTAGACATTCTTAAGTGGATAATCGATGGAAATCGTGTTGGCGGGCTCCGCGTTGGTGCATATATGAGAATCTTGGCCGAGATGAAGCATTCTGATCCAAAAATGCTTGGAAATCAGGTTGCTTTCTATGATCATGATAAAAACAGATTACCGCAGGTACAAGCCGCCCCATGATCTCAGGCCTGAGCGTCATATGCCCCGGTTCAAACAGCGGGATAATGGGGGAAGCTGCAAGTTCAAAGCAGCCCTTTTCGCTGCCTTTGGGGAATCCTGCGTTTTCTTTTTCGTTGAAGATGCCGCCGACCTCGCATTGCACCACAGGTCCGAAGTATCCCGTTGTCGGCAGGCACCAGCTGCACAAACACCGGAATCGTTTTGCCGGCAATGGGGGGGATCACTCCGGTATCCATCGTCAATACAGCAATCGCGATGGATGTCAAAATGACTGTGTAGTTATTATACTCCTCCTTGAGGATCATTTCAAGTATATAAGGTAAACTTGAATAACCGGGTTACCTGACATCACCCAAACTTGGGAGGTGTTGCTTATAAAATAATGATCCGCATACTTGCAATCGTGCAGGTATGCGGATTTTTGCTTTTGGATCCGATCTTATATGTCCTTGTCCTCTTTGCTGCTGTTTGGGGGTACAATACTAGCATCATATTGAGGAGGATATAGCCAAGCTTGTTGATATCCTGGACCACAGTTCCATCAACACGACTCGCATCTATATCATGACCACCGGTATGGAACACCGCCGCAAGATTGAACGTCTGGGCCTTGTCATATAGATAAAAAGAAAAACCACACAATACGTATTATGTTGCGGACAGGGAAGATAAGCGAAAATGGAGATGCAGATCATATGAGTGAGTCCTTAAAAGAATACTGCATCCGCTATGATCGCCGGGAACTGCTCATCCAATGGTATCCGGATAACAATGGCAGTCTGACTCCGGACAAGATCACCAGCGGAAGCCGGACAATCCTCCTTTAAGGAATTACACAGGAAGGCGTGGCGTAACCCAGCGCTCACGGCCGGAGATCAGATTTCTTCTATAGCCATAAAAAGTCCTGAAATCGCAAGATTTCAGGACTTTTTATAGTTTCGCAAACTGGAAAGTTGGATTTTGGATGATTTCGGGTGAAAGCGATTGATCCGTTTGGGATATTTTCTGTCACCTGCGGGTGCTGGTTCGGTCAATTCAACCTCTCTCCCTGCCTGCCACAGGATCCGGGAGAGGTTTTCTTGTTCAATTTTCTTTCAGGCATACAAATCCAAAAGCCGACACAGTAGCCCCACGATCCATGACCATTCCGTGCATCAGATCGGTGAAGGTACCAGAGGGCAATGTGCAGGAGATATCCTGTTCTCCGAAGTTGAACAGACCCAGCAATACCTCGCCGTCATAAAAACGACCAAGCCCCAATACCTGGTCGGATCCGGTGTTAAAAGTCCAGAAATCTGCCTGGGAGGAGAATGCCTTGTTTTCCCGGCGGACCCGTTCCAGCTTGTCCAGGCCACGGAAGATCTGGCTTTGGACTGAGGTGGGATCACTGATCTTCTCCGCCAGATCCCAGGGCATCTTGCCACGATGGAGGTAGCGGGAGTCCTGGACCTTGTTGGGATCAGCCTTGTAGGTCCAATCGTTGAGCTGGCCGATCTCATCGCCGGAATACAGCACGGGGATTCCGGACTGGAAGAGCATCATGGCGTGGAGCATGGTGATCTTCCGGATGGCGGTTTCCGTGTCAGCCCCTTCCAGGCCGCACAGGGATGCGGTGGTACCG
>JAFTVM010000095.1 GCA_017465745.1 Oscillospiraceae bacterium
TAGGGGACGGGTCACCCGTCCCGGCGGTAAAACCTGGCGAATTGACATTTGTATCGGCGAATTCGTAATCGGAAGGTTCACGGGACGGGGAACCCGTCCCCTACATTGGTGTACCATATCGGAGCGATAAACTACAATTTGAACCCCGCCTCCGGGGTGGGAGGCGGGGGATGGAGCGGTATTAAAAGTCCATGGCCATGCGGCTGGATTCCGCTTCGCTCAGCTCCCGGACCTGGGTCTGCATGACCCGGTACACCCGCTGGCACAGGTTCAGCACGCTGGGCCGGTGGGTGGTGACGATGCAGGTCTTGTTGGGATGCTGGCGGATAATGTTCTTCAGCACCTGCCGCTCGGTGGTCACGTCCAGGGCGGAGGTGGCCTCGTCCAGCAGCATCACCGGGGCGTCCCGGAGAAGAGCACGGGCAATGGCGATGCGCTGGGCCTGGCCCTCGGAGAAGCCCCGGCCCCGCTCACCCACGGGGGAATGGATGTTGTCGGGGAGCTTGCTGACAAAGTCCCAGGCGCAGGCGGCTTTCAGGGCGTCGATGATCTCCTCGTCGGTGGCGTCCTCCCTGACCATGCGCATGTTCTCCGCCACGGTGCCCGCCAGCATGGTATTGCCCTGGGGCACATAGCTGAAGAACTGCCGCAGATCGGCGGAGACGTCCAGGGCCTGGCCGTCGGAGCCTGTCAGGGTCACATGCCCCCCCTCCGGGTGGATCAGACCCAGGATCAGGCGGATCATGGTGGTCTTGCCCTCGCCGCTGGGGCCTACCAGGGCCACGATCTCGCCGGGGCGGGCGATGAAATCGGAATCGGTGATGACCCTGCTGTGCTCTTCGTAGGCGAAATTCACGCCGTCCATCCGCACGGTCAGGCCGTCAGCGGCATGGTCCTGCAGGGCTGCGGCGGCTTCGGGATTCAGCTCCTCCCTGGGCAGATCCACGATCTCCCGGATACGGTGGGCGGAGACGGAGGAATTGAGCATGCCGGGCACGATGCCCACCAAAGCGTTGAACTGGCCGGACAGGGCGCTGCGCTGCTGCAGGAACAGTGTCATGGTGCCGTAGGAGATGGCGTCGGTCCAGAGCCGGAACAGGCAGTAGCCGAAGGCGGCGAGGGACACGGCGGTGGAGATCATGGTGGTCAGGATATTGGTCTTGATGGAGAACAGGTTGTACTCCAGGTTGTGGTGCTTGTACTTCTCCTGCCACTTGCCCAGCTCCCGGCCGTATTTTTCCGTAACGCCGAAGCTCTTGATGGTGTCCAGGTTATAGAAGGTGTCCACCTCGAAGGTCATCAGCTTGCTGTTCATCTCCATGACCCGCTGGCGGTATTCCCGGGCCTTGCGCAGCACCCAGCGGCTGGCCAGCAGCAGGAAGGGGGCGCTGAGCAGAGCGATGAAGGCCATGGTCACGTCATAATAGAGGATGACGGCGAAGGTGGAGAGGAAGGTGTAGGTGTGGATGATCACGTTGGGCAGCCAGCCGATGGCGTTGCCGGAGACGGTGCCCACATCGGAGTTGAAGCGGTTGAGCAGGTCGCCGTTGGGATAGTGGTGCAGGGCCATCCAGTCGGCGGAGACGATGCGGCTGAAAATATCCGCCTGGATATCGTTGCCCACCTGGATGGATATTTTGGTGGAGATGCGGCTGACCAGGCTGGAGAACACCAGGCTGAACACTGTGGAGGACACCATGATCAGCGCCAGCAGCCACAGCTTGTCCAGCTGCTTGCCCACGATGATGTCGATCATGTATTTGCTGACCACCGAGGAGCCCAGGCTCAGGGTGGAACTGAAGATGCCCAGGAGGGTGTAGAAGATGATGGCCTTTTTGTAGCGTTTGGAATAGGAGAAGATCCACTTCCAGTCATCCATGAATTCCTCAAAGCTGCCGTCGCTCCATTTTTCCATGAGGGTCTGCAGCGCCTGGGATTTGAGGAGCCTGTTGATGCCGGAATACTGCTTCTTTTCCTTTTCGTTCTGTATATCCATGGAATACCTCTTTTCCGGAAAAGTCGATGATTAACTTTTATTATAGCACAGATGATGGACATAAAGCAAATAAAATGCGGCGGGAAATGAATCGGCGTGCCCCCGGGAAAATACCGCGCCGGATGATCCGCCGGAGGGCAAAAACATTTTGCATATCGCTATGGCCTGTGGTATAATGTTGTGGATCATGAGAGGGGCGACCCCCTGCGCCTGCCATATCTGGATCGGCTGCTGGGGCAGACCGGTGAAGCGATTATAGCGAAACAAGCGCGTACAGAATGGATGCACAGGCGGCGATGGGCTGCCTGTGCATTTTTGCAGGTTTCCGGCAGGATATAATACGAAATAACCGAGAGGAGATAATATTATGGGACTGATCAAAGCAGGTATGGGTGCGCTGGGCAGCGTGCTGGCAGATCAGTGGAAGGAATTCTTCTATTGTGACGCGCTGGACATGGATACCCTGGTGGTGAAGGGCAGCAAGCGCATTTCCGGACGCAGCTCCAATACCAGGGGCAGCGACAACATCATCAGCAACGGCTCCGGCATCGCCGTGGCCGACGGCCAGTGCATGCTCATCGTGGAGCAGGGCAAGGTGGTGGAGGTCTGCGCCGAGCCGGGTGAATATACCTATGACACCTCCACGGAGCCTTCCGTTTTTACGGGCAACCTGGGCGAGAGCATCCTTGAGACCTTCCGTGCCATCGGCAAGCGCTTCACCTACGGCGGTGACACCGGCAAGGACCAGCGGGTCTACTACATCAACACCAAGGAGATCATGGACAACAAGTTCGGCACCCCCACGCCCATCATCTTCGAAGTCATCAACCGCCGCATCGGTATGAGCCGCACCGTCAATGTTCGCTGCAACGGTGTGTACTCCTACACCATCTCCAACCCCCTGCTGTTTTACACCCGGGTCTGCGGCAATGTGAGCCAGGCATTCACCCGGGATCAGATCGATTCCCAGATGAAGACCGAGTTTATTTCCGCGCTGCAGCCTGCTTTTGGTATGCTGGCAGAGCAGGAGCTGCGTCCCGCCCAGCTGTCGGCCAAGGCCAATGAGCTGAAGGCTGCCATGAATGCCGCCCTGCGCAGCGAGTGGGCGGAATCCCGGGGCATCACCGTGGCCAAGATCGCCCTGAATCCCATCTCCCTGAACCCCGAGGATATGAAGAAGATCCAGGACATGGAGGACTCCGCCACCATGGGCGCCAACCCCTTCATGCAGTCCGGCCGCATGACCAATGCCACCGCCAACGCCCTGGAGACCGCAGCCGGCAATTCCGCCGGCGCCATGACCGGCTTCATGGGGATGGGCATGGCCGGCAATGTCATGGGCGGCGGCTTCAATTCTGCCCAGCAGTTCTATCAGATGGGCGTCCGGCAGCAGGCAGCCGCTCCCGCAGCGGCGGGCTGGAAATGCGTCTGCGGCGCCACCGCCACCGGCAAATTCTGCACCGAGTGCGGCACGAAAAAGCCCGAAGCAGGCTGGCAGTGCAGCTGCGGTCAGGTGAATACCGGTAAGTTCTGCCCCGAATGCGGCGCGAAGAAGCCCGCCGGCCTGCCCCAGTACCGCTGCGACAAGTGCGGCTGGCAGCCTGCCGATCCCACCAAGGCCCCCAAATTCTGCCCCGAGTGCGGCGACCCCTTTGACAACGGCGACATCATCTGAGAGGAGGGCTTGCAATGCCCGTATTGCAACAATATAAATGTCCCTGCTGCGACGGCGCCATTGAATTTGACCCCCTGGCGCAGAAGATGAAATGCCCCTGGTGCGATTCCGAATTCGAGATGGATACGCTGCGTGCTTACGATGAGGCGCTGAACACGCCGCCCCAGGAGGAGCTGACATGGGATACCGCTGCGGGCAGCCAATGGCAGACGGGAGAAGCGGAAGGTCTGCGGATCTACTGCTGTGATTCCTGCGGCGGCGAGATCGTGGCCGACGAGACCACCGGCGCCACGGAATGTCCCTTCTGCGGCAATCCCGTGGTGATGATGGGCCAGTTCACCGGCGAGCTGAAGCCGGATCTGGTGATCCCCTTCAGGTATGACAAAAAGGCGGCCATGGAGGCCCTGCGCAATCACTATCAGGGAAAGCCCCTGCTGCCGAAGGTCTTCAAGGACCAGAACCATATCCGGGAGGTCAAGGGCCTGTATGTGCCCGTGTGGCTCTTTGACGCAGAGGCCAGCGCCGATATGCGCTACAAGGCTACCCGGATCCGCTCCTGGAGCGACAGCCGCTACCATTACACCGAGACCAGCCACTTCCTGGTGACAAGAGCGGGCGGCATCGGCTTCGCCCATGTGCCCGTGGACGGCTCCACCAAGATGGATGACGCGCTGATGGAATCCATTGAGCCTTTCGATCTTTCCGATGCGGTGGATTTTCAGACGGCTTACCTGTCCGGCTATCTGGCGGACAAATACGATGTGGATGCCGGGGCCAGCGAGGCAAGAGCCAGCCAGCGGATCAAACAGAGCACCCAGGAAGCGTTCGCGGCCACCGTCATGGGCTATTCCTCCGTGATCCCCATGAATTCCAATATCAGCCTCCGGCACGGGCAGGCCAGGTATGCCCTGTATCCTGTGTGGATCCTGAATACGGTGTGGAACGGCCGGAAATTTACCTTCGCCATGAACGGCCAGACCGGCAGGATGGCCGGTGACCTGCCCATGGACAAGGGCGCCTTCTGGAAATGGCTGCTGGGCGTGGCCGGCGGCGTCAGTGCGGCGGTGTTCGGCCTGAGCTACCTGCTGTGGCTGCTGTAAGGAGGTGCGCGTGATGAAAAGAACGATCATTTCCATCCTCCTGGCGCTGGCGGTGTGCCTGAGCCTGGCGGCCGGGGTCAGCGCGGCGGAGCAGCTGGTATTTGACGAAGCGAATCTGCTGACTGAGCAGGAGGCGCAGGAGCTGACCGCGCTGCTGCAGCAGGTCAGCAGCACCCACAATGCCCAGATCCTGGTGGGTACCGTTGCCGACACCCAGGGCAGCGCCGATCACATGGTGGAGGCGCTCTACGACGACATGGGCTTCGGCTACGGCGCGTCCCGGGACGGCGTTTTGCTGCTGGTGTGCATGGATGTCCGGGAATACCGGATCCTGTCCAACGGCTTTGCCGGTGACGCCATCGGCATGTCCGAGATCGACGCCATCAGCGAAGCCATCGTCTCCGACCTGTCCGGCGGCGACTATGCCGGCGCTTTTGAGACCTTCGCCCGGCGGTGTGACGATTATCTGGAGGGCTACCGCAACGGCTTCCCCTTTGCATTCGGCACGAATCTGCTGATCGCCCTGGCCATCGGCCTGGCGGCAGGCCTCGTCACCGTGCTGGTGATGAAGTCCCAGCTCAAATCCGTCCGCCGCCAGGATCAGGCCAATGTCTATGTCAGGCCCGGCAGCATGCAGCTGACGGTCAGCCATGACCTGTTCCTGTACCGGGACGTATCCCGCAGAAAAAGAGAAACCAGTTCATCCTCCGGATCCCGGTCCGGCGGATCGAGAAATATCGGCGGCGGCTCCTTCTGAGGCCGCACCCCCTAAAAACCAAGAAAGCTCCGCCGGAAGGCGGAGCTTCAGACTGTCAATAAACCCTGTTTTCTTCGATTTTCGGAGGGAGGGGGTGTGTGCGGGGGAACCGTCAGGGTTCCCCTGCGCGTTCAATAAAAGATGAATTCCGAACTTATGGAGAAAGTTCGGAATTCTAAGCAGCGTGTCAAAAAATACTTTTTTGACACGCTGAGCTCCGCCGGAAGGCGGAGCTTTTCTGCGTAAAAAATCCGCCCGGCGGAACCGGGCGGATGGGGAAGAAGCATTATTCAGCGGTGACATTGTCGGGATAGGTCTCGCTCCATGCGGTGAAGCCACCCTCCAGGGTGTAGACCTTGCTCATGTCGTAGCCCAGAGCGGACAGGACATTGGTGGTGGCCTGGGCGTAGCGCTTGCCGGAGTAGCAGACCAGAACGATGTTCTTGTCCAGACCCTCGATGGCCTCCTTCATGGTGGCGACACCGGCCTGGAAGTCGCCTTCCTTGGCTGCGTCCATGTCATAGCCCAGCGCGCCGGGGATGTGGGAGGTGGCGTGGTCGGCGGCCTTGCGGACGTCAAAGAACACATACGCCTCGTTCTCCAGAACCTCCAGAGCCTCGGCGGGGGTCATGTACTGCATGGCCACGTCCTCAGCAGGAGCCTGGACGGGCTCCACCACGGTGGGATAGGTCTCGGACCAGGCAGTGAAGCCGCCCTCCAGGGTGTAGACCTTGCTCATGTCGTAGCCCAGAGCGGACAGGACGTTGGTGGTAGCCTGGGCGTAGCGCTTGCCGGAGTAGCAGACCAGAATGATGTTCTTGTCCAGGTCACGGGTAGCGACCTGCATGGTGGCAACGCCGGCGTCAAAGTCGCCTTCCTTGGCGGCATCCATGTCGTAGCCCAGCGCGCCGGGGATGTGGGCGGTCTCGTAGTCGGCAGCCTTGCGGACGTCGAAGAAGACATACGCCTCATTCTCCAGAACTTCCAGAGCCTCGGCGGGGGTCATGTACTGCATGGCAACATCCTCAGCGGGAGCCACGATGGCCTCGGAGGTCTCCACCAGGTCGCCCTTGGTCTCGCTCCAAGCGGTGAAGCCGCCTTCCAGAGTGAAGACCTTGCTCATGTCGTAGCCCAGGGCGTACAGCACATTGGTGGTGGCCTGTGCGTAGCGCTTGCCGGAGTAGCAGACGATGATGATGTTCTTGTCCAGGTTCTGGATGGCCTTCTCCATGGTGGCAACGCCGGCGGCGAAATCGCCTTCCTTGGCGGCATCCATGTCGTGACCCTCAGCGCCGGGGATGTGGGCGGTCTCGTGGTCGGCGGCCTTGCGCACGTCGAAGAAGATGTAGGCGTCGTCGTCCAGCAGTCCGGCGGCTTCGTCCACGGTGATGTACTGCATGGCGACGTCTTCCGCGGGTGCGGTGACAGCGGTCTGAACGTCGTCATTGCCGGTCTTGGTGCAGCCGAACATGCCCAGCACCATGATCAGACACAGCAGGGCAGCAAACAGTCTTTTCATTTTGTTTTCCTCCAATGATTCGTATTTTTATCGAATGATTAAAGAATCCGATAATTGAAGCAATCGTACCATTTTACCCGTGGAAAGTCAACGGATGGAAGGGACTTATTGAATATTTCTATTGCTTCATGATACTTATTTGCTTTTTCTATTTGACTTTCCCGCCCCTTCCCGGGAAAATATCAGAAGATAATGGGGAAGGGTGCGCTTATGAAC
The DNA here is from genome assembly GCA_017465745.1 of Oscillospiraceae bacterium. Taxonomy (GTDB): domain Bacteria; phylum Bacillota; class Clostridia; order Oscillospirales; family Oscillospiraceae; genus Faecousia. The sequence goes on from JAFTVM010000095.1 coordinate 7,264, forward strand.
ATCAGAAAGAAAATCCTGCTGGCGGCAGTGCTGGCCGCTCTGGCGGGGCTGAGCTGGTATCTGGGGAGCGTTCTGTCCCCGCAGCAGATCCATGCGGCCCTGGACGGCCTGGGATTCTGGGCGCCGCTGGGGTATATGGCGCTGTTTTCGGTGCTGCCTGCGGTTTTCTTCCCGGTGGCGGTGCTGGCGCTGGCGGGCGGACTGCTGTTCGGGTTATGGAAAGGGGCGGTGTACACCTTCATCGGCGCCATCATCAATTGCAGCCTGATGTTCTTCCTGGCCCGCCATGTGGGACGGCAGAAGATCGAAGCGATGATCCGCCGCAGACTCAGCCCCCAATGGCAGCAGCGGCTGGAAAAACTGGAGGGCCGGGAGGGCTTTGCCCTGCTGATCCTGCTGCGGCTGATCCCGGCGGTGCCCTATAACCTGATCAACTATGCCTTCGGCCTGACAGGCATGGGGTGGGGCAGCTACATCCTGGCCTCCGCCATCGGTATCATCCCCGGCACCTTTGCCTTCATCAACATCGGCGACAAGGTGCTGGAGGTGGGTTCCCCCGATTTCTGGATCGCCATCGGTCTGCTGATGGCGCTGCTTGTGGTGACCACCCTGCTTGGAAAAGTTTTGTATAAGGAGAAAAGAACATGAAAAACAAAAATAATCTAACCCGCCTGGGCATCCTGCTGGCGGCTGCGGTGGTGCTGATCATCTACCTGGCGGTGCCCGGCGTCAACAGCTTCGTCAATAACGCCATCGCCGTTCTGGGCTCTGCCAGCCTGGACAAGGTGGCCGAATACATCCGCTCCTTCGGCGGCTGGGCCATGGCCTTTTCCTTCTGCCTGATGGTGTTTTCTTCCGTCCTGGCTCCCCTGCCCGCCTTTATGATCACCCTGTCCAACGCCGCCATCTTCGGCTGGTGGCAGGGCGCCATCCTGTCCTGGTCCAGCGCCATGGCAGGCGCCGCCCTGTGCTTCGCCCTGGCCCGGGGACTGGGCCGTGACGTGGTGGAGAAATTTGCCGGCAAAGGGGCCCTTGCCGGCGTGGAGGGCTATTTTGAGAAGTACGGCACCAAGACCATCCTGGTCTGCCGCCTGCTGCCCTTCGTGTCCTTCGATGCCGTCAGCTATTTCGCCGGCCTGACCCCCCTGAAGTTCTGGCCCTTCTTCATCGCCACCGGCGTGGGCCAGCTCCCCGCCACCATCGTCTACTCCTATGTGGGCGGTATGCTCACCGGCGGCGCCAAGTTCCTGATGATCGGTCTGCTGTGCCTGTTCTCCCTGGCCATCCTGGTGAGCATCATCCGGCAGATCTACGTTGACCGCCAGAAGAAAGCCAATGGCTGATTTCGGCATGGCCTGCCATCAGGCTGTCTCCTTCCATCCCTCCATGCTGCGGATCCCGGAAGCGGAGGCGGTTTTCTGGCCCGGCTGCGCCCTGCTTCAGCTGGACGGGGGGATCCTGGAGAAGACCCTGGAAGTTCTGCGCCGGGGGGAGCCGGGGATCCGGCTGGCCACCGGCTGCTGCGGTCAGCCCACGGCGTATCTTTTCCCCGAAAAACAGGGGAAACGGGCGGATACCCTGGCCCGGCTGCTGCAAAAGCGGGGCGTGAAGCGGATCTACACCGCCTGTCCCAACTGCACCGTGCAGCTGCGGCAGCTTGCGGGCTTCGAGATCATCCCCGTCTGGGGCGTTCTGGCAGCGTATCTGACGCAAAGGGACATCCGGATGCCTGCAGGTAAATTCGTCTGGCACGATCCCTGCCCTACGAAAAATGACCCCGGCCAGTTGACCGCCGCCCGGCGGCTGCTGGAGATCTCCGGCTGCGATTTCACGGAGCCGGCACACACGGGGGCGCGCACCATCTGCTGCGGCAATTACCACATGATGGAGTTCCGGGATCCCGAAAAGCAGAAGAAAATGCGCGCCCGCCGTCTGGCGGAGCTGCCGGCGGATCGGGTTATCCTGAGCAATTGTGAGGGCTGCCTCAGCGCCTTTCGCGGCGGGGGGCGGGAAACCTGCCACCTGCTGGAGCTGCTCTTCGGCAGAAGCAAATCCCGCGGCTGGAATAACCGCATCCAAACAACATTAAAAGCACCGGTCAGATGACCGGTGCTTTTTTCCCGTTGTTCTGGTGTGGGACAAACCACGATTTCCATCACCGAATATCCCGGTATTTCTTTGCGATGATCTGAATATCCACGCCGCTGCGGTAGAGGCAGCGCAGGTAAAACATTTTCCACATGGTCATCAGCGGGAAGCTGCCCCGGTAGCGGCGGCCGGAGGTGATGATGCGCCCCGGCAGCTGGGTGATGGGGATGCGCGCGGCCTTCATGCGGCGGGAGAATTCGTAGTCCTCCATGATGGGCAGGGCGGGGAAGCCGTCCATTTTATCGAAGCGGTCCTTGCCCACCCAGATGCCCTGGTCACCGAAGGCGATGCCTTTCCGCGCCCGGCGGTTGGAGAAAAAGGTGTTGCAGCCCATGAAGGGGCCGTCATAGTCGAAGCCGATGTGAAAGCAGCCCCACTGCGCCCCGTTTTCCACAGCTTTCTCGATCTGGGCGTGGGCGTCTTTGGGGAGAACACTGTCGCAGTGGACGAACCAGAGCACATCAGCGGATGCGTGCCCGGCGGCGAAATTCATCTGGTTTGCCCGCCCCTTGGGGCAGTGCAGGAGGGTATAGCGGCTGCCGATCTGTTCCAAAGTATCGTCGCTGCTGCCGCCGTCGGCAAACAGGATCTCCCAGTCCCCGGGCAGGCTGTCCAGTTGGGCAAGCATCCCGGCGATGGTGCGGCTTTCGTTGTAAATGGGGATGATGAGGGCGATCTTCATGCGAGAAAATCCTTTCGCACATAGTTTTTCAGCAGATTTTCCAGGAAATCCGGCCGCAGGTAGGCCTTCAGTTTCCCGAAGGTGTCGGCATTGCGCAGCGCCCGGCCCGGCTGGCAGTATTCCCGGTAGGCCATGGCGCACCAGGTGACGCCCCGCAGACAGGTCACGGTGAAATACAGGGGCAGCCGCTCGTGGAGAGACGCGGTGTCGAACCGACCGGCCACGGCCTGATCGTAGCAATTCACAAAATATCGAATGTCCTCCGGCGTCAGGATCACGTCGGTTTTCCAGAAGGTGGTGGTGGGCACCAGAAAATGCCCCAGATCCTGTGCAGGCTCGGAGATCACCGGCTTTTCCCAGTCCACCAGGTAGCTGCGTGCGCCGGGATTGATGAGAAAATTGCCGGAATTGACCTCCGTATTGACGATGCATTTGCGGATGCCCGCCGGGGCGGACAGGTTCTTGGCGCTGATCTCCCGCTCCAGGGCTTCCAGCAGGCGGACCACCTCCCGGTCGGCCTGCTCCCATTGATAATAGTGCTGCACCATCTGGCGGCACTCATCGATGATGGCCTCCAGGGGATTGGCAGGCTCGATCAGGCTGCAATTGACGGGAACCGCCACGGCGTGGATATCCGCCAGAATTTCCGCGCCGGTGGCCAGGTCGGTTTCATACCGCAGGGGACGGCCGGGGAGGTATTCCATCACCAGCAGGTTTTTTTCGCTGTCACAGAAGAGGGGCTTCGGCGTCCGGCCGCTGGGGACCAGGTTCTGAAGGGCGGAGAATTCGTAGCCGATCTGGTCGGCCAGATGCATCTGGCTGCCCCGGTTGATCCGCAGCACCAGTTCCCGGCCGTCTGGATGGCGGAAACGGTAATTGAGATTGTATTCCCCCTGCCCCAGGGGGAGGAAATTCAATTCAGTTCCCAGGGGCAGGCCAAGGGGGGCCAGGAAATCCGGGCTGCGCAGATAAGTCTTGTATGGTTCGGTATGGATCATTTGGTTTCTCCAATCTGTTGCAGATAGCGGGCGGTGTGGGAATAGGGGGACAGGCTGCCCAGCTTCTGCAGGTCCTCGGGGGTATCCACATCGTCACAGGGCAGGGCAGCGGCTACGGTCTTCCCGGCAGCACGGGCGGCGGCAGCGGTATTTTCGAAAACAGAGCCGCAGCCGTAGGTCTGGTTTTGGAAGAGGAAGGGGCTGGGCTGCTTCACGCCCACCAGATAGTAGCCCCCGTCGGCGGTGGGACCCAGGGCGATGTCGGCGGCATCCAGGGCAGCGAAGCCGCTGCGCAGATGGGCAGCCGTCATCAGCGGCAGATCGGAGCCGGTGAGGATCACCCGGTCATAGCCCAGGGAGAGTACGGTATGCAGGGCGTGCTCCATTTTCTCCCCCAGACCGTCCCCCGCCTGGGGGAAAAATGCCGCAGCGGGGAAAACTTCCTTCAGCCGCCCCCAGTCCGAATCGGGGGTATGGGCCACGAAGAGGGGAGCGTCCATTTTTTCGTAGATGACGGCCAGATCCCGCAGGAATGCCCAGTGGAGCCCGGCGCATTGCGCCCCGGTGAGGTGCGGCATCAGCCGGGTCTTGGTTTTGCCGGGGCGGGGCACCCGGGTGAAGCAAATGAGGGCGTTTTTCATCGGGTTTCCCCCATGCGGAAATCCAGCCAGCCCCCGTACATTTCTGCCCGGTAGGCAGCCAGATCCTTCACCGCGGGCAGATTGAGCAGGCAGGTATCCGGCGCCTCCTCCGTGACCCCCAGCCAGCCGCTGTGCATGCCCTTTTCCGTCACGTAGCAGTGGGTGTATCTGTCGGTGAACAGCTCCGGGTGGAGCAGATACACCGTTGCCACCACATCCCAGCAGTAGGAAGCGGCGTCGCCGTTGCGGGTCTGCTTGTGGTCGAAGCGGTAGCCGCATTTCTCCGCAATATAGCTGCCGCCCATTTTCCGGATGAACTCCGTCCGGGGCAGGTAAGAGGGCAGGCACGTATTGTTGCCGGTGAGGATGGAGAGATTGCGCCCATGGTTCAGCACGCAGGCGGCGGCTTCCGGGTTGACGGAGAAGTTCAGCTCGTCCAGATGGCGGCCGTGGTACAGCAGCGGGGCAGTATAGCCGCCCATGAGGATGATCTCCTTCACGTTTTCGAAAATGGCATTGTCCAGCAGCCATGCGCCGTGGAGATTGGTCATGGAGCCGATGGCCACCAGGGTGATCTCCCCCGGGCGGGCATGGACGGTGTCGGCAATGAACCGGGCGGCGTCGCTGCGGGGATCTTCGCCCCGGTCAGCGCCGGGCAGCAGGGGGATCTCGCTGCGGCCGATCTCCCGGAGCAGGGCGGCGGTGGACTGATAGACCTCCCGGGCGGTACCGTTGCCGAAGGTACAGGTGATGCCCAGCACCTCCGCGTCCGCCGGGCGGCCCAGCAGATACAGCAGCGCCAGGGCGTCGTCCATGGGTTTTCCGGGCAGGCCAACGGTGCTGTCGCAGTCGAAGATGATGTGTTTCATAACGGGGCTCCTTTGACACGATAGAGTATCTCTACTATAAGCATTTCCGGACGGATTGTCCATAGGTGGGATTATTGAAAAAAATGATGAAGTTCGGCATTTGATAGCAATTTTGGATAAAACTTCCATTTGATTGACTTTGCTGTTATGAAACGATAAAATCATACTGAATAAAGAAAGAAAGGAAACGAAGAAATGAAGCATACCAAAATCATTGCACTGCTGCTGGCACTGACCATGCTGCTGGGCCTGGCCGCCTGCGGCGCGCAGCCCGAAGAGACCGACCTGACCGACGCCACCTGGGAGGAGATCCTGGAGGCAGCCAAGGGTACCACCGTCACCTTCTACGGCTGGGGCGGTGACGAAAACCGCAATAACTGGCTGAACACCACCGTGGCTGACTACGTGAAGGAACATTATGACATCACCCTGGAGGTGGTGGGCATGAACATCGAAGACATCCTGGCCAAGCTCTCTGGCGAGAAGCAGGCCGGCGCCGCCAAGGGCAGCATCGACATGATCTGGATCAACGGCGAGAATTTCTACTCCGCCAAGGATAACGGCCTGCTCTACGGACCCTTCACCGGGAAGCTGCCCAATATGGAAGGCTACATCGACCTGGAGGATCCCGAGACGCTCAGCGATTTCTGTATGCCCATCGAAGGCTACGAGGCGCCCTACGCCAAGGCCCAGATGGTCATGTTTGCCGATACCGCGGTTACCCCCGATCTGCCCGCCTCTGCCGAAGCGCTGCTGGCCTTCTGCCAGGCCAATCCCGGCAAGGTCACCTATCCCGCCCTGCCCGATTTCACCGGCAGCGCCTTTGTGCGCAATATCATCTATGAGATCTGCGGCTGGGAGCAGTTCCAGACCATGGAGGCCGATTACGATACCGTCAAGGCCGCCATCGAGCCTGCTCTGGAGTACCTGCGCCAGCTGAATCCCTACCTGTGGAACCAGGGCAAGACCTTCCCCGATTCCTCCACCACCGTCGACGCCATGTTTGCCGACGGCGAGCTGGTGATGAACATGAGCTACGGCCCCTTCTCCGTGGCCACCGGCATCGCCAGCGGTATCTACACCGAGACCACCCAGACCTTCGTCTTTGACAAGGGTACTATCGGCAACACCAACTATATGGGCATCGCCTTCAATTCTCCCAATAAGGCCGGCGCCATGGTGGTGATCAACGCCATTATTTCCGGTGACATCCAGCTGACCCAGTATGCCGAGCTGCGGGAACTGCCCGTGGTGGCGGCGGAGAAGCTGTCCGCCGAAGAGCAGGCCGCCTTTGACGCCGTGGATCTGGGCCAGGGCGTTCTGAGCCAGGCTGAGCTGCTGGCCCACCGCCTGCCCGAAATGCCCGCCAGCCTGGTCCCCATCATCGAGGAGATCTGGCTCGCCGAGGTTGTGGGCAAATAAACGGAACACGAAAAACGGTACGGCGATGCCGTACCGTTTTATTCAAATTGTCAAAGGAGGCTGTTATGAAAAGACAACTGAAGATCCTCCTTCTGCTGCTGCCGTTTCTGGCGGTGACGGGGCTGGTGCTGGTATCTGTTTGGACGGTGCTGGCCCAGAGCCTGGGGTATATTCCGGCCTTTGGTCTGACCGAGCCGACGCTGGATTACTATATCCAGGTCTTTGCCAATGAAGATTTTCTCGGCGCTGTCCTGGTGAGCCTGCGGATCGCGCTGTGGTCGGCGGTGTTGGCGGCGGTGCTGGGGGTACTGGTGTGTGCCGCGCTGATCCGGTGCCGGAAAACGGAGGGGGGTCTGCTCTATGCGGTGCGGATCCCCATTCTGGTGCCCCATGCGGTGGTGGCAGTATTTGTGGTTCAGATCTTCAGCCAGACCGGACTGATCGCCCGGGCCGGCTACGCCCTGGGGCTGCTGGAGGATTACAGCCAGTTCCCCCAACTGCTGTATACCCCCAGCTATCTGGGGGCTATTCTGGCATACCTGTGGAAGGAGATCCCCTTCGTTGCCTATTTCGTGCTGGCTTTTATGAGCGCCATCAGCGCCACGCTGGGGGAGGCGGCGGAGAATCTGGGAGCATCCCCGGTGCGCAGCTTCTTTGAGGTGACGCTGCCGCTGAGTATCCCGGTGATCTCCAAGGCATTTCTGATCATCTTTATCTTCGCCTTCGGCGGCTATGAGCTGCCGCTGCTGCTTGGCTCCACGCTGCCCAAGGCCCTGTCGGTGCAGACCTATTTCTCCTACACCAGTCCGGACCTGCTGCAGCGGCCGCTGGCCATGGCCATGAACGGCGTTATGCTGCTGCTGTCCGTAGGGATGGCGCTGGCCTACAGCCTGGTGGTCAACCGGCTCAGCCGCAGGATCGGAGGCGCCCGATGAGAAAGCATGTTGTAATGAAAATCCTCCTGGCGGTGGTGCTGCTGTGCATTTTTCTGCCCATGGCGGTGGTGACCCTGTGGAGCGTCACGGAGCGCTGGCCCTGGCCGGCGCTGCTGCCGGAAAGCTATTCCCTGCGCACCGTCCGGGAACTGCTGTTCGGTTCGGCCAAGCTGCCTCATATCCTGGGCAGCAGCATTGCCCTGGCGCTGGTGGTGGCGGCGCTGGGTACTGTTATCGGGATCCTGACGGCCCGGGCCACGGAGCTGTACGCCTTCCGGGGCAGGGCACTGGTGCGCTTCGGCGCGTTCCTGCCGCTGCTGGTGCCGGGGACGGTATTCGCCATGGGCATCCAGATCACACTGATCCGGCTGGGGCTGTCGGATACCCTGGCGGGTGTGGTCATCGTCCATCTGGTGGCGGCGGTGCCCTACTGCATCACCATCATGACCGATGTGACGGCGGCAGTGGGGGCGCGCCTGGAGGAGCAGGCCATGGTGCTGGGGGCATCCCCGGTGCGCAGCTTCTTCGAGGTGACGCTGCCGGCGCTGCTGCCGGGGATCCTGTCGAGCATGAGCATGGGCTTTATCCTGTCCTACAGCCAGTATTTTACCACCCTGATGGTGGGCGGCGGCCGGATAAAAACCATTGCCCTGGTGCTGGTGCCCTATATCCAGAGCGGCGACCGGGCGCTGTCGGCGGTGTATTCCGTGTCGTTTGTAGGTTCGGCGCTGCTGGTATTTTTTATGTTTGAAGGTGTGATCTGTTTGATCCGGAAGAGAGGTGCGATGGTATGAAACTGGAGATCAAAGGCCTGTCCGTGGGTTATGACACGGGGGCTGTCTTGCACGATCTGACGCTGGGCGTGGCGGAGGGAGAATTTCTGTCCCTGCTGGGGCCCTCCGGCTGCGGCAAAACCACGCTGATGAAGGCCATCGCGGGCATCCTGCCGGCGGCGGGTACCATCCGGCTCGATGGCCGGGATATCACCAATCTGCCCATCCACAGGCGGGGTACCGTCATCGTGTTTCAGGACATGCGCCTGTTCCCCCACTGCAGCGTGGCGGAAAATGTGGCGTTTCCGCTGAAGATGCAGGGGATTTCCCGGGCGCAGCGGCTGAAAAGGGCGGAGGAACTGCTGGAAAAGGTGCAGATGGCGGGCTACGGCGGCCGCCGGCCGGCGGAGCTTTCCGGCGGACAGCAGCAGCGTGTTGCCCTGGCCAGAGCCCTGGCGGCGCAGCCGAAGCTGCTGCTGCTGGACGAGCCATTCTCCGCCCTGGATGAGAATCTCCGGGAGGATATGCGCACGCTGGTGCTGCAGCTGAGCCGGGAATTTTCCATGACGGTGATCCTGGTGACCCATGACCGGGAGGAGGCCCTGAGCATGTCCGACCGGGTGGCGCTGATGTTTGACGGCCGGATCGTCCAGACCGGCACGCCCGAAGCGGTGTATCACCGGCCGGCCTGCCGGCGGGTGGCGGATTACTTCGGAAACTGCGTCTATCTGCCGGGGCAGGTCCGGGATGGGCTGTTTACGGGCAGCGGGATCGCATGTCCGGCTGCGGTGCCGGACGGGGATTACGACATGATGCTTCGCCCGGACAGTCTGATCGTGGACGGCGCGGGAAGTTACGGACTGACGGTGGAGGCGGTGACCTTCCGGGGCGGCGACACACTGGTAACCTTCCGTGCAGAGGATGGCACGCTGTGGAAAAAATCCTGTACCGGGGCTGCGGTGTGGAAAACGGGGGATCATGTACGCGCCCGCGTTCGAACCGATCATGCCGTCGCGCTGCCTGCACAGGCGTGAAAACGGATCCATAGGAAAAAATAATCCGATATTTCCATACACAAAGCTTTTTTCGCATAATCCCCCATTCTTTGCAAACAATAGCGTAGGAAAAAGAAAGCAAGGAGAAGAAAGCGATGAAAGCAACTGGCATTGTAAGACGGGTAGA
>JAFTVM010000096.1 GCA_017465745.1 Oscillospiraceae bacterium
CGGCGTAAGCCGTGACTGGGGGAGTGTCGCATCGTCAGAAGGACACTCCCTCCGAGCCGCCTGCGGCGGCCCACCTCCCTCAGAGAGGGAGGCAAGGGCGCTTGCGCGCCGATGCTTACTAAAGCCGATAACCTAAACTACAAATTGAATTCCTTCTCAACCAATTCTTCCACACTGACGCACAAGGCTGTGCATAGATTTTTCAGGTGGTCATAGTCAATATCCACCAGCGTCCTGTTTTCCAGGCAGTAGAGGGTCAGGTATGGGATGCCGGTGATTTGTGCCAGTTTATGCCTGGAAATTTTCTTCTTCCGGCGCAGGCAACGGATATTGCGCCCCATGGGACTGTCGCTGACATAGATCATCATATTCATCACCTCTTAGGTAGTATATTATCCTACTTAACCCTACTTGTCAATATTTTATCATATGCAGTGGTATAATATGCAAGAGGTGATGATATTGTGAAACCATTAAAAGAGAAAATCAGTATCACGATCGACAGTGATATTTTGGTAAAGCTCAGAGAAAAGGCAGACTACGACTGCCGTCCCCTGTCCCAATACATCAACCTCGTTCTGAAAAAGCATCTGGAAGAGGAAGACAAGAAAAACAAGTGATAAAAGGGCACCGCTTTTGCGTTGCCCTTTTTCTGTATGCTTTGAACAGGCCGTTAACATAAATAATTTCACAAAATTTTCTCCACAGAGTCTTTCCACAGGAGTTATCCACATTGTCCACAGGTTTGTCCACAGGGAATCTGTGTAAAAACAGGGCGTAAAGGGTCGTTTTTTGCCCCTGTGTTAAAAAATCTCCACAGCCTTGTTCACAGCTGTGGAGATTTTCACTGTTGATAACTTTATTCGCCGTACTTGATCTGGGCGGTAAAGATGCGCTGGAAGCGGTTGTCCGCCTCAGGGCGGAAAGCATCCACCAGCAGGGTATCGCCCTCCAGCACCTGCCAGTGCAGCTGCAGCTCGTCGCCCTCCCGGGCTTCACTGTGGTAGCAGACCGTAAACTCGGCGGGGATGTGCTCCTTGTGGAAATGGCTGGGCAGCAGGTCGTTGATCCACTCCAGGCAGCGGGTGTTGTTCATGTGGCCGTTGCGGTCCAGGTCGGTGTAGCCCACCCGGCGGACGGCGGCGTTCAGCAGGCTCTTGGGCGCCAGGGAGCCGGGCGCCTTCAGCTCGGTGCCGGTGAGCAGGCCCTCCACATGGACGTCAGATTTGCCGGGCAGCACCATGGCCCGGGTGTTCACATCCATCAGCACCCACATGCCGATGGCCCGGAAGATCTCGTTGCCGGCAGCGTCATAGGCCACCGTGGAGCGGGGGTAGTAGGTGCGGGTAGCGGGCATGGCCCAGGTCTCCAGGCGGATGGTCTCGCCCGCCATGGGCAGCCGGGTGATCTGGACCTTCTGGCGGATGATGGCCCAGAACAGGTTCCGGGCCGCCAGGGCCTCAAAGGATGCGCCCAGAGCGGAGCCGTGGATGCCGGCCACCTCCTGGATATAGTAGAGCAGCATGGATTCCTTCAGCCGTCCGTAGCGGTCCACAGAGGAGCCAAGGATATGAAATTCCTGGGTGTACATGAGTTCCATGATGATTTTCCTCGATTCGATTTTTAATATTCAAATTGTAGTATGTCGTACAGTCCATTTGTAGGGCGCGGTCATGACCGCGCCGATCAGGTTAGACAACAGCCTATGTATATATTGTGGTATATCGTTACAATCACAAAATATCCAACACATCCGTCGTCGATACGGGGGCGGCGGGGTCATGA
>JAFTVM010000097.1 GCA_017465745.1 Oscillospiraceae bacterium
TTGGTGGGGGAAGGTGGATTCGAACCACCGAAGCGATAAGCAGCAGATTTACAGTCTGTCCCCTTTGGCCACTCGGGAATTCCCCCAGTTATGTACGCTCTGTGTCGCACAGAACTTCTTTATTATAGCACGCAAAAGGGAATTGTCAAGCCCTATTTTGAAAAATTTTGCGTCAATAGAAATCCGTCTCCCGGATGGTATCCACGACCCTGCCGTTGACCAGATATCTGTGGGATCTGCGCTTCATGGCGTCGGCGAATTCCTTGCTGTTTCGCACCCGGTGGGGGAGCACCACGCCTGCCGCACCGATGCGGCTGTCCTCCGCGCTGTGGATATCACCGCCGCAGGTAATGATATAGTCCCCGCTCCGGGACAGCGCCAGCGCCTGGGGATCCTCGCCGGGGGCATTACCGGCATTGTAGACCTCAATGCCGTCCACGATATCCGCCCGGGGTGCCACGTCCATATTCACATACCAGCGGTTTCGGTAGGGATGCGCCTGGATGACGATGCCGCCGGCTTCGTGGACACGGGCCACCAGTTCGTCCAGGGTAAGATCGGGAATATCGGGGTTGACCAGCAGGAAATCCAGCTCCACGCCGTAGATCAGTACTTCCTTGCCGTCGCCGTAGGCGTGCTCCAGACCGAAGATTACATCAAAATCCAGACTGTCGCCCACTGCTTTGGCGTCCAGATAAGCCTGATAGTACCGGCGCATTCGCTGATCCCAGGGCAGATCCCCGGGGACGGCGGTATAGCCGAAGATAAAGTGGTCGGTCAGGACCAGGCCGGCGTATCCGGCGGCATGGTAGGCGCGCACCAGCATCTGGGCGCTGCTCTGGGCACACATGCTGCACTGGGCGCAGTGGCAGTGGGTCTCGTAACGGTATTCCATGATTCACCGTGCCTTTCTGCCGGAGTCAATGAGCTCCTGCTCAAATTCTGCCGGATGCTTCCGATAGTAGTCCTGATGCGCCTCCTCGGCGGTGTAAAAGGATTTGAAAGGCTCTACGCTGATGTGGACAGTCCGGCCGGATTCCGCTTCCAGACACCGGATCCCGGCTTCGGCGGTGCGCCGCTCTTCCTCATTCAGGTAGTACACCGCCAGGGTGTAGGAATGTCCCCGGTCGATGAACTGGCCGCCGGCATCGAAGGGATCCACGCCGGACAGGAAAATGTCGAACAGGGTCTCAAAGGATACCTGCTCGGGATCGTAGTCAATGCGGATGGTCTCCCGGTGGCCGGTGCGCTGGTGCTTGACATCGGCGTAGACGGGATCCACTTCGTCGCCGCCGGAGTAGCCGCTGATGACGTTGAATACGCCGTCCATTTCCCTGAAGGTGGGGGTGATGCACCAGAAGCACCCGCCGGCAAAATAGGCTGTTGATTTCATAATGGCACCGCCTTTCTGTATCTGATTGTAGCAGAAAAGGGTAGCGATGACAAGGGGGTGATAACGGTGGATTCACCCCCCCTGCGGGTGGGCCACCACGGCTGCGTAAATGCAGGGGAATGTGGATTCGATTCACCTTTTGAGCCAAAGGCGTGCAACAGGCCACGGACTGGCAGGCGATTCTTCAGGGCGCTTGTTCACTAAATTCAGCAAAAAAGTAATGGAGGTTGCCGCACAATATTTTGTGCGACAACCTCACTTTGATTTTCCATCGGTATGCAAATATCCTGCGGGGATGGCCATGCGTTTTCGGAGTTATTTTATCTGTGCATATACATCCGCGTCATATCGGGTTCCCCGTCACCCTGCACCATGCACAAAAATTCCCAGCCGTACCGCTCGTAAAAGCCGGTATGGTCGGTCACCAGATAGACAGGAGAGATCCCCTTGGATCGCAGATCCTCCACAGCCATATCCAGCAGCGCGCCTGCAATACCCCGGCAGCGGTGGCTTTCCTCTGTGTACACGGCACAAACATTGGGAGTCAGATCAGAACGGTCATGGAAGTCATTTTCGATCACACCCAGGCCGCCAACGATTCTCTCTCCATCCAGACAGAGAAACCAGCCCAGTTCCGTTTCCTGCTTCATGTAGGCCTCCATGCATTCCAGATAGGCTTCTGTGGGAACGCCCCACTTGCTGTGGAACCACTCTGCGGCCATGTTCATGAGTTCGGGTTTTTCTCTTAATGTAATGTACTGAAATTCTTTCATCAGCAGCACCATCCTTTCGGTTTTCTTTATGCTATCACAGAAAGCTGATGAATGCTATCCCCATGCTTTTTTATGAAGGATTCAATTCTCGGACATGGATTTTTCTGAAAAAACTTTGCGATTGCAAATGCTGCCAATTTGCCGTATATTGTAGGGTGGAATCCCGAGAGAAGGAGGATCTGTATTTTGATTCGTTATGTAATGGTTGCATAAGCGCAGGCTATGCAAGAGCAATAGAATACTGATTTTGTATAGCCGTTGCGCTTCCTGAGAAGCAAATTCAACAAGGAGGCAACCGTGAGCTATATAAAAGCAGAAGAGATCCTGCCGGAGGAACTGATCCGTCAAATCCAGGAGTATGCCGACGGCGTATATATCTACATTCCCCGCAAGCCGGGCACCCGGCACGCCTGGGGACAGAAAACGGACTACAAAGCTGAGCTGAAGATAAGGAATGACCGTATCCGCAGCGACTATGCCGCAGGCACAAGTGTTGCGGCCTTGAGCCGTAAATACCACCTGTCCGAAAAGAGCATCCGCAGGATTCTGCAAAATCAATAAACAGTAAGAGCCGGGAGTGATCCCGGCTCACACTTTTTTCTGAAGGAAGATTTCGGATTGACAGGAGAAATCGTAAGTGCTATATTTTTCTTATGAAGTGTCTGCTCAAAGCAGACCGGAAAGGAGCTTAAAAGTATGATTGTTCGGAAGGTCTCTACCGGCTAACTGAATATGGGCGCGAATAAAAATGGGGGTTCAGACCTCCTGAATTGGTGCGCCGTTTTTGAAGTAACTTTCGTAATATGTGGTAACCGCACAGAGCGAGCCATGACGAGGGCTGCTTTGCTGCGGTATTTTTGCGCCCATTTTCAGTTGGCGGTATGAAGAAAGGGTGATGTTTTATGATGAAAATGCCTATTCTAAAATCGAAACTGAATTTGGAGGAAATAAAACTTGAATATCAACGATTACGGCAATGTGCCGAATACAGGGAACCTCCCGGGGATCCCGGCAAGAGTTACCGCCGTTCATAAGGAACGCTACGAGATTGTTTGTGAGCATGGTACGACCCATGCCCGGCTGAAAACCAAAGAATATTACGGTGGAACCGAACTGTTCCCCACAACAGGCGACTTTGTAATGATCAGCTACATTCCCAACGGGGACAGTCAGATCATTGCCACCCTGCCCCGGAAAACCTTTTTCTCCCGCCGGGAGCCGGGGCCTGTCCCCAGAGATCAGGCGGTTGCCGCCAATTTTGACTATGTCTTTCTCATGCAGTCCCTGAACATGGACTTCAATCCCAAGCGTCTGGAGCGGTATCTGACCCTGGCGTGGCAGTCCGGGGCCACCCCGGTGATCCTGCTGACAAAGGCAGACCTTGTGGATGACTATTGGGATTATCTCACCCAAGTGGAGCGGGTGGCCGCCGGGGTGAACACCCATGTGGTCAGTGCTCATACAGGATACGGATTGCAAAGGCTGAACGCCTATCTGCAACCGGGCAAAACGGTGGTGTTTCTGGGTTCCTCCGGTGTGGGCAAGTCCAGCTTGGTGAACGCCCTGGCCGGGGAGGAGATCATGACGGTCAACGGCATCCGGGAGGATGACAGCAAGGGCCGCCATACCACCACCCATCGCCAACTCATTCGCCTGAAAAGCGGCGTGATGATCATTGATACTCCCGGCATGCGGGAGCTTGGTATGTGGGATGTGTCCGAAGGACTGGGAGATGCCTTTGCGGATGTGGAAAAATTCATGGGCAAATGCCGCTTCTCTGACTGCCGCCATGAAAGCGAACCCGGCTGTGCCATCAAAGCGGCCATGGCTTCCGGAGAGTTGGATCCCCGGCGGTGGGAAAGCTACCGGAAGCTGAAAGAGGAGGCGGTTGACCGGGACGAAATGATGCGCCGGAAGAACGAATGGGCCAAAGGTGTTGCAAAATTTACAAAGCAAAGAAAGAAGGCGATCTGGTAATGAAAAGAACCATCAAATCTATGGAAGATAAATATTTGCTTCCCTCGCTGGAACTGGTGGAGGCCGTATTTACGGACCACGAAAACGCCCGGGAAGGCAGGCTGGTTCGCAGTCTGGTGGAAGAGATCCGCAGCAAGCGATTTTATCTGCCGGAGCTGGAGCTGGTCATGGTGGATGAAAATGATGCGGTTATCGGTTATGTGAATTTCGCCCGGTTCCATCTGGAGGGGAAGTACGAAAATGAACTGCTGCTCCTGTCTCCGGTGGGAGTGAAAACGGAGCTTCAGCGCCAGCATATTTCCAAGGAGCTGATCGAATACGGCTTTGACCGTGCAAGAGCGCTGGGCTATAAGGCCGTCATCGTGGAGGGCAACCCCATGAACTACCGCAGCCGTGGCTTCACTACTTCTGCCGATTATGGCATCACCGCCCATGAGTCCGTGGGGCTGCCTGCGCCGGAGTGCCTGATGGTCAAAGAACTGGTTCCCGGTGGCCTGACCGGGATCAAGGGGGTAGTTTCCTATGCTGACTACGAGTGCCTTCGTTGAAACAGAGCGTTTGATTCTTCGCCGCTTTCGGGAGCACGATTTACAGGATTTGCACGAATATCTGTCTGATCCCGAAGTGGTAGCCTTTGAGCCATACAAGTCCATGAACATGAATGAAGTCCGGGAGAATCTGGCATGGCGGATATCCACAGAGGAAATGATCGCTGTGGAGCTGAAAGCCACCGGAAAGCTGATCGGCAATGTGTATCTGGGCAAGCGGGATTTTGAGTCTCTGGAAATCGGATTTGTCTTTAACAGCAAATACCAGCATCAGGGCTATGCCAGAGAAAGCTGTGAGAAGCTGATCGGTCTCGCCTTCGCCGCCGGTGTCCACAGGATCTACGCCGAATGTGATCCCGAAAATCAAAGCTCCTGGCGGCTGCTGGAACGGCTTGGTTTTTCCAGGGAAGCACATCTGCGGCAGAATGTATTCTTCTGGAAGGATACGGATGGGAATCCGATTTGGAAGGATACCTACATCTATGCTCGTTTGAATGCGCAGTGAATCCAAAACACATGGGCCGGGATTGCTCCCGGCTCATGTGTGTGATTGACAGGAAGTCATTCTGGACTATAATTATGATTAAGTCAGTTTGGAAGTATGGGGATATAAAAAGATGTTCAAAAGAGTTTCTGGTGCAGTGATTAAAAATAAAGTTGAACAGACTGAAAAGTGATGACTTTTGGACCTTCGTTGGCGGCAAGGTAACATTTGGAGAAAGCTCAGAAAGGGCTGTTGTCCGAGAATACTTTGAAGAAACAGCAGAGCGTTGTCATTAAGGAAGAATTGATCCGGCCGGGGCCGTATCCTTTCGAGACTTACCGCAGCATCGATGTTTACAGGGCAGCTGTGGAGCCGGGGATGACCACGCCGGAGTAATTTTGGACTCAATATCAAAGGGATGATAAATGATGATTACAGCAAGAAGAATCGAAACCGCAGATGCCGCTGAGGTATCAGAGTTGATCGCGAAAACCCTGAGAATTACAAACAGTAAGGATTATTCCCAGGAGTACATTGAAAAGGATGTGGCACAGTTCACCCCGGAAAAGGTGATGGAGCGGGCATGCTGGACGCATTTCTATGTATTCTGCGATGGAGACAGGATCGTCGGCTGCGGTGCCATCGGCCCTTATTGGGGCAGCGAGACCGAGAGCAGCCTGTTCAACATCTTTGTTTTGCCTGAATATCAGGGGAAGGGTATTGGACGCAGGATTATTGAAACCCTGGAAGCCGACGAATACGCCCTCCGTGCAAAGCGGATCGAGATTCCTGCGTCCATCACCGCCTGTACGTTCTACCGCAAGATGGGCTACGATTACAAGAACGGCATTGACACGGTGGATGCTGAGCAGCTCTACCGGCTGGAAAAACGCAGATAAACGATTCAAATCGATGGAAGGACAAATCAATGCGCTACGGTTCGATTTGCTTTGTGGTCCAGGATTTGGCTCGGTGCGAATCGATCCCCGAACGATCTGTAGAAAATAAAAGAGACTGGGCAGCACCTTTGAATTGGTGCTGCCCATAAATATTACCGCTGCAGCAAGGCAGATTCCAGTTCAGCGGAATATTGGCGCTCCTGATCCTGCTCTTTGGCAAGATTCCGCGCCGGAATTGGTTTGGAGATCTTCTGTTTGTAACCCGGAGCTGAGCATGGGCGCAGGAAGAGGACTGTAAATGCACCCGATATAAGTTCCGCGTTTAAGGGCGGCGTCAGTATTGGAATGAGTTGCTGTGAAAACCGCGAAATCGCGGCCCGGTTGAGTCTTCCGGGAATCGAACTGTGTATTATGGGCTTGCGGGTAAAACGAACAATTTGGCATCAAGCAGGAGACAGTGACGGATACCTATTCAAAAATTTTTCTCTGGCGTAAAATATAGCCAAACAGGAAATCGTCATAATAGGTGAAGGGAGGTTTTGTATGGCTGACATCATAGAACTGCTGGAACGGCGGGACGAGCAGGGTCTGGCTTTGCTGAAAGAGAAATACTCAGATTACTGCTATTCCATCATTTATCGCTTGCTCCGTGACCATGAGCACACGGAAGAAGCCCTCAGCGATGTGTGGCTTCGGATCTGGAACAGCATCCCACCTGCGAGGCCCCTGCGCCTGCGGGCATATCTGGCAAAGACCGCACGAAATATTGCGCTGGACTACATCAAACGAAACTGCGCCGAAAAGCGCAACGGAATGACGGTGCTTCTGGACGAGCTTAACGAGTGCATCCCCGATCCTGAGTGGGAGCGAAGCGATTCGCTGAAAGAATTGCTTCGGGAATTTGTGGGTTCGCTGGAGCCGGAGGAACAGCGGATATTCCTGCGCCGCTACTGGTACGGTGCCACCATTGAGGAACTGGCAAAAGCCATGCACTGCTCGGAAAGCCGTATCACCGGAATCCTGTTCCGTACAAGGAAGAAGCTGCGAAAATATCTGGAAAAGGAGGGCTACAAGGTATGAAATCATTTGACATTTTAGATGCGTTGACCGACATGGATGACGATATTTTGCTTCGTGCTGCGGAAGATCCTCCCAAACGGTACTATGTATGGCTCCGTGGCTTTCAGAAGGCGGCCGCCGCTTGTCTGATATGCGTGTTGGTCTTTACCGCACTGGTCGCCACCGATGCCATTGCCATGGAGACCGGGCTGCGCTGGACGGTTCGGTATCGGGAAGATAAAGTGACCTGGCTGTTCAAGGACGGAGTGGAACAGGAAGGGGATCTTCCCAATTACGAACCGACCTGGCTTCCGGAAGGCTATGTGTGGGACAGGGAGTACAGTGGACCGACACGGGATAAAAGCATCAGTTATCGAAATCTCTATGACGATGGGGGTTGGATTTGGTTCGATTACATGCAGATAACCGACAAGCAAACCTATTATCTCGGCAGCCTGGATAAAGGAACCTACGAAAAGGAAACGGTGGAAATCAACGGACTGCCGGGAGAACTCTACACCTATGTGGATGATCCGGACAGCGGCTATTTGATATGGATCGATAAGCACAACTGCATGGTATTTCTGCTCGGGTTCGACTCCGGAACGGAAGACGCCATTCGGATCGCAGAAAGCGTTACATTGATGGAGGAGGAATAAACATGATGAAGAAAATGATTGTGCTGCTTTTGATGGCAATACTGCTCCTGGCTGGCTGTGCCACAGAGGAGATGACCGACGCCACCGAAGGGCAGATCCAGTATGAGTGGATGGCAGGCGAAAGCCCTGTCAGTCCCAGAAGAACCGGTCTGTTGCGGGCTGGCCTGAACGCGACCCAGTTTGAAGTGACCGATCATGGCTTCTACTATCTCTACTCTGACCGCAATGGCGGCGGTACTTACATCCTCTATAACGATGACGGCTCTGACACCTTCATCAAGCTCTGCGGCCGGGCGGACTGCACCCACGACAACCCGGACTGCAACGCCTACATCGGCGGTTCAAAATCGGACATCTGTTATTGGGACGGCTATCTGTATGTCTTTACAGAAGACCCCGTCCAGGAGTCCACGAAGCTGATCCGCATGAACCCCGACGGCAGCAACCGGGTGGATGTCCTGGATACCCAGGCCTTCGCCGAGGAAATGGACGCCGATTTTGCCCAGATCGAGCTGATGACGGATGGGTATATTGTGTTCGCGCTTTATGCCTGGGAGGAAGTTGAGGAAGGCCACCTGGATGGAGTATGGCTTCAAAACTATTACTATGCCCTGGACGGCTCCATGGAGGCCCCGGAGGCCCATGACGCCGTGGGCGGCCCGTTGTACAGCTGCGGCGATGTGATCCTGGCTTGGGGATATATTGAGGACAGTGGGGAAAACGGCAGTTTTTTTGACTGGGACCCGGAGACTGACACATCCACGTTCCTCTGCCATCATCCCGGTCAGCCCGGCTGGTATGGTGAAACGGAAGCCTATTACTATAAGAACGGCGCTCTGCGCCGCCTGACCTATGCCACCGGGAAGGAGGAGGCCGTCATTGAAGCCGGGCTGACAGGCGAATACTACGCGACGATCCTGCCGGACTGTATTCTGATGGTTTACGACGAGTACGGCGATACATCTGATAAGAACCTCTACTTCTATAACTGGGAATTTGAACTGGTAGACACAGTGGCCATCGATTATCCCTTCCATGATGACCGCATCCAGTGGGCGATCGCAGGTGAAACGGCGGAGCGCATCATTTTGACGGACCATTTCCAGGGACTGCCCCGGTATTACATCGAAAAATCCGAGCTGGGTACGGGAAACGCAAAGATCCATACTTTCAAGCTGCTGGACCTGGAAGATGAACAGGAATACTGGCAGGAAATCCTGGAAGACAAGGAATGGCTGGAGAACGGATAAGGAGGAATAAACATGATGAAGAAAATGATTGCACTGGTTTTGATTGCCATGCTGCTTTTTGCGGGATGTCAAACCAATGGAGAGCAGTCCGTTGCTGCCGACGCAACGGAACCCACCGCCACCTATGACTGGATGGCAGGAGAAAGCATTGTAACATCCCAGCGGATGGGTCTGAAACGGATGGGTACCAACAATACGGATTATGCAATCGCGCCCAATGGCGTATATTTCATGTATTCCACCATGGGCTATACCGACATCGGCGAACAGATATCCTATGTGCTGTATTCGGATTACGGCTCAGATACGTTTATCAAGCTCTGCGGTCGAGCGGACTGCGATCATAATAACACGGACTGCAATGCCTATATCGCCGATGGAAACAACATTTATTACTACGATGGGTACATCTATGCCGTATCCGGCAGCTCCGGTTCCAGAAATGATACCTCTGAAAGAGCCGGTCTGATCCGGATGAATATGGACGGAAGCAACCGGGTGACGGTTCTGGACCTTGACCAGTTTGCACAGGATCTGGGGTGTGATTTTGCCACATGCAACATGATCGACAGCGGCGAGTGTCTGTTCAGTATCCATGAATGGGTGGAGGTTCCAGCCGGGCCCAACGAGCAGGCCTTTACCAGCGAATGGGTCGCGTCCTACCGCTATGCGCTGGACGGCTCCATGGAAGAGCCCCAGCTCATCGAATCGGAAGGCGGTCAGCTGTACCACTGCGGAGATGTGTTCCTGACGCTGATGAACGGCGCCCAGGAGGGCGGCTATGACGGCTACGATTTTAGCTACTGGGATTGGGATATGGAGACGGACACCATCACCTATCTGACCGACCATCCTGGCATCGCCGGATTCTACGGAAAGGAATATGGCTATTACTTCCGGGACGGCGCAGTCATTCGCCTGAACTATGAGACCAGGGAGGAAGAACGGATCATCGAAACCGGGCTGGAGGGAGATTACTTCGCCAAGTATTTCCCGGATTGCATTGTGATAGCCTCGGAAGAAATGGGCACGGATGCGGATAATCAAGTCTACATCTACAACTGGGCTTATGAACTGGTGGATACAGTAAAACTCCCGTTGTTCAGCGGAATCCCTTACGACCAGTCCCTGATTGCTGAGACTGCGGAGCGGTTGATTTTCTCGGACGACCTGTTTAGCCGAGTTCCCAAGTATTACATTGAAAAATCGGAACTGGGTACCGGAAACGCAAAAGTCCACTCGTTCAAGTTGCCGGATTTAAGCACCGCCGATCTGGAATACTGGGAAGATCAGGAATGGCTGAACAACGGCTAAGGGGGCTGCTATGGAACTCCGAATGGAACATCTGACAAAGAAATACGGCGAGAAGATTGCCCTCCGGGATTTCTCGTACACTTTCACGCCCGGCATCTATGGTATTCTCGGTGCCAACGGTGCGGGCAAAAGTACCCTGATGAATCTGATTACCGACAATGTAAAGCGCAATGAGGGTCAGATCCTCTGGAACGGAACGGACATTTTGAAGCTGGGCAAGGGCTTCCGGGCGCTACTGGGCTATATGCCCCAGCAGCAGGGAATGTACAATGACTTCTCTGCCCGTGCCTTCCTGCGCTACATGGCAGAAGTCAAGGAAATCCCGAAGAAGCAGGCACGGGAGCAGATCGAGGAACTGCTGGATGTGGTGAATCTGAAAGCCGATGCCCACAAGAAGGTCGGCGGTTTCTCCGGCGGTATGCGCCAGCGGGTGCTGCTTGCCCAGGCGTTGCTGGGCGATCCGCAAATCCTCATTTTGGACGAGCCTACCGCGGGCCTTGACCCCAAGGAGCGGCTGCGGCTGCGGCAGTACATATCCGATCTGGCCCAGAACCGCATCGTATTCCTGACCACCCACATCGTTTCCGATATTGAATCCATCGCCCGTGATGTGCTGCTGATGAAAAACGGTCAGCTTGTGAAACACGGAACCCCGGAATCGCTGATTGCAGAGTGCAACGGAAAAGACCTGGAGGATGTGTATATGACATATCTGGGAGGGAGCTAAGTGGAGTTACGCAGAGTTCTTTTGAGCAAAACCTTCCTCGCTGTCCTGGCTGCACTGGTGGCCCTGAACTGTTTTTTCTTCATCTATCAGCAGTCAGATGGACAGGGGGATTTTCGGGAATATGGGAATGCGTACCATCAGCAGCTTTCTGAATTTGCTGATCTAAGCTGGGAGGAAGGGCTTGGCCGATGCGCGGCGGTGGAAGAAGAAATTCTGGCCCAATGGGGAAGCGGCAACAACATTCAGAGGTATGAAATCATCCAGCAGATTACTGCCCAATATGAATATCTGTTTGGTTACGAGGAATATTTGGACAAAATCGAAGCAGATGTAGCGAAGCTGCAAGCGGTGAGCCTGTTTGCTGATCCCGACAGCGTTGCGTATCAAAACACCGTCAAAACTGCCGCCGACTTTGCCGCCATGCGGGGCGTGGAAGTCACGGCGGGCCATGACTTGGCGGTGACAGCGTTCTTCGAGGACAAGTGGGCGGATTACAGCATTTTGATTCTGATTTGTGTGGTCTGCGGCCTGTTCGTAGCGGAACGGAAAGATGGCCTGTGGCCCATGATCTACGCAGCCCCCGCCGGGCGGAGAAAGATGGCCTGCAAGCGGATTGGACTGCTCTTTGCGGCCGCATGGATTGGAACGGTACTGATCGTCGGCTCCAAAATCCTGCTCTGTGGCTGGGTGTTCCACGGACTGGGCGAGTGGGATCGCATCTTGCAGTCCATTCCCATGTTCCAGAATGTACCCACCCCCATGACCATTGGGCAGTTCTGGCTGCTGTATATCGCAGTCAAGGCCGTGGGTGCTTTCTGGATCGGTTTGGTTCTGTGGGCCGTGTTGTCAGCCATCTCCAATCTTGGATTGGCATTGACCGCCGCAGGACTGCTGATGGGCGTGGAATTTGCCTGTACTGTCATCCCGTCCAGCTCCATGTTTGCGGTTCTGCGGTATGTGAATGTGTTCAGCTATGTGGATTTCAGTACAGTCTTTGCCCGGTATCTGAACATCTCTGTATTCGGCGGACTGATTTCCGGCAGCGATTTGGTGCTGGCGATCCTGCCGTTCCTCTGCCTGATATTTGCGATTTTGAATGTGTTAATCGCAGAGAAAAAGCATCCGGTTGCTGCAACCAACCGCCTGCTTCATTGGGCGGACGGAATTCAGAAGAAGCTCGACCCAAAACTTGCTGGCAGCGGTGAGTTCTGCAAGCTGCTAATCAAGCGTAAGGGAATTCTGCTGCTTGTTCTGCTGGCTGTTATGGTGTACCGAATGGATAAACCGCCGAGAGAATATGTTCCCTATGATCCGTACATTCAGCACTATCAGGATGTATTCGCCCGGCCAATTACGGAGGATACGATTGCGGAGCTGGAGGAAGCTCTGTCCAACGCACAGGACACGGGAAATCAGATTGGATTGTCCACTGTGCTGGAAGCAGCAAGAAACGCCCCGGAGGGTGCATGGATCGTGCCGACAGCACCCTATGATGCAATTTGGAGCAATAATCTCAATAACTACCATCGAACCACGGCCATGAGTGCGCTGTTGTTCCTGGTGCTGGTTTTGGCTCCCATTGCATCCCAGGAGCGTCAGAATGACATGACCATTCTCCTGCGAAGCACGCCCGGCGGAAGAAGGAAACTCCTGCTGCGCAAGCAGATGGTTTTGCTTGTAGTGACCGCCGCTGTCTGGGCTGCTGTATATGGTTCGGAGCTATTCAAAGCCATACAAGCCTACGGAGCTTTCCAATGCCTGAACGCTCCGGCGTACAGTCTGGAACTGTTCCGGGATGCAGGATGGGCGCTGTCCCTCGGCTGGACGGTGGCACTTTACTATGGTGCGAAGCTCCTTGTATTGCTTGCAGTTGGAGAAGGATGCTTCCTCCTGTCCTCCCGATGCACCAAAAACCGGGATGCCATTCTGCTTTGCTGTGGTGTGCTTCTGATCCCTGCGGCGCTGGCTGCCATTGGGTCGGCAGTTGGCGAGCTGCTATCGTTCCTGATTCCTCTGGGCGGGGTAGAGTTATTCTGAGTTTCAGCAGTAATTTTTAGGTGTGAAAATGTGCACAATCTGGATAATTCGGATTTGCGCAATATACTTATGGCAAGAAAAAAGAGGGCTGGCTCCGCTGAGAAATCAGCCCTCAATTCCTTGTTTCGGTGGTTGGAATCCATCATGCAGGTGTTTTGCATCCATGAAAATCCAGCGAGCATTTGGGGATAAAAACACAAAAACCGCTAGAGACTCTAGCGGTTTTCGTCGTGCAGTAATTAAGACCACACGTGTTGGTGGGGGAAGGTGGATCCGATTTGCATTTTCTTTCGCGCGGGGCGAAAGAAAATAAAGGTGTCGATTCCATCGAGCCTGGATCGAGCGACAGTCCACCGGACTGTCGCATTGGAGTGGGTTCGAATCCACCCACCCTTTTCTTCACCAAACAAAAAACACCATCCAAACGGATGGTGTTTTTTGCTTGGTGGGGGAAGGTGGATTCGAACCACCGAAGCGATAAGCAGCAGATTTACAGTCTGTCCCCTTTGGCCACTCGGGAATTCCCCCAGATATGAAGCTCTGCGCTGTATGGAGCCGGTAGACGGACTCGAACCCCCGACCTACTGATTACAAATCAGTTGCTCTACCGACTGAGCTATACCGGCGGCTCACACAGAACTTCTTTATTATAGCACGCAAATGCGGATTGTCAAGAACTTTTTTCGGTTTTTGAAAAAATCCCGGGTGACTCTTCGGCCACCCGGGAAAGGGATTCAATTACACCTCGATCTCCAGGCGGGAGACGACGCCGGCGCAGCGGGGGCACAGGCCCTCGGCATCGGCGGACTCGGAGTGCATCCAGCAGCGGGGGCACTTGGCGCCCTTGGCTTCGGACACGCCGATGGTCAGAGCAGGGAAGTTGACGCCGGTAGCAACCTCAGCGCCTTCCTCGGCATCAGCCCAGTCGCATGCGGAGATGATGCAGATTTCGGCCAGGTTCAGACCCTCACAGGCGGCCTTGACGGCATCATCGCCGGTCAGGGTGACCCGGGCTTCCAGAGCCTTGCCGATACGCTTGTCGGCACGGGCCTTCTCCAGCACGCCGTTGACGTCCTGGCGCAGCTTCATGACGGTGGCCCACTTCTCCAGGGCGGCATCGTCCAGCAGGTAGTCCTCGAAGCTCTCGGGCATCTGGTTCAGCAGCACATTGCGGACGTCGTCGCTGTCGCGGTGAGGCATGGACTGCCAGATCTCATCACAGGTGAAGGCCAGGATGGGAGCGAAGAGCTTAGCCATGGCGTCCAGGATCAGGAACAGGGCAGTCTGGGCGGAGCGGCGGCGCAGGCCGTTCTTGTCCTCACAGTACAGGCGGTCCTTCAGGATGTCCAGGTAGAAGCTGGACAGCTCCACGACGCAGAAGTCGTTGATGGCGTGGGTGACCACGTGGAACTCATAGTTGTCATAAGCCTTGCGGCAGGTCTTCACCAGCTTATGGAGCTTGGTCATGGCCCACTTGTCCAGCTCTTCCATGTCGGCGGCAGGAACCAGGTTATTGGGGTCAAACTCGTTCAGGTTGCCCAGGCAGTAGCGGGCGGTGTTGCGGAACTTCAGGTAGTTCTGGGCGATCTGCTTGAAGATCTCCTTGGAGCAGCGGACATCTGCATGGTAGTCAGAGGAAGCTGCCCACAGGCGGATGATGTCTGCGCCGAAGTCCTTGATCAGGTCGGCGGGATCAACGCCGTTGCCCAGGGACTTGTGCATGGCGCGGCCCTGGCCGTCGACGGTCCAGCCGTGGGTCAGAACCTGGCGGAAGGGAGCGCCCTGATCCAGTGCACCGACGGAGGTCAGCAGGGAGGACTGGAACCAGCCGCGGTACTGGTCAGCGCCTTCCAGATACACGTCAGCGGGCCACAGCTCGGGGGTGCGGTGCATCAGGGAAGCGTAGTGGGTGGAGCCGGAGTCGAACCAGCAGTCGAGTGTGTCGGTCTCCTTCTCGAAGGTCTTACCGCCGCAGTGGGGGCAGGTGAAGCCGTCAGGAACCAGCTCCATGGCGTCCTTTTCGAACCAGATGTTGGAGCCGTGCTCGTCGAACAGCTGGGAGATCTTGGCGATGGAATCGGGGGTGGAGACGGGCTTGCCGCAGTCCTGGCAATAGAACACGGGGATGGGCAGACCCCAGCGGCGCTGACGGGAGATACACCAGTCGGCGCGCTCGCGGATCATGGAGATCATGCGCTCTTCGCCCCAGGCGGGGAACCACTTGACGTCCTCGATGGCCTTGATGGCAGCGTCCTTGAAGGACTCGACGGAGCAGAACCACTGGGGCGTGGCGCGGAAGATGACGGGCTTCTTGCAGCGGTCGTGATGGGGGTAGGAGTGCATGATCTGCTCGGCGGCGAACAGCATGCCGGATTCCTCCATGTCGGCCTTGATGATGGGGTTACTCTCCTCGGTCTTGAGGCCTGCGTACTTGCCGGCGTAGTCGGTGTGGCGGCCATAGTCGTCAACGGGAACCACCAGCTCCATGCCGTAGCGCATGCAGGTCTGGTAGTCGTCGGCACCGAAGCCGGGAGCGGTGTGGACACAGCCGGTACCGGAATCCATGGTGACGTACTCGGCGTTGACCAGGCGGGAGGTCTTGTCCAGGAAGGGATGCTTGGCCAGCATGTTCTCGAAGAACTGGCCGGGATAGGTGGCCAGGACCTCGTAGTTCTTGAAGCCGCCCATCTTCATGGTCTTTTCCATCAGGGCCTCGGCCATGATGTAGGTCTCACCGTTTTCTGCCTTCACCAGGACGTAGGCATCCCGGGGATGCAGGCAGATGCCCATGTTGCCGGGCAGGGTCCAGATGGTGGTGGTCCAGATGACGAAGAAGGTCTTGCTCAGGTCGAAACCGGCCAGCTTGCCCAGATCGTCATGCATGGGGAACTTGACATAGACAGAGGTACAGGGATCGTCCTTGTACTCGATATCGGCCTCAGCCACGGCAGTGGCGCAGAAGGGGCACCAGGTGACGGGCTTCAGGCCCTTGTAGATGAAGCCCTTGTCAAACATGCGGCCGAAGACCTTGACTTCCTGAGCCTCAAAGTGCTTGTCCATGGTGCGGTAGGGGTGCTTCCAGTCGCCCACGACGCCCAGACGCTTGAAGCCGGTCATCTGCTTCTGGATGAAGTCCTCAGCGAACTCGGAGCAGGCAGTGCGGAACTCGGGGACGGTCATGTCCTTGTTGAGCTTCTTCTTGGAAGTCTCGATGGCGCGCTCGATGGGCAGGCCGTGGTTATCCCAGCCGGGGACATAGGGAGTGTAGAAGCCCATCATGGCGTGGGAACGGACGATGAAGTCCTTCAGGGTCTTGTTCAGGGCGTGACCCATGTGGATATAGCCGTTGGAGAAGGGAGGGCCGTCGTGCAGAACGAAGCGGGGCAGGTCCTTATTCTTCTCCAGCATCAGCTGGTACAGGTCCTGCTCTTCCCAACGCTCCAGCATTTTGGGCTCCCGGGCAGGCAGACCGGCCTTCATGGGGAAACCGGTCTTCGGGGTGATGATGGTGTTTTTGTATTCCATTGGAATTCTTGCCTCCATTTGAAAATTTCGATTTTGGGCGCAAAGAAAAGCGCCTTTGTCCCTAATCTAAGAGACAAAGGCGCAATAACCTCTGCGGTACCACTCTTGTTCTGACCTTGCGGCCAGCACTCGTAGGCGCTGTAACGGGCGCAAATCGGCGCAGTCTACTGACCCCGGACGGGCGTTGGGTGCGCTGCTCAGAGGTGATATGGCGGTCGGTCCCTTGCTGCCTTGCACCGTCCGGCAGCTCTCTGGAAGGGGTGGTCAAAGGCCACGTGTCCTCATCGTCGCATGAAATATTCACTTGTCGCTTACCGCTGGGTGGGGTCGTAGTTACGGCCGAACTGCAGGTTGGCGAATTTGCTGGTGGTGGTGTCGTTGGTGGGATGCTTGGGCTCTGCCTTGGGATGGGTCTCCTCGGTGGTGCCCACCAGGGCTTCCAGGCTGTGGGAGATCTGGTCTGCCACGGAATCGGCATCACTGGCTTCAGCCTTGGGCGTATTGGCGGGGGCGTTAGCCCGCTTGATCCGCTCCAGGGCATGGATGCAGGCGCGCATCTGCTCCTCGATCTCGTCGATCTTGGCAGCGGCGGCGCGGCGGGCCTCGTCGATGCGGGCGTTTTCGGCGGCGATGAGGGCGTCGGCGTTGCGGGTGTTCTCCTCAGCGGCGGCATTGGCGTCGCCGATCATCTGGGCACAGCGGTCCTGCGCCTCCAGAACCATCTGGTCACAGCGCTGCTGTGCCTCAGCGATGGCTTCGCGCATGCTGGCTTCGTTCTTGCGGTACTCTTCCAGCTTGCCCACCAGGACACGCATCTTGCTTTTGAGCAGAGCATTTTCCTTGTACAGGGTAATGTAATCCTCGGTCAGGGGCTCCAGAAAGGCGTCCACATCGTCCATGTTGTAGCCGCCGAAGGTGGCCTTACCGAAGGAGATCTGTTCGATCTGCTGGGGTGTAAACATTGTGGTTCTCTCCCCTCTGGGTTAGACGTAGCTGTCGACTTCTGCCTGCATGCTCTCCAGGTCACCGTTTACAACCAGGTGGGAGGGGCAGAACAGGTAAGCAGCCTGGGCGATCTTCTTGACGGAGCCGTCGATGGAGTAGGCACAGCCGGACAGGAAGTCCACAACACGGCGGGCCATGGCCTTGTCCACGTTCTCCAGATTGACCACCACGACCTTGCGGGCGCGCAGATCATCGGCAGCCTTGGAAGCATCGTTGAAGTTCACGGGGCGGAACAGGATGACTTCCTGCTTGCCGGCGTTGGAAGAACCGACCACGCGGCCGCTGAAGCTGCCGGTGGGAGCGGAGGGAACAACGGGTGCAGCGGGAGCGGGAGTGAAGCCGGTGAAAGCGTCCTCCTCTTCCTCCACAGCGGGAGCTGCGGCGGGAGCAGCGGGACGGCGGCGGCGGGGCTGGGGCTTTTCAGCGGGCTCCTCGTAATCCTCCATGTAATCGTCTTCGTCGTAATCGTCGAACTCGTCGTCGCTGTAGGGCTGGGCAAACTTCTTCACATTATCCCAAAAACTCATATCTCTATATTCCTCCTGTATATTTTCACATCTGTATTATTGATGAGGCGCTGCGTAGTTACGGGCGCCGAAGATGGCGGTACCCACGCGGATCATGGTGCTGCCGCACCGGATCGCGTCGGCATAATCGTCGGACATGCCCATAGACAAAATATGCACAGATACATTATCGTATTTTTTTGCCGTTATGTCAACAGAAAGGTTGAAGATTTCTTGAAAAAATTTGACGTTATCTCCGTCATTATGACTAATGGGAGGAATTGCCATCAGTCCGCAGACCCGGACATTGGGATAATCGGCGATATGTTCGAGCAGGGGGAGAACTTCAGAAACGGCGAAACCGCTCTTGCTTTCCTCCATGCCAACGTTGACCTCCAGCAGGATGTCCTGAACGATAGCCTGCCTGGCCGCCTCTTTCTGGATGGCCTCCAGCAGATTGATGCGGTCAACGCTCTGGATCAGATCCACATGGCCCACCACCTGCTTGACCTTGTTGGTCTGCAGATGGCCGATAAAATGGACGGGAGCGCCCTCGTAGGCATTCTCCTTGCCCTTGGCCACCAGCTCCTGGACGCGGTTTTCACCGCAGCAGTCCACACCGGCGGCGATTGCCTGGCGGACGGCATCGGCGTCGTTCATCTTGGTGGCGGCGCAGAGCTTGATATCTTTGGGATCCCGGCCGCAGGCAATGGCAGCTTCTGCCATCTGGGCGCGGATCCGGGCAATATTTTCAGCAATAGACATTGTAATTGCTCCTTCTTTCTATAAAGACATTGTAGGGCGGGGTTATGACCCCGCCGACGCACTTGGTCGATTGAGTGGTATCAGTTTTTCGCAGAATCAGTCTGTGCATCGAACGTTACGCAGCAGAAAGCCGATAGCTGATCGGCGGGGTCATGACCCCGCCCTACATAAGACAGAAAAAACAAGGGCAGCGGTTGCTCCGCTGCCCTTGTTTTTATACACTGGCTGCTTTCAGCGGCCGGATCGGGGCCAGGGTGGAGATGGCGTGCTTGTAGATCATCTGCTGCTTGCCATCGCTCACCAGCACCACCACGAAGCTGTCATAGCCCGTGACGATCCCGCGGAGCTGGAAACCATTCATCAGGAAGAGAGTCACGGGGACCTTGTCCCGGCGGCACTCCTTGAGAATGGATTCCTGTAAGTTCATATTGTCGGACATATGTATACCTTCTTTCTTTGAGTTTGGGATACACATATCCTACCATTTTTCACTTGTCGGAATTGAAAATAACCCGTCGGGCCTTTTCAAGAATTTGATCGGCTCCTTCGCCGTTCCCGCGAATCAGCCAATTCATGGCTTTGTTGCGGCGGAACCAGGTCAGCTGGCGCTTGGCGTAATGGCGGGAGGATTTCTGAACCTCAGCGGCGGCTTCGGCGATGGTGCCGTTTCCTTCCAGAGCGTTCACAAATTCCTTGTAGCCGATGGCCTGCATGGCGGTACACTTGGCGGGGATACCGGAATTCAACAGGTTCTGAATTTCCTCCACAAGTCCCTGCTGCAGCATGATCTCCACCCGCAGATCAATACGGCGGTACAGTTCCGCCCGGTGGGCAAAGTCCAGACCCAGCCACAGAGGGGCGTACTTGGGCGGGATCAGCTGGGTCTTCCGGTTGTGCTCCGTGATGGTCTCTCCGGTTTCCAGATAAACCTCCAGCGCCCGGAGGGCCCGCTTGCGGTCATGGATCCGGGCGGCAGCTTCCGGATCGATGCGGCGCAGCCAGTCCATCATGTATGCCATGCCCATTTCGTCCGCCTGGGCTTCCAGGCGCTCCCGCTGGCCCGTGGAGGGGAAGGGGGCGAAATTATTTCCCCGGATCAGGGAATCCATGTAAAGGCCGGTGCCGCCGGCAATGACGGCAGTCTTGCCCCGGGCGACGATGTCGTCGACGATGGGGGACGCCATCTCACAGTAGCGGCTGACGGAAAAATCCTCGTCCGGCTCCGCCACATCGATCATGTGGTGGGGGATGCCCTGCATTTCCTCGATGGTGGGCTTGGCGGTGCCGATGTCCATGCGGCGGTAGATCTGCATGGAGTCGCAGGAAACCACCTCGCCGTTTGTCATTTTGGCGACCTCCACAGCCAGGGCGGTCTTGCCGGAGGCGGTGGGACCGGCGATGCAAATGATATTGTTCATGGGGGTAAGCACCTCCAATTTTTATGCTCTCTTGAACTGCTTCTCCAGCTGCTTCTTACTCAGCGTAATGCAGATGGGGCGGCCGTGGGGGCAGTATTTCAGCTCTTCCCGGGCCATGACTTCCTTGACGAGGACCAGCAGCTCTTCCTCGCTGGTGTTCCAGCCGGCCTTGATGGCGGCCTTGCAGGCCACGGTGTGGAGGACTTCATCCCGGACATTGTCCTTCTTTTCCCGGCGGCCGGACAGCAGGTCGGCGGCCATAGATTCTACAGCGTCGGCTGCGTCATCAGGGCTTAAGTCCATGGGGATCTGGCGCAGGAGGACGGTGTTTTCGCCGAATTCGTCGATCTCGAAGCCCAGCTCCTCCAGCATTTCCTTGTTGGACACCAGCTCCGCCGCAGCGGCGGGGGACAGGCGGACGGGGACAGGGGTCAGGAGGGCCTGGGAGGAGATCTTCTCCTGATTGGCTTTCAGCTTTTCGAAGAGGATCCGCTCGTGAGCGGCGTGCTTGTCGATGAGGAAGGCGTTGTCGCCCTGCTCCACAATAACATAGGAATTGTACAGCTCGCCCACCATGCGCCACTGGATCTCGGCGGGCATTTCCAGCGCGGTCTGTTCCATCTCAGGCTCCGCAGGTGCGGGGATTGGGTCGATGTGGGCATCGACCCCGTCGACGGGATCGGGAGCGGGGGGCAGAGGCGGCAGCTTGGGCATTTCCTTAGGCACATCCACCCGGGGCAGCAGCACCGTTTCCCGGACGGGAACAGAGGGAGAACGTTCCACCCTGGCGGCAGCAGCGATAGCGGCTGCGGGCCTGGGCTGGGGGGCGTCCTTCAAAGCGGAGGAGAAGGTTTTATATTCTTCCGCCGTCATGGTGCGGAAGAATTGCTCTTTCTTGGCAGGTGCGGCGGATACAGCAGGCGTGTAGGGCTTCGGCGCGGGAATGACCGGCTTGGGCGGCTCTGCAGCCTTGGGGGCGGCCTTGAACTGCACATCGGGCCGGTCGGGGGTGCGGTTCAGGGCACCCAGGACGCCATAGTGAACGCAGTCGAAAACGGCCTTTTCGTTGAGGAATTTCACCTCGGTTTTCGCCGGATGGACGTTGACGTCCACGGCGTTGGTGGGCAGATTCAGATGCAGCACGCAGGCGGGGAATTTGCCCACCATCATCTGGTTGCGGTAGGCTTCCTCCAGGGCGGCGATGAGCAGCTTGGACTTGACGGGGCGGCCGTTGACGAAGAAGGTCTGCAGGCTCCGGCTGGGCCGGGCGTCGGTGGGCTTGGAAACGAAGCCGGACAGGGAATACTGCTCCCAGCGGCTGTCCACCTTTGCCATTTTGGCGCACTCCCGGCCATAGACGCAGTAGACGGCGGCTTCCAGCTTTCCGGTGCCGGGGGTGGAGAGGACTTCCTTGCCGTCCTTGATCAGGCGGAAGGCAACACTGGGGTGCGCCAGCGCCTGCAGCTGCACGGCGGCGGTGACCCGGGAGCCTTCGACCGTGTCGGATTTCATGAACTTCATTCGGGCGGGAGTGTTGTAGAACAGATCCCGGACGATGATGGTGGTGCCGTCGGGACAGCCGGCTTCCGATTCCTCCACGATGGTTCCCGCCTCCAGCCGGAGGGATACGCCTTCAATGGAGGAGGGGGTCTTGGTCAGCAGATCGATGCGGCTGACGGAGGCGATGGCGGCCAGGGCTTCCCCCCGGAAGCCGCAGGTGGCGATGGCGGCCAGATCCTCGGCGGTGCGCAGCTTGGAGGTGGCATGCCGCAGGAATGCAGTGCGGGCATCCTCTTTGGACATGCCGCAGCCGTCGTCGGTGACCCGCAGGAAGGTCATGCCGCCGTCCTTCATTTCCACGGTGACCTTGGAGGCCCCGGCGTCCACGGCGTTTTCAAGGAGCTCCTTGACCACGGACGCGGGCCGCTCCACCACCTCGCCGGCGGCGATGAGGTTGGCGATATGGGTCGATAATTGAATGATCTTGGGCATGAAATCACCTCGTGACGGACAACACGGCCATGGAGTTGACGATGGCGTGGGTCAGGATGGGGGAAAAGATGCTGCCGCCGCGCCGGTAGGCAAAGCACAGCGCGATACCGGCGGGCAGATACTGGACAAAAGCCAGCAGCAGCTCCAGGGGAGCGTAGCTGCGGATGAAGCCTGTCACATGGATGGCGGCGAACAGGCCAACGGACAGCACCCAGGCCAGAACCGGGCTGCGGTCATAGACGCCCCGCAGCAGCAGGCCCCGGAACAGGCACTCCTCGGCAATGGGCGCCAGCACCACGGTGGTGAAAGCCATCAGGCCGAATTCGCTGTCGAGCATAGCGGTGACGTTTTCGTTGTTCAGGTTCACAAAGCCGGGGGCGGCGGTGTAAACAATGTTCGTCACCAGCTCAGTGAAAACCATATAGCCCAGGTAGCTCAGCACGGCGTAGTAAACGCAGTAAAAGGGATGGGAAACCGCGATTTTCAGATTCTGCAGCAGATAGCGCCGCAGCACGTACACTGCCGCACCGGCGGTGATGAAATAGGCGGTGAAATTCAGCCGTCCGGCGCTCCATCCGGGCAGAGCCAGGGAAAGCACCGGGGGCAGGAGCAGCATGCAGACGAGCATGGTGATCAGGCCGTATTTCATCTCTTTGCGGGTCAGATTGGGAAGAAATTTCATATCAGTTCAGCATTTTCTTGAGCCGGTACAGCTCGTTCATGGCTTCGATGGGAGTCAGGGTCTCCAATGTGATCTTTTCCAGCTCGGCGCAGATATCCTGGCCCCGCAGATCCAGCATGGTCATCTGGTCGTCAGGCTCGGCGGCTTTCACGGGGACGGGGGCAGCCGTGCCGCTTTCCAGCTCGCAGAGAATTTCTCTTGCACGGGTGATGACGGCGTTGGGGATGCCCGCCAGCTTGGCCACCTCGATGCCGAAGCTGTCGTCGGTGGCGCCGGGGACGATCTTGCGCAGGAAGATCATCTGGTCGCCCCGCTTCTTCACGGCGATGTTGTAGTTTTTCACATTGGGCAGCTTGTCCTCCATGGTGGAAAGCTCGTGGTAATGGGTGGCGAAGAGGGTCTTGGCGCCCAGGCGCTTGGGATTGGCGGCGTATTCCAGAACGGCTCTCGCAATGGACATGCCGTCGTAGGTGGAAGTACCGCGGCCGATCTCATCCAGGATCAGAAGGCTGCGGGCGGTGGCATAGCGCAGGATGGAAGCGACTTCCGCCATTTCCACCATGAAGGTGGACTGGCCGGAGGCCAGGTCATCGCTGGCGCCGATGCGGGTGAAGACCCGGTCCACAAGGCCAATGGTGGCCTTCCGGGCGGGCACAAAGGATCCCATCTGGGCCATCAGTACAATCAGCGCCACCTGGCGCATATAGGTGGATTTACCCGCCATATTGGGACCGGTGATGATGGACACCTGGTTGTCCCTGGCACCCAGATGGGTGTCATTGGGGACGAAGAGGGAGTCCTTGAGCATCACTTCCACCACCGGGTGGCGGCCATCGGTAATCGCGATTTCATTGTTCAGGGTTATTTCAGGACGGCAGTAGCCCCGCTGGACGGCCACAGTGGCCAGGCTGCAAAGGGTGTCCGTGGCGGCCACGGCAGCAGCAGTCAGCTGCACCCGGGCGGCCTGTTGGGCAAGGAATTCCCGCAGCTCCTGGAAGATCTGATATTCCAGGGCAGTCAGCCGCTCCTTGGCGGTAAGCACCTGGTTTTCCAGTTCCTTCAGCTCCTGGGTGATGTAGCGCTCGCAGTTGGCCAGGGTCTGCTTACGGACATAATGGGCGGGCACCTGGTCGGAGAAATTGCGGGAAACCTCGATATAGTAGCCGAACACCCGGTTGAAGCCCACTTTCAGGCTGCGGATGCCGGTTTTTTCCTTTTCACTTGCCTCGATGGCGGCGATGGTGCCGCTGCCGCCTTCCATGATGTCACGGAGCTTATCGGCGTCGGCGTTGGCGCCCCGGCGGATGATGCCGCCTTCCCGGATGGTCAGGGGCGGCTCGTCCACGATGGTCTGCTCGATCCGGTCAGCACAGTCCGTCA
Source organism: Oscillospiraceae bacterium (assembly GCA_017465745.1). GTDB lineage: Bacteria > Bacillota > Clostridia > Oscillospirales > Oscillospiraceae > Faecousia. The sequence goes on from JAFTVM010000097.1 coordinate 24,394, forward strand.
GGGGATCAATGGCCTGCTCCAGCTTCCGCAGCAGGGGGGACTCCAGCTGCTGCAGCTGTGCCTTGACTTCGGGCAGCGCCCGGAAGCCCCGGGCCAGACCCAGCAGGTCCCGGCAGTTGACGGTGCCGGTGCAGATCCGCGTCATGACACGCTCCAGGTCGGAGACGTCCCGCAGGGCTTCTTCCAGCTCGCCCCGGATGATGGTGGAATCCACCAGCTCCTCCACAGCGGTGTGGCGGCGGCCGATCTCAACGGGATCCAGCAGGGGCTTTTCCAGCCAGGAGCGCAGCATCCGTCCGCCCATGGCGGTGCGGGTCTTGTCCAACACCCACAGCAGCGTCCCCTTCTTTTCCTTGGAACGCATGGTTTCCGTCAGTTCCAGATTCCGCCGGGCGTCCAGATCCAGTTCCATGAACCGGCCGGTGGTGTAGTATTGCAATTCACGGATATGCGCCAGGTCATTCTTCTGAACGAAGAGCAGGGTCTGCAGCAGGGTGCCGCAAGCGATGATGGCGGCGGGGAGACCCGTCAGCCCCAGGGAAGCAAGATCTTTATGGAAATGCCGCTCGAGTAGTTCTTCTGCGGCTGCTAAATCAAACTGTTCGGGCTTGCCCTCGTCGACACAGCAGCTTAAGCGGCGGAACAGGGCGTCGTCGATGGTCTCGCAATGGGCTTCGCCGCCGAAGCGGATACACTCGCTGGGGGCGAAACGGCCCAGCTCGGAGGCGACGCTCTGGGCATCACCGCAGACCGTGGCGAAGAAGGCACCGGTGGAAACGTCGCAGAAGGCCAGGCCGAACTTGCCGCCCTCGCTGTACAGGCAGGCCATGTAGTTATTCTTATTCTCGTCCAGCATGCAGCTTTCCGTCACGGTGCCGGGGGTGACGATGCGGGTGATGTCCCGCTCCACGATGCCCTTGGCGGTGGCGGGATCTTCCATCTGCTCGCAGATGGCCACCTTGTAGCCCTTCTGGACCAGCCGGGCGATATAGGAATCCACGGAGTGGTAGGGCACGCCGCACATGGGGGTCTGTTCCTCCTTGGGCTTGCCCCGGTCCCGGGTGGTCAGGGTCAGGTCCAGCTCCCGGGCGGCAGTCTTGGCGTCCTCGTCGAACATCTCGTAAAAATCGCCCAGCCGGAAGAACAGGATGCAGTCCTGATTCTGCGCCTTGATATCGTAATACTGACGCTTCATGGGCGTCATTTCATTGACAGGTTTGGCCATTGGCTTAACCTCTTTCTATATAATATGCGGCGGCGTTATGCCAGCGCGCCGGTCAAACTCCAGGTGGTGGAGCCGGTGATGTTTAGGTTCTGGTAGGTGCCGATGAGGGAATCACAGCCTTCGAAGCGCACCAGGCGGCCGCCCTCGGTGCGGGCGGTGAGCAGCTCACCTTCTTTGCCGTCCACGAGGCAGCGCATGGTTTTGCCCACGTAAGCCTCGTGGATCTGCTCGGAGATGGCGTTCTGGACCGCGCAGAGCTTGTCGAAGCGGCGGTTCTTCTCCTCCTTGGGGGTGGGGTCTTCCATGGTGGCGGCAGGGGTGCCGGTACGGGGGGAGAAGATGAAGGTGAAGAGGGAATCGTAGTGGACATCCTGGATCAGGGAGATGGTCTCCTCGAATTCCTCTTCGGTCTCGCCGGGGAAGCCCACGATAACGTCGGAGGTCAGTACCAGGTCGGGCATGACGGACTTGGCATAATTGACTTTCTTGAGGTAAGTTTCCCGGTCGTAGTGGCGGTTCATGGCCTTCAGCACCCGGGAAGAGCCGGACTGGAAGGGCAGATGCAACTGCTTGGCGATCTTGGGATACTTTGCCATGGTGTCGAAAAGCTTCTCAGAAGCATCCCGGGGGTGGCTGGTCATGAAGCGGATCAGGAAATCACCGGGGATCTGGGCGATTTCAGCCAGCAGGTCGGCAAAGTCGAAGTCAGAATACAGGTCCTTGCCGTAGGAGTTGACGTTCTGGCCCAGCAGGGTGATCTCCCGGGTGCCGTTTTCGATGAGCTGGCGGCACTCGGCCAGGATGTCCTCCTTTTTCCGGCTGCGCTCGCGGCCCCGGACGTAGGGGACGATGCAATACGTACAGAAATTGTTACAGCCGTACATGATGGACACCCAGCTCTTCAGCTTGGAGTCACGGACCTGGGGAATACCCTCGGCGATGGAGCCTGCCTCGTCCTCCACATAGAACTGGCGCTTCTTCCGGTTCAGCACGTTCCACAGAATCTCCGGGAACTGCCACAGGTGGTGGGTGGAGAAGACGCCGTCCACGTGGGGGAAGCTCTTTTTGATGCGCTCGGATACCTTGGTCTCGCCGGCCATGCAGCCGCACAGGAAGATCTTTTGACCGGGGTGGCGGCGCTTGGTGTGGGTCAGGGCGCCCAGATTGCCGAACACGCGCTGCTCGGCATGCTCCCGGATGGCGCAGGTGTTCATGACGACAACGTCGGCACCCTCGGCTTCACGGACGATGGCGTAGCCGCTCTGGACCAGGTAGCCTCTGAGCTTTTCGGAGTCGGCTTCGTTCTGCTGACAGCCGTAGGTCTCCACATAGGCGGTGGGGGTGGTCTCTGTTTCGTGCCACCAGGCGGCAATTTTATCACAATAGGCGAACTGGCTTGCCAGCTGCGCCTCGGTAATCACAGTAGTCTTGGTGTTCATGGTTCATCCTCCAGTGGATACTATCTCAATCATATATAATATCATTTTTCGAGCCTGTTTGCAAGGCTGAATTCCAGCTGAAAGGTTGTAAATATTTTGTAACAGCCCTTGCAATTGTGATTTTTGCATGGTAAACTGACGGAGTATCACTTTACTTTAGAAAGAGGATCCGACATGAACGAAAACGAAATCAATCAGGTTCCCGATGAAGCCATCGTCCAGCCTGAAGCAGAAGAAGTCAAAAAGCCTGTCGGCGACAAGCGTTCTCCCATGGAGATCGCCATTGCTGTTGTGGCCGTGGTGCTGATCGTGGCGGTCATTGCTGCCCTGCTTATGGGCGGCGTCAGCGGCGTCACCGATCCCACCGAGCCCGATGGCTCCGTTGCCGGCACCGTTCCCCCTGACGGCAACCATGATGATGTGACCTGCAAGGGCACCTACACCGTCTCCGACGAGCAGGCCGCTGCTGATGCCGCCAAGGTGGTGGCTACCATGGGCGATCAGGCGCTGACCAACGCCGATCTGCAGATCTACTACTGGATGCAGGTGGTTTCCTTCCTGAACGAGTACGGCACATATGCCTCCGCGCTGGGCATGGATTACACCAAACCCCTGGATACCCAGATGATGGACGAGAACTGGACCTGGCAGCAGTACTTCCTGGACTGCGGCCTGGATGCCTGGAACGCCTATGAATCCCTGGCGCAGGAGGCCATTGCCGCCGGCTTTGACAAGGAGAATGAGGATTACCAGACCTATATTGCCGCTCTGCGCGATGACATCACCGCCAGCGCGGAAGCTGCGGGCTTTGCCTCCCTGGAGGAGATGCTGGTGCAGTATGTGGGTCCCGGCAGCACCGAGGAAGCATATCTCGACTACATGCAGACCTACTACCTGGGCTACTTGTACTTCAACGCCCTCTACGAGCAGATGCTGCCCACCGACGAAGAGATCGAGACCTATTTCGAAAGCAACGCTGCCGATTACGAGGCCAACGGCCTGACCAAGGACACCGGCAACTATGTGGACGTCCGCCACATTCTGGTGATGCCCAACGGCGGTACCACTGCCGAGGACGGTACCACCACCTACTCCGAGGAGGAGTGGGAGGCAGCCCGTGTGGAGGCGCAGCTCATTCTGGACAACTGGCTGGCAGGCGAGGCCACCGAGGAGACCTTCGCCGATCTGGCAAAGGTGAATACCGACGACTCCAACGGCGACCAGGGCGGTCTGTACACCTACGTTGCTGAGGGCGACATGGTCACCGAGTTCAACGACTGGTGCTTCGATGAGAGCCGCGAGATCGGCGACTACGGCCTGGTGAAGACCGTCTACGGCTACCATGTCATGTACTTCTCCGGCAGCCACCCCATCTGGTACGTCACCGCCCAGGCTGACCTGGAGACCGAGATCGCCAATGGCATCATCCCCGCCGCCATGGAAAAGTATGAGACCACTGTGGACTATACCTCCATGGTTCTCGGCTACGTTGATCTGGCTGCAGAGCAATAAACTACAATTTGAAGAACGGCAAAAAATCCGGCACCCCGAGGGGTGCCGGATTCATTTTCAGGAAAAGAGCTTAGCCCTTGACAGCCTCGCCGACAGCGACAGCGACGGAGACGGTAGCGCCGACCATGGGGTTGTTGCCCATGCCCAGGAAGCCCATCATCTCAACGTGTGCGGGGACGGAGGAGGAGCCGGCGAACTGAGCGTCACCGTGCATACGGCCCATGGTGTCGGTCAGACCGTAGGAAGCGGGACCTGCAGCCATGTTGTCGGGATGCAGAGTACGGCCGGTGCCGCCGCCGGAAGCGACGGAGAAGTACTTCTTGCCCTGCTCGATGCACTCCTTCTTGTAGGTGCCGGCGACAGGATGCTGGAAGCGGGTGGGGTTGGTGGAGTTACCGGTGATGGAAACGTCAACACCCTCAGCGTGCATGATGGCAACACCCTCGCGGACATCGTCACAGCCGTAGCAGTTGACGGCAGCGCGCTCGCCCTTGGAGTAGGGGATGCGGTTGACGACCTTCAGCTCGCCGGTGTAGTAGTCGAACTGGGTCTGAACGTAGGTGAAGCCGTTGATGCGGGAGATGATCTGAGCGGCGTCTTTGCCCAGGCCGTTCAGGATGACGCGCAGGGGCTCCTTACGAGCCTTGTTGGCGGAGCGGGCGATGCCGATGGCACCCTCAGCGGCGGCGAAGGACTCGTGGCCGGCCAGGAAGGCGAAGCACTTGGTCTCTTCACGCAGCAGCATGGCGCCCAGGTTGCCATGGCCCAGACCGACCTTGCGGTCCTCAGCGACGGAGCCGGGGATGCAGAATGCCTGCAGGCCGATGCCGATGGCCTCAGCAGCCTCAGCAGCGTTCTTGACGCCCTTCTTCAGCGCGATGGCGGCGCCGACGGTGTAGGCCCATGCGGCGTCCTCGAAGCAGATGGGCTGGATGCCCTTGGTGATGGTGTAGGGGTCGAAGCCCTTGGACTGGCACAGTTCACGGCACTCTTCCACAGAGTTCAGGCCGTACTGAGCGAGGACACCATTGATCTTGTCGATTTTTCTTTCGTAACCTTCAAACAAAGCCATTGTGTAGTCCTCCTCTTATTCGTGGCGGGGATCGATGTACTTGGCGGCACCCTCGAACTGGCCGTAGTGGCCCTTGGCCTTCTCCAGAGCGACATTGGCGTCGTCGCCCTTCTTGATGAAGTCCATCATCTTGCCCAGGTTGACGAACTCGTAGCCGGTGATGAAGCTGTCCTCGTTCAGCGCAACGCGGGTGACGTAGCCTTCGGCCATCTCCAGGTAGCGGGGGCCCTTTGCCTTGGTGGCGAACATGGTGCCAACCTGGCTGCGCAGACCCTTGCCCAGGTCCTCCAGGGAAGCGCCGACGGCCAGGCCGTCCTCGGAGAATGCGGACTGGCTGCGGCCGTAAACGATCTGCAGGAACAGTTCGCGCATAGCGGTGTTGATGGCATCGCAGACCAGGTCGGTGTTCAGAGCCTCCAGGAGGGTCTTGCCGATCAGGATCTCAGCGGCCATAGCGGCGGAATGGGTCATGCCGGAGCAGCCCAGGGTCTCCACCAGAGCTTCCTCGATGATGCCTTCCTTGACGTTCAGGGTCAGCTTGCAGCAGCCCTGCTGGGGAGCGCACCAGCCGATGCCGTGGGTGAAACCACTGACGTCGGAGATCTGCTTGACCTGGACCCACTTGCCCTCTTCGGGAATGGGAGCGGGGCCGTGATAGGCGCCCTTGCCAACGGAGCACATATGCTGTACTTCTGCACTATAAATCATGGCAATTTTCCTTTCTTTTCAAAAGACGGGAGCGTGTGTGTTCTTCGTCCTTGGATTGATAATGCTTGGAAAATAAACATTTTCCACCTGTTATTATACATTTGCGGAAGTGGAATGTCAATCTGTCCGGCTGTAAAAAACAGGTGCGGAAATGGGGTGGAAATCGTCAGGATGTTGAAAAAACCGATTATTCCTGAATGAACTTGACGAACTTGGCCCGGTCGTCTGCCTTGAAGTAGGCAGAGCCTGCCACCAGGACTTCGATGCCGTTTTCCTTGCACAGGGGAGCGGTGTTGTAGTCCACGCCGCCATCCACTTCGATGACGCACTCGGGGTTGATGTCGTCCAGCCACTCGCGGATCTGCTTTGCCTTGGGCATCATGTCGGCCATGAATTTCTGGCCGCCGAAGCCGGGCTCCACGGTCATGATCAGAACCATGTCCACCAGCTCCAGGTAGGGGATGGCCACCTCGGCGGGGGTCTTGGGCTTCAAAGAGATGGCAGCCTTGCAGCCCAGCGCCCGGATCTTCTTCAGGGCTTCCAGATTGTTCTGGGGCTGGTCGGCTTCCACGTGGATGGTGACATAGTCAGCACCTGCCTTGACGAAATCCTCCACATAGCGGATGGGACGGTCGATCATCAGATGGACGTCCAGGGGCAGGTCCGTGACCTTGCGCAGGGCGCCCACCACGGGGATGCCGATGGTGATGTTGGGCACAAAAATGCCGTCCATGACGTCAACATGGACCCAGTCGGCGTTGTTCTGCTCTAAGTTGTGAATGGCTGCCTCCAGATTGGCGAAGTCAGCGGAAAGAATGGAAGGTGCGATCTTTGCCATGAGAATCGTCTCCTTTATTGTATTGATTGTTAACAAATTAAGGATAACACACAAACGCATAAAAAGCAACTGCCCGGACCATACTATGGCTGAACCTAATTTCAAAGGAGGAATTATCCATGAACAGCAATGCCAACAGATGTATCGAGTGTACCGTCCAGCAGTGTGCCCATCACTGCCAGGGTGAGAACTACTGCTCCCTGAACAAGATCCTGGTGGGTACCCACGAGACCAATCCCACCATGGACCAGTGCACCGACTGCAAGTCCTTCCGCAAGAAGTAAAACGGGAAAGCGGCGGCATTTGCCGCCGCTTTTTTCTTGACGCAGTCGGGAAAAGAGGGTATGATAAAGGAGAATTTTCCATCATTTTCTGCTGCGTACATAAATATTTCACAACTGGGCGGTAGGATAAGGAAAGACAAGCCAAAGGAGGCAAACCCATGGATGAAATGGAAAACCGGCTCCCTCAGCAGGAGCCTGAACATAATGAAGAAGCGGCGGAAGAAATAACCGCCGTGACCGGGGAAGAAGCGGCTCCCGCGGAGCAGCCTGCGGTAGAATCCGCTACCGCACGGATCCCGGAAGAGCAGCACGTACCCCAGCCGGTTCCACCGGTCCAGCGTCCCGGACGCCGCTCCCCCTATGAGAATTCTCCCTACATGATGCCCTATCAGCGTCCCGTTCAGGCACCGCCGGTTCCACCGGTACAGACGCCCGCTCCGCAGCAGGAAGAACCTGCGCCCGAAAAGCCCCATAAGGTCAAAAAGGGGAAGATCTGGCTGCTGACGCTGGCGCTGATCGGCGCGGTGCTATTCATGAATTTCCTGACCGCCAGATGGGGCGCCGATATGGCGGAGGATCGTGCTTCTGCCCGGATCGGCCTCCTGCAGGCGCAGATCGCCGACCTGCAGGAGCAGCTGGATGTGATGCAGAACACCGGTGATTCCGTTTCCGGTACCCCCAATACGGGCGTTGACGGCGGACTGACCCCCGGCCAGGTATTCGCCCGGAATGAAAAATCCGTGGTGCTCATCGAGACGGAAATGTCCACCGGCACCGGCTTCATCCTGACAGAGGACGGTTATGTGGTCACCAACTACCACGTGCTGGAGGATGGCCAGCAGATCTCCGTGGTGCTCCACGACCGCAGCTACCACCCGGCTACCCTGGTGGGCTATGAGGCAAACAACGATGTGGCCCTGCTGAAGATGGAAGGGGACGGCTTTACCGCCGTGACGCTGGGCAGCTCCGACGCCCTGGTGGTGGGCGATCAGGTAGCCGCCATCGGCAATCCCCTGGGTGAGTTGACCTCCACCCTGACCGTGGGCTTTGTCAGCGCCAAGGAGCGCAATGTTTCCACGGATTCCTCCGTCATCAATATGATCCAGACCGACTGCGCCATCAATTCCGGTAATTCCGGCGGCCCCCTGTTCAACATGAAGGGCGAAGTGGTGGGCATCACCACCGCCAAGTATTCCGGCATGAGCGCCACCGGCGCTTCCATCGAGGGCATCGGCTTCGCTATTCCCATTGACGATGTGCGTGGCATCCTGGATGATCTGATGGAGTTCGGCTATGTCAAGAGCGCCTACCTGGGCGTCAGTGTCTACACCCTGGAACCCAGTCCCGAGTATCCTCTGGGCTGTCTGGTGGACAGCGTGGTGCCCGGCGGCTGCGCCGACAAGGCTGGCATCCTGCCCGGTGATATCATTATCGGCCTGGCAGGCTTCGACATTGACGGCTATACCGATCTGGGCCGCGCCCTGCGGGAATTCGAGGGCGGTGAGACCACCACCATCACCGTCTACCGGGAGGGCACCGGCAATGTGACCATGGACATCACCCTGGACGCCAAGCCCCGGGAGGATGCGCCGCAGGAAAGCGAAAAGCCCATGCCTGAAAACGGCAGCTACGAAGAGTGGTACGAATACTTCTTCGGTGAATAAACCGCTGGTAAAGGAGCCCGCAGCTGCGGGCTCCTTTTTTCGAGCTTTTCGACGGCGAAAGTGTCGAAACATTGCGAAATTACAGGAATTGTCAAACCATCCCGAATATGGTACTTTATTGTACAGGAAACGGGAAAGAGGGGACAAATGGTGGAAAAACTGAAAATGCTCATCGCCGATGCCTCGGAGGAATTTGCTGATGCCCTGGCGGATATGGTGCGGGGGGCATACATCCTGCGGCGCAGCCGGGAGGGACGGGAAACCATGGAGGTCATCAACTCCTTTCGGCCAGATATACTGGTGCTGGATCTGATGCTGCCGGGGCTGGACGGGATCTCGATTCTGCGCCAGACCGCTGCGGCGGGACTGCAGCCCATGGTGCTGGCTACCTCCCGGTATGTCAGCGACTATGTGGTGGAGGCGGTGAGCCGGATGGGGGTGGGGTATCTGATGCTGAAGCCCTGCGACGTCCGGGCCACTGTGGCCAGGATCTCTGATCTGAGCCAGCGGCTGAAGCAGCCCCTGTTTACCCGGCCGGATCCCAGGACGGCGGTGTCCAATCTGCTGCTGACCCTGGGGGTGCCCACCAAGCTGCGGGGCTATGCCTACCTGCGCGAAGCCGTTCTGGAGCGGATGCGGGATCCTGCCCAGTCTGTTACCAAGGAGCTGTACCCTACGGTGGCCGCCCTGTGCTGTGCCACGCCTATTCAGGTGGAGCGCTCCATCCGCAGCGCCATTGCCGCCGCCTGGACCAAGCGGGACGAGCAGCTGTGGCGGCTGTATTTCCAGCCGGATCCGGACGGTCAGCTGCCGCGCCCCACCAATACCGCCTTTATTTCCCGGCTGGCCGACAGCGTGGCCCTGGCCATGGGCGCGGCGGGATCGGAATAATCTTCCAGACACTTTTTTACAATGTTCGGTGGACCCTGCAAATCTTAATTGTTCTTAAAATCCAGTGTACAAATTGTCCGAATCAACTTGCGGATTGCTGTTGAAAAAAACAAGTGGAAATCTGTCGAAATCTAGACTATAATAGAAGTTACGAAAGACAGACGATCCGCATTGGAGGGCATGAATATGGATGAACAACGGTTCGGAAAAAGAAAACGCATTGCACTGATCGTGATCTGTGTGGTGCTGGGTCTGGTGCTGGCAGCCATGCTGGGTGTCACGATATACGCAGAGTATCTGCTGGGCAGACTGAATTACGTGGATAAAAATGCCACGCTGCCGACACTGTCCCAGGAGGAGATCGACGCCATCCAGAACGGCGAGGGCGAGACCCATGACGGCACCGGTCCCGATATTGACGAAGACGATGTCGACTGGGGCGAGGTCTACCAGACCATCGGCGGTGATGACAACATCGTCAATGTCATGCTCATCGGTCAGGACCGCCGTCCCGGCGAGGATCGTGCCCGTTCCGACTCCATGATCCTGGTGACCTTCAACAAGGTGAAGAAGACCATCACCATGACCTCTTTCATGCGTGACCTCTATCTGGATCTGCCTGACGGCTACTATGACGACCGTATCAATGTGGCCTACTACCTGGGTGGCATGGAGCTGCTGGACAAGACCCTGTATGAGTCCTTCGGCGTCGTGGTGGACGCCAATGTGGAGGTCGATTTCGACCAGTTCCAGTATATCATCGATCTGCTGGGCGGCGTGGAGATCGAACTGAGCGAGGCGGAGGCAAAGTACATCAACAAGAAGATGGGCGGCGACTACGTGTCCGCCGGCCTGCAGACCCTGGACGGCACCCAGGCGTTGTGGTATGCCCGCAACCGTTCCAGCGGCGGTACCAGTGATTTCGGCCGAACCGATCGCCAGCGCAAGGTTCTCGACGCCCTCATCACGGCCTACAAGGATCAGAGTATCTGGGATATGTTTGTGCTGCTGGACGATATTCTGCCCATGGTCACCACGGATCTGACGGAGGATAAAGTCGTCGACTATGTTTGGGCCTTGTTCCCCATGCTCTCTGAGTGTGAGATCATCACCCAGCGCATCCCCGTGGACGGCGGATACTATGACGCCAAGATCCGGGGCATGGAAGTGCTGGTGCCCTATATGGACGTCAACCGCCAGGCGCTGATCGATTCCCTGACCAACGCCGACGAGCTGGAAGAATAATGCAGATTAAAAGCCCGTGACCTTTTGGTCACGGGCAATTTTTTTAGGTTCTATGTCAATAGTTGGGGTAGAGCCAAAATGAAATAACTGTAGATCGTGTCGGAGCGAAAGCTCCGGCACGATTTTTATGTATTACAGAAGAGGATTCTTTTTCTGAAATTGGAAAAATTACGCATACCAAAGCAAA
>JAFTVM010000098.1 GCA_017465745.1 Oscillospiraceae bacterium
AACAGGTGGCCGCCGGGCCGCAAACTGGCCGATTTTCACCGCAAAACCGTCTTAAAAAGGCTAACTCAGGCCGACCGCTGATGCACCGCACTGTGGCCGTTTACCACCGCACCAGTGGCCGTTGGTGACCGCAGATTGCAATATATAATAAACACACACGAATAAAAATGGATTGTTTCAGGATAGAAGGAGAATCCCCATGATTGATAAACGTTATTTGAACTGGAAAAACAAAATTGGGTACGGCTCAGGTGATATCGCCGGGAATGTCATCTACGCTTTCCTTTCCACTTTTATGATGTTTTACCTGACGGATACCGTTGGGATGAACATGGGCATCGTGGGCACCTTGATGGCTTTGAGCAATCTGCTGGACGGTATCACCGATTTGTTATTTGGTACCCTTCTCGACAGGACCCGCACCCGGCTCGGAAAAGCACGTCCCTGGATGCTGCTTGGCTACATTGGCTGCGCAGCAATGCTGGCCGCTATCTTCATGATCCCCACCTCCTGGGGCAAGACCGCGCAGTATATTTACTTCTTTATCACGTACACCCTTCTCAATGCTGTTTTCTTCACCGCAAACAACATTGCCTACGCTACCCTCACAGCACTGGTAACCAAGACCACCTCGGAGCGAGTCCAGCTCGGATCTATCCGGTTTATGTTCGCTTTTGCGACTACAATGATCCTTCAGGCGTTCACAATTGACGCCATAACCGGAATGGGCGGTAATGCTGAAGCCTGGAGAACCATCGCTGTCATCTACGCGGTGATCGGTCTGATCGCAAATACGATCTCTGCGCTCTCCGTCAAGGAGCTGCCTCCGGATGAGCTCTACAAAACCGATCTGGAAGTCATTCAAATGGACGAGAAGCCCTACACGCTGCTGGAGGATGCCAGACTTCTCTTTAGCAACAAGTATTACACGATGATCTGCGGTGTATTGTTCCTGTCCCAGCTGTGCCAGTCGTCCCTGAACATGGGCCTGTACTTCATGAAGTATGTCCTGGGCAACGAAGCGCTGCTCAAGGCATTTACGCTGTTTGCAAATGCGCCCCTGATCCTTGGACTGATCATTATCCCCTGGCTGGTCAGAAAGCTGCGTGGTATGTACAAGCTGAATATCAACATGCTCCATATTCTGTATCTGTGGGCACCTGTCATTCTGAATTGCGCCGTCATGATTCTTCTGGTATCACTGAATGTGGAGAGAGCAAATGCAATGGTTTTCGCATCAAAGATCCAGAAGTATACGTTCTAAGTACATTTTCTGGATTCTATCCTGGTCCAGCATAAGAAGAAATCGATCCAATTATCACAAAAGAGGATCACCCCACGGGTGATCCTCTTCTCTGTTAGTATCAAAATCTTTCTGCAAGCCAACATCAGGCATCAATTGTCGAGATCCGGGTGGTAATCTCGTCGAGGACATCCAGCACGATCCGTACGGTGTCGAGAGATGTGAACACCGTCACGCCGTTTTCCACGGCGCAGGCACGGATGGCCTTGCCGTCGTGAACGCCGGTTTCGTTGGTCATGGTTCTGGTGTTGATGATATAGCTGACATAACCGGCCCGGATGGATTCCAGAATGTCCTCGCTGCCGTCGGAAAGCTTCCCCCGGGTCCGGGTACGGATGCCGTGGCTCTTCAGGAAGGCCGCGGTGCCGGGGGTAGCTTCGATGTTGAAGCCCATCTCGTAGAACCGCCGGATCAGGGGCAGTGCCTCGTCCTTGTCCTCGTCGGCGATGGTGGCCAGAACGGTGCCGTAGTTCTGAAGGGTCATGCCAGCGGCCTGAAGGGCCTTGCACATGGCCCGGTGGAGCTTGTCATCGTAACCGATGGCCTCGCCGGTGGACTTCATCTCCGGGGACAGATAGGCATCCAGACCCCGGATCTTGTTAAAGGAGAAGACGGGGGCTTTGACATACCAGCGCTTCTTTTCCGCAGGATACAGGTCAAAAATGCCCTGTTCCTTCAGACTGGTGCCCAGGATCACGTTGGTGGCGATGTCCGCCAGGCTGTATCCCGTGGCCTTGCTCAGGAAGGGGACAGTCCGGGAGGAACGGGGATTGACCTCGATGATGAACACATTCTCATCCTTGTCCACGATGAACTGGATGTTGTACAGTCCCACGATGCCGATGCCCAGACCCAGCTTTTTGGCGTAGGTCAGGATGGTGCCCTTGACCTTGTTGGAAATGCTGAAGGAGGGGTAGACGCTGATGGAATCGCCGGAATGGACGCCGGTGCGCTCCACCAGCTCCATGATGCCCGGCACGAAGACGTCCCGCCCGTCGCAGATGGCATCCACCTCCACTTCCTTGCCGGAGATATACTTGTCCACCAGCACGGGCTTGGTGGCATCCACATCGAAGGCACGTTGGAGGTACTGCCGCAGCAGTGTCTCACTGGGCACGATTTCCATGGCCCGGCCGCCCAGGACGAAGCTGGGTCTGACCAGTACAGGATAGCCGACGGCTTCCGCGATCTTCACGCCGTCCTCGATGGTCAGCACCGCGCCGCCCTTGGGCTGGGGAATACCCAGGGAGAGCAGAAGCTTTTCGAAGGAATCCCGGTTTTCTGCCCGGTCGATGGCGGCGCAGTCGGTGCCGATGATCTTCACGCCCCGGTCGCAAAGGGGCTGCGCCAGGTTGATGGCGGTCTGACCGCCCAGGGAAGCGATGACGCCCTCGGGCTTTTCGAGGTCGATGATGTTCATGACATCCTCTGGTGTCAGGGGCTCAAAGTAGAGCTTGTCGGCGGTGGTGTAGTCGGTGGAGACGGTTTCGGGGTTGTTGTTGATGATGATGGCCTCGTATCCGGCGGCCTTGATGGTGGCGACGGCGTGGACGGTGGAATAGTCGAACTCCACACCCTGACCGATGCGGATGGGACCTGCACCCAGCACCACGATCTTCTTCCTGTCCGTCAGAACCGATTCATTTTCGCCGGAGTAAGAGGAATAGAAATAAGGGATATAAGCACCCGTATGGCAGGTATCTACCATCCGGAAGGAGGGGATCAGACCGTTGGCTCTGCGGAAATCAGAAACTTCCAGCTCACTGCAATTGTACATGCGGGCCACATACTGGTCGCTGAAGCCCATCTTCTTGGCTTTTTTCATAATCTCAATATCCCAGGGATTATGCTTCAGGGTAAATTCCATATCCACAATCCGCTTGATAGCTTCCAGGAAGAAGGGGGTAATCCGGGTGATTTGGTGGACCTGGTCAACAGTGACGCCGTCGCGAGCCATGAGCTCGGCGATAGCGAAGATATTGTCGGAGCGGAATTCTTTGATATAGTCCAGCAGCTCCTCATTGCTCATGTCGTCAAACTTCGCCAGATAGATGTGATTGACACCATATTCCAAGCTCCGTGTACCCTTCAACAGGGCTTCCTCCAGCGTGGCGCCGATGCCCATGACCTCGCCGGTGGCTTTCATCTGGGTGCCCAGCTGATTCTGGGCGGAGGTAAATTTGTCAAAGGGGAACCGGGGCAGCTTTGCTACCACATAATCGAGCTTCGGCTCGAAAGCGGCGTTGGTATTGGCGATGGGGATCTCTTCCAGGGTCATGCCCACGGCGATCTTAGCGGTGACCCGAGCGATGGGATAGCCCGATGCCTTGGAGGCCAGGGCAGAGGAACGGGATACTCTGGGGTTGACCTCGATGAGGAAATACTCGGAGGAGTTGGGGTTCAGGGCAAACTGCACGTTGCAGCCGCCTTCAATCTTCAAGGCCTTGATGATCTTGATGGCGGAATCGTTCAGCATCTTCAGATCGTGGTCATTGAGCGTCATGATGGGGGCCACAACCATGGAATCGCCGGTATGGACGCCCACGGGGTCGATGTTCTCCATGCCGCAAATGGTGATGGCGTGGTCGGCACCGTCACGCATGACCTCGAACTCGATCTCTTTATAGCCACGCACACTCTTTTCCACCAGAACCTGATGCACGGGACTCAGGCGAAAGGCATTGGTGCCGATCTCAATAAGCTCCTCTTCGTTGTAGGCAAATCCGCCACCAGTGCCGCCCAGGGTAAAGGCGGGCCGCAAAACCACGGGATAACCGATCTCTGCGGCAGCCGCTTTGGCTTCTTCCAGGGAGTAGGTGATTTGGGAGGGAATCACAGGCTCCCCGATTTCCTGACACAGCTCTTTGAACAGCTCCCGATCCTCGGCCCGCTCAATGGAACGGCTGCTGGTGCCCAGCAGCTCCACTTGGCACTCCTTCAGGATCCCCTTCTTTTCCAACTGCATAGCCAGGTTCAGACCCGTCTGGCCGCCGATGCCGGGAATAATGGCATCAGGGCGCTCGTAGCGGAGAACCCTCGCAACATACTCCAAGGTCAGGGGCTCCATGTACACCTTGTCAGCAATGGATGTATCCGTCATGATGGTGGCAGGATTGGAGTTGAGCAATACTACCCGGTAGCCCTCTTCCTTCAACGCAAGGCAAGCCTGGGTGCCTGCATAGTCAAATTCTGCGGCCTGTCCGATGACAATGGGTCCGGAGCCAATGATCATGATTTTCTTGATGTCTGTACGTTTTGACATAAAAATCCTCCTGTCTGTGGCACTGGTGCGAAACGCGGTGTCATTAATTTGAAGTGCGAAATGGCAGCACTTATTTTTTCCGGTTGAATTCTACCACCATGATTAGTTGTTGTCAACAAAATCTGACACTAAATTTTAGTTAGTTTGAACAACGAATTGTTTGTGTACAAGACAACATCCACAGAATCATAAGATAGTATTTCATAAACCACTGAAATCATGCGCTCTGCCCCACCGGCTGCAATCCCACAACGGCAAAAGCCGTGGACGCTGAGACGGAAGCGTCCGGATCAGCCAATCACGCAAAAACTCCCTCCGAACAGGCCCATTCAGAGGGAGTTTTAGCAATAACCAATTTGCTACACAGTATGCACAGATCTCTGCACAGCTTATTTTGTCATAATTTCTTTATTATAGACGAAAGCAGAGGTATTCTCACGGATTGCAAGGCTGTAGCAGGTGTGATATGTTGATAACTCTGATCCGAATGGACCTCCATTCGGGATCTCATCTACACGGCACCTTATCACCTCCGTTTTCCACTGCAACGGATATCAGGAGAGCACCTCGATCTGAACTGCCTTCATTGCATTCAGCGCGGTGTCATGGCTTTCCATGGTTACACCCGCACAGCAGCTCCCATCCACGGTAATCCTGGTCTCGGGAAATGCCGCCTTCAGAATCATGGCGTTGGAAATGACACAGATATCCGTGCAGAGACCGCAGAGCTCGATTTCCTCAATGGCTTCTCCGGTTTCCTTCAGGATCTCAGGAAGGTCTACGCTGCCAAAAGTGATTTTATCCACCACATGATGGACATAGGGCTTCAACTCACCGCAAATCTCCCAACCTTCCGTATCCTTGATGCAGTGCGGCACAGGAAGCTTTCTTCCCTCCTGGGTTTTCATATACTCCTGATCGTGTGTGTCTCTGGTAAAGATGACATGACCATCGAAGGACTTCACCTTCCTGAGCACATTGGGAATGATCGCCACAGCGTGGGGGCTGCCGAGGCTGCCTGTTGTGAAATCGTTCTGCATGTCGACAACAATCAAGTATTTCATATTGCCTGCTCCTTTCACAGATTGAGATTTCTTATATTATATCAACCGATTCCGTCTGAATCAACCTCGTATTTGCGCATCGCCATGAAGCCTCTCCAGAATTCTGGGATAACGGAACATATCCGTATGGGGGATGAATTTCGCCGCCTGCATCCTGACCAAAAAGTCCGGAATGGACGCGAACTGGACGCAGTAGATATTCTCCGCAAGCATCCGCACTTCTGCCAACCGGTCGTAGTCCAGCAACAGCCGCCGGGCTCCCTCCAAAGATGTGTTCCGCAGCACCGTGTATTTCTCTCTGGGAAGGTCCGGGAAAATACCAATGGTAATGGCTGACTCCAGATCCGAGTGGGCGGGAAACGCACCCGACAGCCAGCAATGGGCCAGGTCTTCCCCCGCAACCCCCGCCGTTTCCAGCAGGCATTCCACCATGGTATAGGCAGCAGCCTTGGTATCCAGATACTGCATGATGTCAGTCTGAGAGAAATACAACGGCTCCCCGAAGGCGGATTCCTCCGCAGTCGCATACACGGCGGCATACTCCCCATCCAGATACCGAATCCGGGGCGACGCCTGGGGATTCAATTCACCGGCAATGTTGATCCATCCGTTCAGGCGCATCTGGGCCAGCAGGTCAATAATGCCGGAACCACAGATGCCAACGGGTTTCTTATTGCCGATGGTGGTATAGAAAAGATTCTCCCCATCAATCCTTACAGAATCAACGGCGCCCTCTGCTGCCCGCATTCCGAAGCGGCTTATATAGCCCTCCAGGGCAGGCCCCGCCGCACCTGCGCCCGCTATGATCCACTCCCGATTGCCGATGACCAGCTCGCCGTTGGTGCCGATGTCAAAGAACATACCGGGTGCTTTCTGTTTGTGCAGATCCGTCACCAGCAGACCGCTGACAATATCGCCTCCCACATAGTTGGATGCCGCAGGAATGATGTAAACCAGTCCCTCAAAATCCATCGCCAGTTCCCTCCCCCAAAAGAAACCGGGATCGGAGGTCACCGGTGCGTAAGGGGACGCGAATACCGTCCACGCGTCCAGCTTCAGCAGAAAATGGATCATGGTGGTGTTGCCGGAAACGATCATGAGCGGGCATTTGCGAACTTCGATGCCTGTGCTCTCCGTCAGTCTGTCCAGCAGTTCTTCAAAGCTGGACACCGTCACCCTCTGTAAATCATCTGCATGGGCCGCATCTTCCGTTGAAAAAGTGATCCGGGTGAGAATATCGGTGCCGTAAGCAACCTGACCGTTGACAACCTGCTCCTCCCCCACCACAGCCCCGGAATTCAGATCCACCAGCTGTATCACAATGGTGGTAGAACCGTAATCCACAGCCAATCCGTAATGATGCTGTCGGGTGTCTCCTGCCTCTACATCAGTTACGATCCACTCACGATCCCGGTGCACGAGAGTGACGGTAATATCAAAATCAGCGATCCTGCACAGAGGGTGGAGCTTCCGCAGCACCAGGAGCGGTAGAGATATATTCTGATAACCCAGCGCATCCAGCGCCATCCGAATGCGCTTCTCATCGCTAACGGGATTATCTTCTGTAGGCATTTTCAGGCTCAAATAAACCTTTTCACTAAACTTTTCCATATCCGAAGCCTCCTTCTTTTTCTATATAATATGGCAATTTGAAGATAGGCTCCGTAACAAAATCACACTTGCCTATATGGAATCCGCTATATTAAGAACTCTGATCCTATGTACACTTTCTCTGCGTAGGGCATAATCCAGAATCTTCCGTGAATTACTGGCTCCATGTCGCACATAACTGACCAGCCAATCAGAAGTATCCACCAAAATCTGATTCGCCCGGACGATGGCATACCGTTTGGGGACATTCTCCAGACCTTCCGGATAATAGGTTCCGTCAAAGCCGTCCGGTGCTTCCAGTGGTCGTTCAGCTGGATGATATGGCAACACCATCATCAATGTGATGTCCGGGTACCGTTGTTTGAGGGTCTTTACGCATTTGGCAGCAATCCGGTCAAAGCCACCGTAGTTGCCTACATAGAAGTGTCTTACATCTTCCTCTATAATCAACCGTTCCACGGTTTCTTCGAGTCTGGGAAACAGTCTTTCGTCCGCCTCCCTGTGACCGATAAAGAAACAGCTTTTCATCCATGCATCAACCTCTTTTCGGCTATGTATAGCCTAATAGTAGCATGCATAGCCTATCAAGTTCAACCAAATCGTTTATTCTTGAGTAAAAAGATTTGGGAGGTTGCTATGGACACCGTAACCGCAGTCAGAAACCGTATACTTTCTCTTTGTGGAGAGCGCGAAATCAGCATCAATAAGCTGGCAACCATTTGTGCGCTTCCTCCGTCCAGCATCAAGAATATCCTCTACGGCAAGAGCCAGAATCCGAAACTGCTCACCATCAAGATGATTTGTGACGGTCTGAATATCACACTGGGTGAGTTCTTTAATACCCCTGAGTTCGATGCGCTGGATCAGGAGATCAAGTAAAAATCGTTAAAGAGTAAACCGCAGCGAACTGTTTCCTCCATTCTCCCGGTACCTCTGTTCCGTCTTGATGAGTCCGGCCTTCCGCAGATCCTTCAGCGCGCGGCGGGTGGTGGATTCGGACAGCTTCAGATCTCTGGAGATCGTTGGGATTGACGGCCAGCAGGTGTTGTCCTTATTGGCCCGGTCGGACAGGTATATATACACAGAGATCGCCCTGTGGGGCAGATCCATTCGGTAGAGCTCTGCAAAATTTCTCATTCAATATTCCTCCATTTCGGGTGTGGTCTTCGGACCCCACCCTTTTATTATTCCGTATTGATGGTTACCTGCATCGGCATCGGCTTGGATGCCTGCTCCGGCTTGGTCTGCATTGGTGAAGGGCAGGCTGTGTTGATGTAAGGGTAGGCTTTCAGGATCGCTTCTTCCAGATCCGCTTTCCCGGCGTAGCGCACGGGGCGGCTTCCCAGGTCGGGCATCTCCAGCGGTTTCTCGAAGCGGATTCCCCATTCAAAGAACAGCTTCAGCTTTGTCTTCATGGGGTGGGTACCGGTTTTCATCACCACAAAGCTGCCCTTGGGCATGGACTTCAGTTCGTCCGCCGACATCAGCGGACGCTCCATCATTTGCAGGGACTGGGAGTCATCGTTCCGTCCCTTGGTCACGGTGCCGGACAGCACAGTACGGCTGCCCAGGTTTTGAGATAGAGTTTCTGCCGTATGGCTGTTGGGCGCGAAGCCGCCGAAGATCGTATCCTGGCAGTTGTCGCATACGATCTCGCTGCCCTCTTTGCCATAGTTCTTCTCCAGCTGGGCGAGGCTCTGGATGATGGGCACCAGGGTCAGCCGCCGGGAGCGGCCTGCGGAGAACAGGGGCAGGATATCAAAGGGCGGCATGGTGCCCAGCTCGTCGCAGAAGAATACCGCCCGGTTGGGAAGCCTGCCGCCGTACTCATTCGCTACCGAAAACAGCTCCCGCGCCAGGTTCTGGATCATCAGGCTGGCGACGAAATTCTTGGTGGCATCTTCTTCCGGAAGGATCAGGAAGATGGCGCACCGTTCGTTGACGAACCGTTCCGCATCGATGTTCCCATCGAAGCAGAGAACCTGCTCCAGCTCCGTGTCCAGGAACGCGTTCAGCTTGGAAAGCACCGTAGACATGATGGAATTCATGCTCTGATCCGACGCCGTCAGCGCAGAGCCTGCCAGCCATTTTGCTTTATGGTCAGCGGGGATCAGCTGCATCAGCTCCTGGAACTGGTTCCCCCGCCGGGATCCCTGCATCAGCAGTTCCTGCACCAGCTTGAACACGGAGGGGATGTGCCGCAGCTCAAAACCGTCCGTTTCCTCCGGCGGCAGGAACTCTGCCAGCAGCAGAACCACCGAGGCCAGCAGACCTTCCGCGGCATCGTAGAAGTATGCATTCTGTCCCCGGTCGGTATGGTCACCCTCCGGGTTGATGATGGTCTTCGCCAGGATCTTTGCGTACTTTTCCGCCTTGGCTTTGGCTCCAATATCCCCCGGATCCTCCCGGTGCCGGTCCATGTAGCGGTTGATCAGAGTCAGGAGGTTGTTGCCGTCCGACCGGGTGGGTTCCCGGAGATCCACCACGGAGATCCGGTACCCGTAGATATCTCTGGCGATGGCGCCGTAGTTCCGGGCGAGATCGCCCTTGGTATCCAGGGCCAGAAAACTCATGCCGCTGGCGCAGGCATATTCCATATTCGGGTACAGGAAATAGGCTGTTTTTCCCACGCCGGATGCTCCGATCATCATCACATGGATGTCATCCGAATCCACGATGGCGGTGGTCATTTTTCTCCCCTTGGATCCCAGAACGATGCCCTGGGGCAGAGGCTTCCCATTGGCTGTGGGCTGCTGCCCCTCCCCTGCCGCCTGTCGCCATAGATCCGGTGTGAAGGGTACCATGTGGTATGTCCGCTTGATCTCCTGCTGGGTCGCCCACCGTGCCGTACCGTGCTGGCCGTTGCCAACGGTCTTGTCCTTGATGCTGTTCAGGTTGTGCCGCTGGGAGGAATAGGTCACGAAAAAGAGCATCAGGATAATGCCCCCGGCCGAGAGGATCAGCATCGGAATTCCACTCATCCGGGCTGCTCCTTCCGCAAACGCACGAGATCCTCGTTCCAGTCCTTGGCTTTCGGAACGAGGATCTCATTGCTGATATTCTGCTCGGTGAGCGCCCTGGAGATCCGCTGGGCAGCCTGCTGCCCAGGCTCGTCATTATCGTAGCAGATGCAGACCTTTTTGATGTTGGGACTGTCCTTCAGCATCTGCCAGAGCACCTTGTCGGAAACGCCGCAGGATGCCGCGTAGCTCTGGTTCTGCCAGTAATGGCTGTACATGGTGATGAAGGACAGCATATCCACGGGGGCTTCAAAGAGGTACAGCACCTCGCCTTTGCCGCGCCAGTGGAAGCTGTACTCCGGCTCGCTGCCTGCGGTATTGCCCTTGAATCCGCCCTGGGCAGCGGTGCTTCGCTTGTGGATATGCCGGGGCTTTCCGGTCTTATCCTTGCCTACAAACACCGCGTTGTGGTATTCGGCGCACTCATAAACCAGCCCGAATCGAACGAACTGGTCCAGCACCGCCCGGTCGATTCCCCGCCGCTGCAGGTAGGCATAGACCCGGCGCATGTTCTCGTATTGGGCGGGGATCTTCAGCGGTTTCGTGGGGAACGGCTCCACCGGCTCCCGGATGGTAGCGACGCCCATGTTGGTCAACGTCAGCACCGCCTCCCGGTAGTCCAGGTTGTAAAAGCGGCAGGCAAAATCCACGGCATCGCCCCCCACCTGCTCGTACTGGTGGAACCACAGGTTACCCCGGATGGTCACCTTCTGGCCGTGATCCAGCCACATGTTCTCCGAGCCGCAGCGCTTCACTTCCTCCCCGCACTGCCGCAGGAACGCCGCCAGATCCGTCATTCTGGCCTGTTCCCGCTGCTGCTCTGTAAACGGGATATAGCTTCCCATAAACTCCTCCTTGTCGTGTTTATCCCTTGTCAAGCTGAGATAATTTCTCCGAGCAAGGGATAGAGATATTTTTTGCTAAGTTTGTCGATATAGGACTTCTAACTTCTCCTTTCTGCCGTAAGATCTTCAGGTGGGATGTTCCAACTGGTGTCATGATGACAGGGAGCTGGTGTCACCGTACAGGTAGACTCCCCCCTTGGAGGCAGGACGGATTTTCAAAAATCGGCCTACGGCACCGCGGTCAATCCCGGAGACCCATGGCCTGTTTCTTCTCCTCGATTTCCCGGCGGTGCTTCCGGTCCATGGCAGGCTTCTGCCGGCTCTGCTTCTGCTCCTGGTAATGGTTCTGGTTCTGATCCTGGAAGATCCGCCCCAGATGGGCAAAGAGAGACACCGCGCATTGTGCTGCGGCATAGGTATGCTGGTGCTGAATCGTCTGCAGCAGATTCGCCGCATACTCGTTGCCACGGGCCGCTGACTGCTTCAGGTAATCCAGACCACGCTCCCGGTCTGTCCGGACGCCTGTGCCGAAATAGTAGATCTTCCCCAGCTGATATTCCGCATAGGAATTCCCGTCCTCCGCCGCCTGTTGGAAGCAGCGGATGGCCTTCTTGATGTCCTTCCAGGCTTCTTCCCGGAGATAGACTTTCCCTGCGGCATAGGCCGCAAAGCAGACACCAGCCCCTGCCAGCTCCTCCAGCATGGGCAATCCTCTTGCAATATCCTTTTCCACCAGATCTCCCTGGCAGAGCAGTTTGCCCAGCTGATACTTGGCGAAGGCGTGTCCTTTTGCCGCCGCTTCCTCCAGATATTCCACCGCCCTGGCCGGATCGCAGCCGGGGAATTCAGTCTTCAGGTACAGCTTCCCAAGACCGTACAGGGCATCCGCGTTCCCCAGCTCCGCAGCCTTCTCGAAGTAGAATCGTGCCTTTTCCAGATCCACTTCCGTTCCGGTTCCCGTCAGATTCATGGCGCCCAGGCGGTAGTAGAGCCGGTCATCTGCCATGTTCTCCTCCATAGCCAGGAATCCCTGATAGGCTTTGGAATACCACTGCCGGGACGCTTCATGGTCTGCCGCCGTCCCAATCCCCTCCCGGCACATTCTGCCGAGCTGGTACTGGGCGTAGGCGTTGGGCTGTTTTTCGTGGGTGGCTGCCCTGAGATACAGGTTATAAGCTTCCCCATCACTCTGCTCAACGCCCTGTCCCCGAAGGTATTGACCTGCCAGAGAATAGGCGGCGAAAGGACTTCCATCATCCACCGCCTGCCGGAACCAGCGGGCGGATTCTTCGTAGTTCTGCGCCGTACCGTGGCCATTGGCGTGGCATTTCCCGATGCGGTATCGGAGGTATCCGGGCTTCTCTGCCGCCCGTTCCGCCTCGTAAAAGGCTTCCAGGGCATCCCGGAACCACCGCTGCGCCTCCTCCTCATCTGCCTCGGAATCCAGCCCCAGCAGGCAGATCCGCCCCAGGTCATAGCAGGCATAGCCGTTGCCCCGGTGGGCTTCCATGAGGAGCAGGGGCACGGCTTTCCTGGCATCCGGCTTCTGGGTCTTGGTGCCGTAGAGGTGTTTCCGGGCCAAACGGTAGTAATCTGCCCACCATTCTCTGCTGTCGGAAATGCGGTATGATTTTCTTCTTATTCATGGAACCTCCAATTCCGTATTGATTCGCTCACAGAACACCAGGTACCGCTCCCGTCCTCCGGTTGCGGGTGGGTGGCATGTGAGCAGGGTGAGTAATTCTCGTCCGGGCTGGATGTGGATGGACTCCACATCATAGGGTGTAATGATTTTGGCTCCCACCACCTCGTATGTCAGGGTCTCCCACAGGTTGGTGATGGTCACGATATCCCCTTTCTTCAGATTGGGGATATTCAGAAAATAAGCGGCGCCCTTCCAGCCCCGGTGTCCGGCGATAACACAGTTGGTGTTGTCACCGCCGATGGGCAGGCTGGTCTGGCTCATATGGGCGGCACCGTCTGCCATGTGCTGCCTGGTGGCCCCCAGGTAGAGGGGCATCTCCAGATCGATGGCAGGGATGGTCAGCACGGCGAACACTTCACTATCCAGACCATAATCGGAAAGCACAAAGGCCGGTGTCTCATAGGACGATTCATCTGACAGTCCCGCCTGTCCGCTGGCGTAGATGGCTTCATTGTAGGCGCGCATCTGATCCCACAGTTGTGGATATTTCCGAGTCATATCCAGCACAGGCTCATTCTGTTCGGGAACAGCAACAGTGGGCTGTGGAGTATTCTCCTGCGGATCCGTGATAACGAAACTCAAAAACCCTTCCGCATCCTTTCGTAGGATGTAGTCTGTAACCAGACCATTCACCGTCGGGTAGAGGAACACCGCCAGTCCCGCAAGGAACAGCAGAACCAAGAACACAACCAGAAGGCACTTACCGAAACCACGTTTTTCTTTTTCTGGCATACTTGCCTCCCTTCTTGCGCTTCCCTCTGGCTTTCCGACGGCGGATCATCCGAATGATGAAAACCACCAGAAGCAGAACCAGCATCCCGGCCAGCCCCATCCAGACGCCCATCATGTACTGCTCTTCCCAGCTTGACACTGCTTCTTCCACAGGCACTGTTTCCACAGTCTCATCTTCCTCCGGCTCCTCGTAGGGGATCCGCTCCCCCTGCACCAGAAGGCGGTGAGTATTGACCCCGGTGGGATAACAGGTGATCAGGGTGCAGCGGTCTTCTCCCTGCACGATCCCCAGCTTGCTGGTATCGTGGGGCAGCACCGCTTCCGTGTGGAACACCTGGTAGGCCAGCACTTCCCCCAGCACATGAAGGTAGAACACATCCCCATCCTGAAGCTGCTGCAGGTCTGTGAACATCTTCTGTGTCGCCAGACCGGAATGGCCGGTGATGATGGTATGGGTCGTGCTTCCTCCTACCGGCAAAGAACTGCCCAGCAGATGACCGACACCCCGCTCCAATGTTTCGGCGTCCGTCCCGTGATAGATGGGAAGATTGGCTCGGATCCTGGGGATCTCGACATAGCCCATAATGCCGGTTCCGCCGGGATCCAGCTGGCTGTCGTAGTCTTCAGATGCTGCCCGGAGCGCTTCCTGGGTATAGCTCCCCTCCACCGCGCCGGGGGTGATGGCTTCGTTGTAGGTCTGCGCCCGTTCCCGGATCAGCTCCAGATCCCGCGTATCCGCCTGCTGGATCACTTCTTCATAGGCAGTGTGGATCACGGACTGGTGCTGCTCATTGTAGAGGTTGCTGATCACGGGATACAGGGTCAGCAGCAGGGCGAGGACGAACATCATGCCTGCGATGACGATTATGAAATACCTTCGCTTCATTTCGTATTTTCCTCCGTTTTCAAAAGTCCCGGAGGTTCCCCTCCGGGACTTGGGTTCAGTTACTTATGACTTTACTTCTGGGCGGGGTTCTTCTTGCGGCTGAATGCGATGACGCACACAGCGGAAGCGGCCATCATCAGGATGCCGAGGAGGCCGTACATCCAGACGCCCCGGTCACCGGTGCTGGGCAGGTCGAAGCCGCGGGTGTTGACCACGGTCAGAGGCGCGTGGGCGTTGGCACTGCCCTCGTCCTCCAACATGGTGACGTCATTGCCGTCGACAGCTGCGGAGGCGGTCAGCAGATGATGCTCCAGCTGGGTCTGGGGCATGTTGTTCAGAACGTCAGCCAGGCCGCCGTCGGTGGTGATGTAGCCGTTGGCGATGGCCTCGTTGATGATAGCCTCGGCGTAGCGGGGATCGTTCTGGATCAGACCGACAACATCGGAGGTGTAGATGTCGCAGATCTCAACGGTCTCCACCTGGGAAATCACGATCTCGATGTCATCCCGGAGCAGGGTGTAGCCGTCATCGGTACGGACTTCGGTAGCGGTATAGCTGTCGTCCTCCAGACCCTTGATGAACACCAGGCCCTTGCCGTCAGCGCCGGCGACAGGGATGAAGTGGGTAGCCTCGGACTCGTTGGGGGTATGGCCGGTGACATAGTAGATGCCTTCTTCCTCGTTCAGCTCGGCGATGACGAAGTAACCGTCGGTGTCGTTGTGGACGATGAACTCAACATTGTCGAAGTTGCCCTGGCCGTCGGAGAACAGCTTGGTCAGCTCGATGCCGTAGGTGAAGATGTGGGCGTCATCCACCAGGGTGTCGTAGTAGCTGGTGTTGGAACGCTTCCAGGTCAGGACCACATCGTTGGGGTTGCCTTCGTCACCGAAGACCAGGGACTCGTCGGAATCCATGGTGGCCTGGTAGGTGATGCGCAGGGTGCAGTCGGAGAAGCCGGAGTTGACCATGGAGGCGCCGGGGTAAACAGCCTTGGAGGTGTTGATCTCGGACAGGCCTCTTGCGGTCATCTCGATGGTCATGGTGGAACCACCGTCGGAGGTGGTGCCGTAGCGGATGGAGAAGAAGCCGTCGGCTTCCTTCCAGGTGGTGACCAGGTCAGTGCAGGCCTCGTCGGTGAAGAACTCCAGAACAACGTCATTCTTATTGTAAGTAATGCCCTTGCTCAGAGTATCGATGAAGGTGTAGCAGGTCAGGTAGGTGGACTTGGAGGTGATGCTGGGCAGAGTGGAAATGACCTGATAATCGATGACGTCGCCTGCGGAAGTAGTGCCGGTGTGGGCGTAGCCGTCGGTGATGTCGGTGGTGGAGCCGCCGTTCTTGCCGGTGTCAGCGACCTGCTCACGCAGAGTCTTTTCCAGGGAGGGGATGCCGGTCAGGTTCTTGGGGAAGGTGGTCACATCGTAGATCCAGCGGGTGCCGCCGTCGGTGGCGTTACCGCCGTCAACGGAGGTCATGGGCAGGGAGACCAGGAAGGGGTTGGTGGTGGACACGACCATTTCAGGAACAGCGGTTTCCACGACCAGGTACAGGCCCAGCTCCAGATCGGTGGCTTCGGTCTTGCCGTACTCATTGGTGGGGTTCAGGGCAACGCCGCCGTTGGCTGCCATGTACTGCTCCAGAGCATTCTTGACCACGGTGGAGTTGGCTTCCAGGCCGGCAGCCAGAGCGTCGATCAGGACATCGGACTGGTAGAAATACTTGCTTGCGTCCAGCTGGTCAGCGTTGGCGTAACGCTCCGCGCCGTTCTCCAGCCCCAGAGCCTTCAGGAAGTCGGCGCCCTTGGTCTTGTTGATGCCGTAGAGGACTTCCACGTGGTTGGAGGTAGCTCCGTCGGCGGCGGACTCGGAGAACTGGACGATGTCGGCGATCTTCAGGATGCTGAACTCGACGCCGCGAATGGCGTAGCCTTTGCTCTGCTGGCCATTGCCCAGGTCGGAGGAACCGTCAGTATCGCCGTCGCGGACAGCATTGCCGATGAGGGTGTCATAGACACTCTGGTCATAGACGCCGGTGGAAACATAAGAGCTATCCCAAATGCCATCTTTCTCGGCATTGGTCAGGTCG
>JAFTVM010000099.1 GCA_017465745.1 Oscillospiraceae bacterium
CTGGAAGCAGGCAAGCTTCACCATCCCCGGCGCGGGTGAGGTCAAAGTCGCTGTGGTCAGCGGCCTGGGCAACACCAGAAAGCTCATGGAAGCCATCGACAAGGGCCGGGTGGAATACGACTTCGTGGAAGTCATGGCCTGCCCCGGCGGCTGCGCCGGCGGCGGTGGTCAGCCTATCCACGATGGCGTTGAAATGGCCGAAGATCGCGGCAATATCCTGTGGTCTCTGGATAAGAACGCTCCTGTCCGCTTCTCCCACGAGAATCCCGATGTGCAGGCCCTGTACGCAGCGTTCTTGGAACAGCCTCTGGGTCACAAGTCCCATCATCTGCTCCATACCAACCACCACGGCTGGGAGATGCCCAAAAATCCCAAGCTGAAGTGAGATAAACACTCCTAACGAAGAAAGCGCAGCTTGACCAAGCTGCGCTTTCGGGTTATGATCTATAAAAAACAAGGAAGGTAATTGACATGAGTAAATCCAATCATAATCAGATCCATCATCGCACCCTGTGGGTTACCCGCACCGGCGTGCTCATTGCCCTGCTGGTGGTGCTGCAGTGGGCCACCTCCGCAATGGGACAGTATGTGACCGGCTCCTGCGTGAATGCAGTTCTGGCGGTGGCTACTCTGGCGGGCGGCCTCTGGAGCGGCGTCGCCGTGGCAGCGCTGTCTCCCTTCTGCGCTAAGCTCTTCGGTATCGGTCCTCAGCTGATCCAGATCATTCCTGCCATTGCTGCGGGCAATCTGGTGTTCGTGCTGGTTCTACATTTTGTTTGCAGGAAGCAGAAGATCGTCGGCCTGATCTGCGGCGCAGCTGCCAAGTTCGGCACCCTGTACCTGCTGGTGGTGCAGTTCATCGTACCCATGCTGGCTGAGAATCTGAAGCCTCAGCAGATCGCAACCTTCAGCGCCATGTTCTCCTATCCCCAGCTGATCACCGCCCTGATTGGCGGCAGCGTGGCGATGGCAATTCTGCCTGTGCTGAAGCATGCACTGAAATAAGGACTGACATCCGGCGATAGTTATTGAAAAGACCGCTTTCCAGAAGCGGTCTTATTCGTTAATCAGAGCGATAACTCTTCTTTGAGCCGAATACCAATCCTGATTGCATTGTTCAAGATTGCAGCCTTGCAAGGTTGCGGCCTGGAGCCATTGCAATGTTGCATCCTTGACAGACCCCGTAAAGGGCACCTTTTAGCCAGCTGTGAAGCCGTAGCGGAGGATTTGTGGGCTTTTCAGAGCAAGGTAGGGTACTACCACCACGGCAGAGGATAGAAGAAGATTGACCCCAGTTTTAGAGGGTGTTTGAGGAATGTCCTGAACAGAAACGGAGCCGAAGGAATTCTATTTTCTGCTGTAAAAGGAAATCCGAACATTGATCTGAAGCAAGCTGAGAAAAGCAGGTAGCGAAGTAAGGGATATTTAGAGAGGATTCTTTTGAGAAGAAAGCAAATCTGAGTACGATATTCCGTACATCAAAAACGAAGGTGCAGCGACTACCACAGTTGAAACTGAGATGCGTAGGAGTAGAGAATCCCAGACTTTAGTCTGGGGCAAGCAGAGCGTCTGGCTGTCTGCCTGACGCGCCCCCTGCCCCTGAAGGGGAGAACCGGGCGGAAGCCCGGACCCACTTTGACGCTGTTACAAAGGAGGAATCAATGAGCGAAAATCGAAAACGAAACGTAACACTGACCATCCGGGTGACACCCGGTGAGAAAGACGCTATCCTGAAAAAAGCCGGACAGGCAAAGATGACCCTGACGGACTATCTGGTTACCGCAGCACTGAGTGCCCAGATTTTTGTAGCCGAAGACCTGAAGCCCGCTCTGACGGAACTGAAGCGGATCGGGAACAACCTGAACCAGATCACCACGAAGATCAACGCCGGGGTGTTCAAGTCCTACAATTTCAGCGAGGTCATCGGCTGGCAGGCCCGGCTCTATGAAGCCCTGATTGCTATCGGAGGAAAGCCTTGGCGACCGTAACCTACATCAAGGAAGCGAAGCAGCATATCAGCGCCATGAAAGCGGTGATCCGCTACTGCCAGCGGGAGGACAAGACCACGGATCCGAAAAGCGGACGGCGGTATGTGACCGGTCTGAACTGCAGCGGCACCAATGCCTTCACGGAGTTCCTCGCCACCAAGACCGCCTACAACAAGCTGGACGGCATCAATTTCTACCAGTATGTTCAGTCCTTCTCGCCCCGTGAGAAGGTAATCGTTCTCAGAAAAGGTGAGTGCCAGCGGAAGAATGGTACCTACCACTATTCCTGGACGGATGCAGGCGGCAAGCGGCACTTTGTGTACGCACCTACGCTGGAAGAGCTGCGTGAGAAAGAAGCGGCAATCGGTCGTGATCAGATGGACGGGATCAAGGCAGAAGCGCGGTATGTAACCCTCAATGAGCTGTTCGACCTGTGGTGTCAGCTCAAGCGGGGGCTGAAGAACAATACCTTTGAAAACTACAAATATATGTATAACACCTTCGTCAAACCCAATTTCGGAAAGCAGCGTGTCACTGCCCTGAAGAAATCTGATGTGAAACGGTTTTATAACCATCTGGCAGATGAGCGCGGACTGCAAGCCTCCACCATCGACGGCGTCCACACGGTGCTGCACCAGGTGCTGGATATGGCGGTGGATGACAACTATATCCGCAGCAATCCTTCTGGCGGTGTGCTGAAGGAGCTGAAGCAGTCCCACGTGTTCAAGACGGAGAAACGGCGGGGATTGACCAAGCCGGAACAGGATCTGCTGCTGGACTTTCTGAGGAAGCATCCGGTCTACAATCACTGGTATCCAATCTTCGCTGTGATGGTGGGAACCGGATTGCGGGTAGGGGAGTTGGCAGGACTGCGGTGGTGCGATATTGATCTGGAAGAAGGAATCATTGACGTCAACCATACTCTGGTGTATTATGATCACAGAGATCCTGCCAGTAAACAGGGCTGCTACTTCAATGTTCACACGCCCAAGACGGAAGCCGGCAAGCGGCAGGTGCCGATGCTGGAATTTGTGAAAGAGGCGTTCATCATGGAACAGGAGTACCAGCGGTTTACATGGCAGGCGTGCAAGGTGACCATTGACGGCTACACGGATTTCATCTTCGTCAACCGTGACGGCGGAACCTTCTACCAGGGATCGCTGAACAAGACCATCCGCAGGATCATCCGGGACTGCAACGATGCGGTGCTTCAGAAGGGTGAGGAAAACCCTGTTCTGCTGCCCCATTTCAGCTGCCACTCCCTGCGGCATACCTTCACCACACGGATGTGCGAAGCGGGAGTGAACATCAAGGTTATGCAGGACACCCTGGGACATGCGGATATTTCCACCACCCTGAACATCTACGCCGATGTGACCAGGGAACTGAAGAAGGATGAATTCGCCGGCCTGGATTCCTACTTCAAGGGCGAAGAGAAGGCCACTCAAAAACAAGGCGAAAAGAAAGCGAAGACCGGAAAACGGAGGGCGCAGACGGGCATCACAGGCCAGCAAAAGTAACGTCCCGTCCAGAGAATAAGAGGGACGTATCCCACAGCGGGGCAGCCGGATCGTTGGCACAGATACATCAATACATCCCCGGTTACATCAACCGAAACAGACTGAGTAAAGAAAAGTGTAGAGTTATGTGAGCTGAAAGTTCGGGATAGGCGGAAAAAGGTGGGGTTTGCAGAACTATAACGGGTTGTAAATCCGAGGACATTGAAATCCCGACCATGAAGCCTACTGAGTAATGCAATTTGTCCCCGGTTCTGAACGAATCGGGGACTTTTGTATCTTCCTTTGAATCGGGTGTTTGTGCTATACTGGTTGTACAACACCAAATGAGGAGGCTATCCCATGAAGCAGCACAGATTCTGGGCCTGGGCCATGGTGTTCTGCATGGCCATGCTGTTCTACACCGGCAAGAAGCACAAGTAATCGAAAAAGCCGTCACCTTCCAGTGACGGCTTTTTTCTCATTCTTTTTTCAGCAGGCTGGAATATCCCTTGCCGTACTGGACGCAGCGGGAAACGCGGCTGAGGGTGGCGGAGGAAATGTCCGATTGGGCCATGACCTGGTTATAGGTGTTGCCCGCCATCAGAAGCCGGGCCGCGTGGAGCCGCTCGGCCATGTTCTCGATCTCCTTGATGGTGCAAAGATCTCCGAACAGGGCGGCACAGGTTTCCGGTGTGTCGATGGATGCGATAAGTTTATATAATTGGTTGATCTTTTCCTGCTTGCCGAGGGTTTCCATGGCGGACCTCCTGTTTAGTAGTTATCCTGCGCGCCGAGGAAGGCCCGGGTCTTTTCGCTGCGGGGATGGTCAAAGACCTGCTCCGGGGCACCCATTTCCTCGATGACGCCATCTGCCATATATATTACCACATCGGCGACGCTTTTTGCAAACTCCATTTCGTGGGTCACCACGATCATGGTGTTGTCGTTGTTTTTCAGACCCCGGATGACCCGCAGCACTTCGCCGGTCAGCTCGGGATCGAGCGCGGAAGTAGGCTCATCGAAGCACAGCACTTCCGGGTTCAGGGCCAGGGCCCGGGCGATGGCCACGCGCTGCTGCTGGCCGCCGGAAAGCTGGTGGGGGTAGGCGTCCACCTTCTGGGACAGGCCCACCTTGTCGAGAAGCTTCAGGGCCTTCTCGCGGATGGCGGCAGGATCGCCCTTTTTCAGCAGGGTGGGGGCCAGGGTCACGTTTTCCAGCACCGTGTACTGGGGAAAGAGATTGAAATTCTGGAACACCAGACCGAAATGGAGCCGGTTCTGGCGGATGGCTTCCTCGTCCCGGGAGGCAAGCAGCTGCTTGCCGTCCACCCAGATCTCGCCTTCGTCCGGCGTTTCCAGGAAGTTCAGGCACCGCAGCAGCGTGGTCTTGCCGCTGCCGGAGGAGCCGATGATGGCCAGCACCTGGCCCTTTTCAAGGGAGAAAGAAACACCCTTGAGGACATCGGTGTTGCCGAAGCCCTTTCTTAAATTGTTGACTTGCAGTACCGGCATAAGCTTAACCTCTGAAATAGTTTAGTTTCTTCTCCAGGTAGCCAAAGAGGATCGTCAGCAGGCCGCTGAAGATCAGGAAGAAGGCACCCGTGTAGAACAGGGGCCAGATCAGGCCCTTCTTGATGAACTGCTCGCCCGCCCAGATGATCTCGTAGATGCCGATGATCCGGGCCAGGGAGGTGTCCTTGACCAGGGTAATGATCTCGTTGCCCATGGGGGCGGTGATGCGCTTAATGACCTGCAGCAGGACGACCTTGAAGAAGATCTGCTGTTTGGTCATGCCCAGAACCTGGCCAGCCTCGTACTGCCCCTTGGGGATGGACTCGATGCCGCCGCGGTAGATCTCGGAGAAGTAGCAGGCGTAGTTGATGGCGAAGGCCACGATGGTGGCGGTCATGCGGCCCATGGAGGGCAGGTCGAACATGAGGCCGGGGCCGTAGAAGATGATGATGAGCTGGAGCATCAGGGGGGTACCCCGGATGATCCACACGAAGCCCCGGGTCAGCCACCGCAGGGGGGAGAATTTGCTCATGGAGCCGAAGCAGACCACCAGTCCCAGGGGAATGGAGAACAGCAGCGTCAGCACGAAGACCTTGATGCTCTCCAGAAAGCCCATCAGCAGCTCCATTGTGACGGGAATGAACATA
>JAFTVM010000100.1 GCA_017465745.1 Oscillospiraceae bacterium
AAAGAGCTAACCGAGGAGCTGAAACTTGCAAGGCAGGCTATGACGAAGCTGAGGCAGGAGCAGCAGCTCGCCCGCATTGCTTGGATGCAGCAAGCGCAGACCGCTCAGCAAATGGGGCAAAACATTCGCACGCTCGCGGAAGGTATGACCGGGTTCAGCGAGAGCGTGGAGAACGGCACAGTGAACCTCACGGGTATGGTGTCGGCGGTGATGAGCCTGAGCATGGCAATCAAGGCGGGCTTGGGGCCGCTGGGCTGGGCATTGCTGGCAGTCGAGGCTCTGAGCATGGCATGGAATAGCTACGCCAAGAGTCAGAAGGAGGCTGAGGAGGCAGAAAAGAAAAAACAGGAACGCATTGTAAATCTTACAAAGGCATACCATGAGGCTGCTGCTGAGGTTGATAAATTCAAAAATGCTGAGGCTCGCCAAGCTGAATTGAATGACCTTCTCTCTATATACGACGACATAAACGCTCGATTCAGAGAGAGAAATGACCTGCAAGAAAAAAGCCTTCGCATGATTCAGGCCGAGCTTGCAATGCAAGCGAAAGAAGATGAGCAAGCCAGTGTTCTTGCTCGCAATGATATCATGCGTGCGTATTGGCGAGGCGAAATAGACGAAGAAGAAAGAGACAGCAGGCTTGACCGACTGAAGATAACTCAAGCTCGCAACAGAAAGCGTCAAACGTCACAGCTTGGGCAAGCTAAAATTTCTGCTGCAAAAAATAAAGTCTCTGCCGCATATTCCGCTCGAGAAGCAGCAGGCATTGAGTTTGGAGCAATATTGGGTGATGGAAAAATTTATAATTTTTCACCTGAAGAAATGGCAAAACGTGCAGCAGCTTATAATTTATCTTTGCAATTTGTACAAGGGGAAGAAGCCGTGTTCAACGACAGAATGACGGACATGCGAGAAGAGTATGAGAAAATTGTAAGAGCGACTGGCCCTGAAAACATCTCTGCTATAGAATTAGACAAACAAATGCAGAAGTATGCTCGCGAATTTGCTTCTCGTTTAGCAGGGTTAAAAGCAAATGCACAAAATAAAAAAAATGCGCTCGGTGGTTGGTCAGTAGAACAAATTGAATCCGGCGAATATGGTGAACGTTATGAAGCATATCGCAAAAAATATTCTGAGGCCCAAAAGCGAGTTCAACAAGCAGAGAAAAATATTGCAGACGCTGAAGAAAAACTCGCAGACGCCGAAGAGCAGCTTGCTATAGACTTACGACAAGCTGAGCAAGGCGTAAAATTCGCTATACAGACCGCAGGACAAAATGTGCTTTATAGACAAGACAAGAAAGACTATGACGCCCGCAAACAAGCAGAAAGAGCTCAAAAGCAGGCAGCCGAAGCAGCTCGAAAAGAGGCTGAGCGCAGAAAAGCCTTGCAAGACGCTGCTCTGGCTGAGGGTTTGTACGATGGAGGCATGACCAAAAATGCTCGCAAACTGGCAAAAGGCGGTGCGTGGTCGTTCCTTTCTGACAACAAGCTGTCATTGTCTGAACTAAGAGAAATGGTCAACACAATGAAGGCAGAGGGCAATGCCGAAAATGAATCTCTGAGAGCAT
Source organism: Oscillospiraceae bacterium (assembly GCA_017465745.1). Taxonomy (GTDB): domain Bacteria; phylum Bacillota; class Clostridia; order Oscillospirales; family Oscillospiraceae; genus Faecousia. The sequence goes on from JAFTVM010000100.1 coordinate 1,571, forward strand.
TGTTCAAAGCTATCATTGAGTTTGCGAAGCAAAATAAGCAGGTGACCGCAAAAACTCTTGGTAAGATGAAACAGGAGCTCGAAGAAACTCAACTCAGCGTGTTCTAATGGCTACATACAATTGGACAGTTCAGGAGCTACAAGCTCATGCCGCAAGGTCGCTCGAGTTTTCATACAACACAGATCGCCCGGATACATTAAATATCGAGCTTCGCCCGGAATCTTACGCGAAGCTTCCGCTTGTTGCTCTTGACCGCCTGACTGTTACGGAGGGTGGCCGTGTTATATTCTCAGGCATTGTGCCCATTGGCGCGAATTGCGCCGCTCAGGCAGCGCAAGGCGAGACGGTGAACATCGAGCTTCAGAGTGACTACTATATACTTCAGAATACTGTTTACGCAAAGCTTAACGGCAAGGGAGAAGCTGTGTTCAGTCGCACTCCTGTTGACTCTCGCACAACTACTCTGAACAAGGTTGTTGAATCGATAAGCGAGTGGCTTGACAGCTATTTACCGAGTCGGCTTACATGCTCAACGTCTGCAGTTGTGCCTACTCCTACAAGTGATGGCACGGCTCCATGTGCTAGTTTGCTTGCGGATGCACTCAGGTGGGTGCCGGATGCTGTTACAGTGCAGCGTTACATTAACGGTGGCTCTCTCAGCGTGACCACTTCAGCAAATGTTGGAAGTATACAGCTAACACCGAAAGCAAACGCCTTGCAGAGTGTCTCATTACAAGCTCGGTATGACTTACGCGTGCCCGTTTGTGCGCTTGTTGGTGGCGTGCATAAGGTATGGCCCGCCGGGGCTGATATACGTCAATTAGGCGCATTTGTTTACGCTGTGCCGGTCGAATACGATGACCCTGACAGTCCGCAGGTCGGTGGAGCGGGAACTTCTCCGGCCAGTTCCAAAATGATTGTAAAGGGAGTGCCCATACCTGAGGGGGCTATTTTTGTGAAGGGGAAGGAGGAATACGATACCGACCCTTACACCGCGCAATCTAATGCGCAAAAGTTTATCAAGCACTTTTTCCCGGAATTGGCTCCGCTTCAGTCCGTGGCTCTCATTGGCAAGCCGCTTGTGGAAATTGTCTCTCGCGAGACTCTACAAGAAGAGCTTGAGGATAGCGGAGACGAAGATGCACAAGTTCCTGACAACTACATGGACAACATTCAGTCGTGGGGGCTGAGTCAGATTTATGTGCACACCGAGGGTTCTTTCCCTGCTTCGACACGCAATAGCAAGAATGTACGTGGTCTCCGCTGGTGCAAGGCTCAAGTGTCGTTTATTCTTGCTGTTAAATCTAATCAAGACCTGACAGCCGAGCAACGCTTAATTTGCCAGACTTACCTACCCGGTCGCCGAACGAAAAATGGCGAGGTGTATGGTTATGTAAGAAAAACGCTTAATTGCAACCTCATTAACCGCCGTCGCAGGGTGTACGACCCCGCGACAAACAAGCTTTGTTCCACCGATGAGGGGTATTCAGAAGAAATCGACACTGAGGCAACAGAAAGCCCGACAACCGCTGACTATATAGCAGCGATGGAGCAGTACTACGCTGCAGCAAGCAAACTGCAGCACGAGGGCAGCATATCCATGCTTCACAATGGTTCTTTGGTGCCTAGCGAACTGACAGGGAAATCTGTCACAGTTGCAGGATTGAGAGAGGAATGGGAAAGCATGACTGCGGTTATTCGCTCTGTGCAGTGGGACTACGGCAAAAAATCTCTCTCTCTCTCGGTCGGTTCGCGTGCGGTAATGGGGTACTCTGAGAATTTGCAGCGACGAGTTTTAGCTCGCAATCGCACCCGCGACGAAGCTCAAAAGAATACTCTCGCTTACGATCCAGTAGATGATATAGCACAGACTGAAACGGAAAACGCCATGTCGGTGTCGCCTAGCATAACTGCTGGGACTGACACTACGAGCTCAGGCAAGTTCCACAAGCGAGGAACGCTGTATATCCGAGAAGAAGATAAAGTACTAGTCTGTGCGGGTGGGTCGATTCGTTACGGTAATCAGCTGTTTCATATTGATGATGCAGAAACACAGACTAATGGCTCACCTTGGGAGAAAGGCAAGCCGGTTCGCATTAAGTTTGTGAAAGATGAAAGTGGAAAAACTACATACGAATTGTTCCAATGAGTGAAGAAATATTTGAATTATCGACCGATGACGGCGACGACGACGCTCTGAACCTGCCGGGGCTGGCCTCCGACGGGGTGCCGGGGCTGCTGGTGAGCGTGGAGTTCGACGACAACCTAAGCGACCCAATTATTGACAACGGAAAAGTGCGCATGCCTCGGTCGGGTGGCTCTGCGCCATTGGCTCATTTTAAGAAAAATGAGGATGGTAGCACTTCGGTGACTGCAGGCTTGCTGCAGGGTATGGAATTTTCCAGCAGCATTTCGTTGCCTGAGGCGTCTAATGGTGTGGTGCTTTTTCCTCTGGCTCAGTCTCATAGTTATTTTTCTGAGCTTGGTGATGCTTCGGCTGTCGCAGGTGCCATAATTGGTTGCATGTATTCCAGTAGCGTCTCTTCGCCTGAAATTAATAACGGTGTCATAGTGTTGCCGCTGAATAACTCGGAAATTCCTCTAGCGAGCTTTGTTGACCGAACTACGGCTATCGCCGGGGCCGTGGTGTCCATGTATTTTCAAGACGGTCTAAGCTCAATTGAGGCCAATGACGGAAATGTAGCTCTCCCGCGAGCTTATTTTGTACCCAGATCGGGTGTTTATACCACCGGAGTGACCGGGGGATTGCATTCCGTTCGATATTCTGCTGACGTCACGGAACCTCAAATACGCAATGGCGATATGTTGTTGCCCGCCGAGGGCTTGCTAAAAGGTGTAGTAGACACGACCGGCTATTTTCACTCTTGGGGCAACATTCAAGGGTTTGCCGGGTCTGAGGTGAAAGTTGCAACAACTATGCTGCAAATTGACGCTAACACTTCCATTCCCATTTCCCTTTCGGTTGGCTTCAACGGAAAGGGGTTAACTTTCAACCTTTACAATGCTTAATTATAATTATGCTTTACGTAACTTTTTGCTATAAGCCAGACGCAGACATGCTGCGCATGTCTTCTGCTCGCATTCGTGAGCTCGACCCGACCGCGAAGATATACGCGGTTAACGACCCTGCTGCGCCTATTACTGATACTATTCCGGGCGTGACGTTCATGCAGGCAGATTTTCCTCGGGGCGGCAACCTCAATGGTCTGGCCACCGTGGCGGGGGAGCTTGCTGTGTTTCAGCGGCTGCTGGACGCCGAGTATGCCGACTATATTGTGAAATTCGACTGCGACCTCTGGGTGAATCAGCTCGGGCCGTTCCTCCAGACTCTCCCTGAGGCGGGTCAGTCGGTTCCCGACTACCTCAGTGTTGAGAGAGCAGAGCCGTTCGTTCCGTCCGGCATGCTGTACCGTTTGAGCAAATGGGCAGTGCTCTCCATAACGAATGAATTCAACCGTCGAAGCCAAGCCGGTCAATGGGCCAAGTGGCGGTTCCCGGAAGACATTACCATTTACAATTTAGCTCGACAAGGGCACCTGACTTGCTCCCTCATTCCGTTTACTGAGGGGCTCACTGCTGGCATGGGAGACTCAGGCCCCGGAGGTAATGAGACTTGCCACCGTGCATGGTTTGTGCATTGTGGTGAGCCGTTGCCGGACGGCAAACGAGTGAGCCGAGAACACGCAACTCTGCGCATGCGCTTGCTTAAGTGGGAGACTTACAACCAGACTAAAAATGAGACTACAGAGCCGAATAATTAGCATTGAATATGCCGGGCAGAGCATACTCAGCCCCGGGCAATACCTCGCAGCCGAAACCTATGGTGGGAGCGACAACTACACCACGCAAGCTGAAGAGCTTTTGACCGCAGACGCAGTTACTGTTCGTGACTACGGGAACCGGCGAGGAGAAATGCAGCTGCCGGTCTGCGAGGACTTCCGCAGCGAGACGGAAGCCTTCGCCGCTGCCATGAGCATGCGAGCATTCGTGCGAGCTCACCAGACCGGGACTCTGAAAATAGCCATTGGTTCTGAGCTGGACGAATGCGAGGCTGGGGTGCAGTCGTTTAACTGGGAAATTCGTTACACGGGCTCCGGCACCGGCTCGCGCGTTCGCCTGACAATGACGTTCAGTTTCATTTTGGGAGGTTCATCGGCTAATATCGGCTAATTTGCAGCTAAATTAGCCGATAGCTACTCGGGCAGGATGTTCCAGTATTCTGCAGCCTGCTCGGGGGTGGCTGCGGCGCGGTAATGTCGGAAGAGCATGGCAGAGCCCGTGGAATGACCAAGGTTGGCTTCCAAGGCTGCGCGGTCTTTGTATTTCGCAAGGTGGTATGTAGCATAACTGTGTCGAGCAACGTCTTGTCGGTCTGCCAGACCGGCTTCGCGTCGCGTCGCCTGATTTTTGCGCTTCCAGTTGGTCGGGCATATTCTGTCTTCCGGGCTGTGCCTTCCTGCTGCAGAGATCCACGCAGCGAGGTTCGGCTCTATTTCCACATTGCGCACTTGAGCCGTTTTTGTGACCTCCGGCGTCATATGAATGAACCCGTCACGAATGGCTCCCCATGTGAGTCTCGTCAGCTCTACCGGGCGAACGCCTGCGAAGAGCAGGAGTGCGTATGCAGTCTTGCAGTCGGTCGGAGCTGTTTGCATGAGCTTGCGCGCCTCAGCTGGACTGAATACGTCAATGGCTGAGCGCTTCGGGGCACGAATTGGCTCCATTTTGCTAAATGGCGACTCCGGCAGCATGCCCTGTCGGACTGCATAGCTGAACGCCGGGCGCAGTGTGCGTACAAGCCCCAGCGCGTATGCCGGACACCCGAAGGAATGCAGCCATGAGCTCAGGAGCTTGGGCGTGACCTCGGACACAGCGAGCCTGGCAAACTGCTCTCTCGCCATGTTGGCTACGAATTTGAAATTGCGCATAGTGTGCGGTCTCCAACTCTCCCTCTTTACCTCTGCAAACTCGGTCAGCAAAACGTCGACCGAAACATGCCTGCCTGAGCTCCTGAGCAGGGGCAGGGCGAGCTCTATGGCGCGGTCAAGGCTCATGCTAAGCCCCGCCTCTGCGAGGCGCTCTAGCGCTCGTTTTGCGTCAACTACTTGATGGTTGCTGAGAACTGTCTCGCGGCTCTCGGTTCGGGTTGCTGCGACAAGTTCCGCTCGTTTGCGCTCAGCATCGGCTTTTGAGCGGAAATAAAACTGACGACGCTTATTGTCAGGTGTGAGGTACGCAGGCACGAATATAGAATAATACGTCGTTCCATGTTTTTCTGTCTTTTTTATTTTGAGGCTGGCTACTTTCATGGCTGGTGTTGGGTTTGGTTTTGTCCTACTTTGTCCTACTTTCGGCTTGTCTTATACGTATTATATTGCTTATTCGTGAATTGTAAAGCTTTAAGTTTTTAGACACGAAAAAGCCGCTTAAAGCTTTGATTTATAGGCTTTAAGCGGCTTTTATTTCCAGAGCCGGATGTCAGGGTCGAACTGACGACCGTCCGATTACAAATAACGCGGTCGTATTTTGTAAGTTGCTAAGGCATAGCGGGTAAACTGTTTTGTCCTATTTTGGTACGGCTATTTTTCCGTAGGAAAAGCAAAACACGCTCGCCGTTACCGGGAGCGTGTTTTGTGGTGCTGTGGGCACCCTTCAGAACTTTGCTGGGATGGATTCAAGGCAAAATTCTTAGTTTTGCGTTTAAATTCGCGTCCTAAGTAAGACGACAACCGCAATATACTGCATATTTTTCACAAAAACAAGCAATTTTTCATTTTTTTTGCATTTTAATGTTGACTTACTGACAAATTGACAGTATAATAACGCCGTACCCCCCAGAAGGGGACAGCGTTTAAAAACTCAACCTAAGTAACACGACAATGAAACTGGAAATCATCAGAAAAGCCTACCAATTTTTCACAGACAGCTTAAACCGTGAAATCTGCGAAATAGCAAATATTGCGGAAGATCGCTTGGCTCATATTTGCCCAGCCTCCAATACCCCCGAGAGACAAGTTTACGACGAATGCCACGAGCTTTATGCAGAGCAACTGGAGCTTGCTCCGTCTATAGCCGACCGTGTCTGCATATCTTTCTGGGACTCACTTGTAGCATCTTTACCCAACTAAAAACATGGACAACACACAGAAAAATAACGAAATAACAGTTGAGCATATAATCCCCAACGGCGTCAAGCTCAGTATCGGCAATGCTTTTATGCTTATGCGCCGAACGCCACGAGGCTGGGTTCAGGCCGCATTCCGGGGAGATTGCACTAAACAGTCAGCTCTTTGGCTTTATTTTGACAAGCACATAAAAAACGGCTCAACCCCCATAGCTTAAACTATGAGGGCTGAGCTTTAAATCAGCGAACCGCCGAAAAAAAATAATGTAGTTTCAATTCACGCACGCCGAAACGCGCGACCTGTCTGCAGAATACCAAAATAAAACTTTTTGTCAACAGAAAAATGAAATTTTCCGAGTACATTGAGCAGAAAGCGGGGGAGGGCATGTCCCTCACCCGCACGGTGGCCGAGCTTGCGGGACTGCTGGGCGTGTCTGAGCGCACGCTGTGGCGCTGGCATGAGGCACAGAATGCCCCCCGCCACGTCGAGCTTCTGCTGAGCGTACTTGTGGAGGCTACGCCTGAGCAGCGGGCGAAGTGGTTCAAATAAATACGAAAATGAACTTATTTAGCTTTTTTGAAAAACGCGAGAAAGCGTGTAAAGATGGACTCTTTGAGGAGCTCATTTTCTGTTACAATACAGAAAAACTGCTTCATGAGGACGAAAACTACATAATGCCGGAAGTTAAACGCCCCGAAGAATTAAGCACCGACGAGCTTATTGACTTGCTTCTATGGTTCCGCAAGCATTCTCGTGAAAACGTCAACGTGGACGAGTTGCTCGGACATCGTGAACGGCTTATTCAGTTTTTTAATCAAAAAAACGGTTTATCTTGACGAATCAGCCCCGGTGGGAACCGGGGCTTTTTTTGTCACTTGCGGGGGCGTTCCATGATAGCCACAACACCATGCAGCGAAATACCCGCACTGGCTCCCGCTCCGAATACTGCGTTCATGGCTTGGGTCTGCGATGTTGTCGGAGCACATGCCGCAACGAGTCTGTACCCTTGAGCCGCCAGAGCGTTTATTTTATCTTTTAATCCTTTGTAGTCATAATCGCCACCGGCTAATCCTTTGTATTTGGTGTGCTCTATGACTTCATATTCATAAATTGCCGGTTTGCTGGCCTCAATCTTTCGGCGTTCTTCTTCTTGCTTGGCTTTGAGCTCTTCTTCTCTGGCTATTTGGATATTGGGCCATTCTTCCCATGTGCATTGCTCGCCTCGCGTATCGCCATAGACCGGGATGATGTATGTCTCCGGGTCGTTGCGAGAGGTGAGGTCTGCAAGGCTGGCTTGTGTCCACTTTTCTTCAAATGGGTCGTAGTACAGAAAATGTGTAGGTGTTGTATTCATAGCAAGGTGCATTATAGTTTTTCGGTTAAGTGAAGGCAAGCTAAAAGTTACATCGTATACATCCAACTAGTTGTACTCGCTTGCTAACGCGAGTTTTGTATTGCATACAACTTTACTTGCGGTTGCGAAAAAAGGCTGTATAACCATAGACGTATGCCGAACGTGTACCCCACAGCCCAGCCGGAAGTCTGCAAGAGCCTGACTACCCACATGACGACCCTGACCATTTCGGCCGGGCGTAAAAAAAGCCCCCTCGCGAGAGGGGGCTGGGTGGGGCGGGGTTATTCTTCCTCACCTAATAGGAATCGCATTTTTTCCAAAGCAGCGTCTCGAATGAAGTCGGAAATGCTTTTTCCTTGTTCGCTGGCTATCTTTTCCATTTTGTCGGCATCTGGCCCCATGATTAATACACCGACGGCGCGCCAATACCAACGTGGCTTCTCTTCCACTACTCCCCTGTCTAAGAAGAAGGCTCTTATAGACTCCCATCTTTTTTCGGGGATGTTTGTATTAGAGAGCCAACCATACACAGTTGCCTCTGAAACTCGGAATTCTTCGGCAAATTGCTTTCTGCTCAATTTGCTTCTTCGGAGCCAGATGTCCAACTGCTCTCTTTTGTTTTCTAGTTCGTAATTGCTGGACATGCCTGCATTTTATAGAAATCTCTAAAAAAGTAAAGCAAAAAAGATAAAAAATAGAGAAATCTATAAAAATACACTTGACATTTTTATAGAAAATTATAAAATACGCCCAACGAAACAATAAAACATGACGACGGTAACAACTAAATTCACAGACGAGGAATTGACCAAACTTGGTCGTGCAATGGAGCGCAGCGGACACACTTCTATCGAAGAGTTTATCGTGTGGGCAGCACAAGAAAAAATCAATGCGACACTCTCCACCCTCAAGCAAGACTAACTTTCCCAACCCCAAACCCACAACAATGACAACACTAATTGCATTCGCAGTAGGACTCGCAGGAGTCGCCCTTGGCCTCTACATTTACCATTCCGGCAAGCTGGAGGGGAGGCGCGAGCAGATTGAATCCATGGAAAACCAGCGCAAGCTTTATGAGAGTTTGAGCTTAGCAAACTTTGAAGCAGCAATGCGCAAGGCTAAGGAAGAAGCTCAGAAGAAGGACTAAGGATATGAAACTGACTATCACTTTTGTCGAGTGCTGCATTGTCAATGACCGTGGGCACTACTGGTTTGAGCTGGAGACCGAGCGGGAGACCCGCCAATGCTGCTATGTGCGCAATGGCGAAGACTGGGTGTATGAGGAGGGCGACAATAAGCCCGACATGCCCCATGAGCTGCAGGTGCTCTTTAATGAGGTCGGCAATGAGGCTTTCGTGGAAGCTATACTGAATGGCAAGTCTGAACTTTATCTTTAACCCCAACATAACTATGATCAGAACAAACAAGCTGAATAAATGGAAGCGCACGGATGTCTGCCTGCTGGTGGACAAGAAGGGCAACTTTACCGAGATTACGAAGGACGCTGCGGAGTCTCTGAATGAGTACTTGCACTCAGGGTACACTATTCAGAAAGGGCACAATGGCTACCTTGTGTACCGCAAGGGTGCGGAACGCATCGGCGAGGCTGAGACCATAGCAAGCGCGGTATATTACCCCGAGAAAGACGGTCTGCCCGGGCTGTGCGTGGATGCCGTTGACGAGCTGGAGCGCACGCAGGATTGGTTTGTAACGTATACCCTCATTTACGCATGAGCGCACACCTGATTACACCGGAGCAGGAGCAGCAGCTGCGCAAGCTCGCTAAGCGCCTGCGCAAATGGACTGAGCCGTACACGGTGAAGTTGCTGCAGGTGCCCGCGTTTAGTGGTCTGCCCGGAGGCATCAGCCTGACGGCCCGCACATGGCCGCTGTACTCGAAGCTGGTGGGGCTGGTGAAGCGCATTGTACCTGAGTTCAACGCCAAGCTTAAAGAGAATGGCGTCGGGTGGCACTACCTCGACAAGACGCCCTACTATTACACTGAATTTACCTATTTCATCAAGAAATGACGGCATACATTCGAGTTAAGAATACGCTGCCGAGCAGCCCGAAGGTTATGCGCTTAGCGCGTGAGCTGGAGTGCTCTCAGGAGGAGGCTCTGGGTGTGATGATTCGATGGCTGGCATGGCTGGACATGCACACTGTTGACGGCAAGACCGGGCTGGACACGACGGAGGCGAACCAGTTGGTCTTCGGTCATGACCTGCGCGAGTACACTGAAGCTCTGGTCGCTATTGGCTGGGCTGAGTTGGTAGACGGTAAGGTGTGCGCTGTGAACTTCGAAAAGTATTGTACGCCGACGGCAAAGAGCCGCATATCTGCCTGCGAACGGCAGCGCAAACACAGAAACAGTAAGAAATGATTTTATGAGCTACGATCCTAAAAAACACCCCATGACTTTTGCCAAGGCAGCACGTCTGCTGGCTCAGGAGCACCCCGATTTTGCTTTCACGGCTGAGCAGCTGCGTCGCATGGCACATCGCCGTGTGATACCCTGTCTGACCATGCAGAGCTGCGGCACCATCCGCACGACCTATAACATGGTCAATTACCCCGAACTAGTGAAGCACCTGCGCAAGTGCAAACAAGAAGCTATTACCGCCTGAGAATTATGAACAACTTCCTTTGTGTCCTTGCCAGCATACTTGGCATAGCAGTGATTGCAGCGGAGTGCTGCAGCGACGAGCACGACCGCATATCGCCATACTCCGGCGCGCAGCCGGGTGCCGCATGCGACTATGACTACGAGCATGAGCTCGACAACTCTTTACCCCCCACATACGCAGAATAATGAGCAAGAAAGTTTACGCCAACGTCGGCAATTTTTCCACGAACCGACCCATCCCGGTGCTGGAGCCGGGTGTGAAAACGGGCAACGGCAAGGCCACCTTTAAGACCGCGACGGCTGCTGCTAATGCAGCACGCGAGGCAAGAGACGAAGCACGGGCACTCACGAATGAATGCGCAAGCTACTTGCAGCAAGCAGCGAAAGCCAAGGAGGATGCGAGCCTTTACTGCGAGAGCACCCTGCGCCGCCTAAAGTTCGATTTCTGGTGGAAACTGGCAATCATGGCCTTGGTGATATATGACCTCTTTGTCCGGCTCACGACGTAAAATTGAGCATTTTGTATGATGGAACAGCTCACGCTGGGAAGCGTTGGCAATCATTTTTCATTTAGGTAAGTTGGTTCCCCGAGCCGGAGGGGTATATAAAAAGCCGGTGTAACCTCGGGTCTGGGACAGCGCGTAAAAAAGGAAGTAGGAAGCCACGCGCTTGGCGGGTCGGTGCCGCCACCGGGGACTAGCCGAAGCTCTCGAGTGCTGCGAGGTAGAGAGCCGAGGCTCGAGTATTCATGGCATCTCCCTGCCGCCGGGAGCTCGTAGCAGGCGGCAAAACTAACCATCGCATACAATTATGTTAAACATCCCCATAAGTAAAGGCAAGCAAACGCGCGCTCAGCGCATTGTAATATACGGCCCAGAAGGAATAGGCAAATCAACGCTCGCAAGCTCAGCCCCGAGCCCTCTGTTTTTGGACACCGAAATGGGCACAGGGCAGTTGGACGTTGACCGCGTGGAAGCGTACAATTTTGAACAAGTTACTGCAACCATTAACGCGCTTCTGATTGAAGATCACGAATATAAAACCCTTGTTCTCGACACAACCGACAACCTCAAAAGGTACTGCGAAGAGGCGGTTATGAACGAGAACAACTGGGACAGCTTGGAAAAACCCGGGTATGGCAAGGGCTTTCGGGTTGCGTTTGAGCGGTTTAAGCTGCTCATTGGTTTGCTCGACCAGCTTATTTTTAAGGGCATTAATGTAGTGAATATTTGCCATACAAAGGTTTTGCGTATCACGCCGCCTGATTCAGCCGACTACAATAAATACTGCCTGAAGGTGAGCGACAGCAATAAAGAGAACGACGACAGTCGCTTGTTCCTGAAAGAGTGGAGCGATTGCGTTCTATTTTGCAACTACGATACAGTTGTAAACAGCAGTCAGCAGAAGGCCGTGAAGCACGAGAGAGTTGTTCATACAACAAGTTCTCCCGCATGGGAGGCGAAGAACCGCTACGGTCTGCCTGAGGCTATGCCCATGACCGCCGAGACCATGCAAGCAATTTTCCAAGCCGCGCAGGGAGGGGCTCAGCAGCCCGCACAAGTCCCGGCACAAGCTCAGGTGGAGGAAGTGCCCGCTCAGGCACCTTCCCCCGCTCAGGCGCAAGGCTATGAGCAGGCGGCGAAGCGAGAGCGCGAAGTGCTGACCGCGTTTTTCGTAGGTACAGGCAAGCTGCAACCGGGGCAAACATTGGAAGACCTGCCCGCCAACATAGCAGCGGCTCTGAAGGCACGTCCGCAGCAGGCTCTGGATCGTGCACTGGCATGGTGCGAGCAGCATGGAAAGGAGAAAAAATGTTAATAAAAGCAATCAAACTAAATTACAAAAAAGAGTTTAACGAGGTGCTTTGTCTCATTTCTGCTTATGGCTTCAAAGAAGGGCATATATATCCTGCGGTCGGGTGGAATAATGGGACTCAAGTGGTGCGCTGTGGTTTTTGCGGAGATACGAAAGTATTGCTTTGTTACGATACCTGCAATTATGACGAATCTGAATTTTATTTAACAACGCAAGATGAAAATTCAGACGAAGACATAACGATATTCAAATATTTGACAATGAATGGAAGAAGATTAGTAAATGGAAAGGAGCAGGCATGAAAAACCGTTTGTTTTACCGAATTTATTCTGACGGCGAGCGAGTGCTGGAGGGCTGCACCGACTTTCCGGGCAGCATAAGTTTGCAGGAAGCTCAGACGCTTGCGGGCGACATTGACGCCGCAACCGATAAGCTAATGGGCGAGCATGTGAAGCAGCACGGCGAGAACATACCCGAGAGCGAGGAGCCGGAGCAACTTAGAAAGCCAACCAGCGAGGGCAAGCCATATCCTTTTAGTGTGCTGTTGACTGACAGGAACGGCAATCAGGAGCTGAAACAGTTTAAGGCTCATGACGGCGATTTCTTTGTGGTTCATAAATCCCCGTGGAATGGCGGTTTGTCGTTCCGCGCGGCGACGCTGGAGGACTACAAAGAGCTAGGCAACCTCATGCCCTCCGAAGAAGCTTTGCGAGCTCAGTTTGAGGACGCCCGAGCCGAGTTTGAACGTCGCTGCTTGCCGAGAAACCACAAAAAAGAAAAAGGGTATTCCGGGAAAATGGTAGATGTTGAAACACCCGCGAAACGCATAGCTGAAAAGGTGCGTATGGCTTACACATGCAATTTTGAGGACTTCAACGACATGGACAGTTATTACGCGGCTATTCGTGGACTTGCGCAGGAAGGGCTGGACGAAGAAGCAGACAAAAGGCACTACAGAAATGCCAAATACAGAGCGGAAAAAGTATTCTCTTGCTATGCCGATTGCAAGGTGTGCGACCTGCCTGAACGGAAGCGAAAAGCAATTTGCAAAAAATGCCGACGTAACCCCGATTTTGAAGACAACTTCACTGACGGAAAGGAGGAAAAATGAACGAGGAAAAATACTTTCCCTATATCGTCCGCGAGCTAAAAACGCTGGGAGAAATAGACGTTGAGTATTCCTACGGCAAATCCTGTCGCCTTGTTGCCATGTTTTTGTACAGGCGTGGCAAAGATGACTTCTGCCTGTCCTACAAGGACGCCCGCACCGCTGCAATCGCCACAGCAAAATGGCTTAAGGAAAACGGAATAGAAGAAGCAGAATGAATATGAACGAAGAACTGATACGACCCTCCTCGCTCCCTAAGCTGGCTTGTTGCCGGTGCTATGTGAGCCAGAGCGGGACAAGCGAAGCCGCTGAGCGAGGCACCCGACTGGACGCCATCATCCGCGAGCAATGGCTGAACCCTTCCCCGGTGGAGGGGCTGAGCCAAGACGACGACGAGGCGGTAACATGGGCATTCAACGCGCTGAAGCTCCTTTCCTGCGACATGCAGGTGGAGACCCGCGAGGAAGAACTTCGAGCCGTGGTGCCCGTGGACGGCATAAAGGCCGGGACAATGGACGCGCTCTGTGTGGCCGGTGGCTGGTTGGCCGACTTTAAGACCGGGCAGGTGCGCGACTACGCCGCGCAGATGGCAGCATACGCGCTCGCTTGCATGGACTCCTATTTCGCAGACGAGTGGACGAGCCACCTGCTGTTCATCGACCAGCAGCTGACCGTCTCCCACCGCTGGACGCGCGCGGAAGCCGAGGAGCTGGTGCTCGGCATTGTCAACAAGCCGCAGGTGCCGACCCCGTTTGAGAACTGCAGCTGGTGTGGCGCGTTCGAGACTTGCGAAGCCGTTCGTGCGGCCACGACCGAGGTCACGCCCGCTCTGCCTAAGCTTACCGCCGACGCCAAGGGGAAGGGCCAGCTCCCCCCCAGTATGGAGGGCATGCTGACCGACCACGCGGCAGCGCACGAATTCTTGAGCAAACTCGCCATTGTGAATGACTGGGCAGACATGCTGAAGAGCAAGTTGCGTGATCAGCTGGCACCGAAGGATGGTCAGGAGGCTCCCGCAAGCAAGTATTTCACTCGCGTCGTGGTAAGTGGCTCGAAGAAGGTCAACCCGCTCAGTCTTGCTAAATATGGCATGGAACTTGGGTATGATCGCATGCTCAAAATATGCGCTCAGATACCGCTCAGCAAGGTGAAGGAAGTCTGGAAGGAGGTATTCGGCGACAAGCCGGTTCCCGAGGATATTATTGTCACAAGCGGCGGCTCGGTGCAGCTCAAACTCAAACCTCTCAAAAAATCTCTCTCAACAACAAACGAAAACTAATTATGGCATACGCATTCACAACACAGTACGCGCATGATGCGCAACCGACCGAAGCGGCTCAGAGCTACAAAGCAGGATTCTATCCTGCGAAGATTGTAGCCGCTGAGGAGAAGTACAGCAGGAGCGGCAAGCCCATGTTTGAGCTTACGCTGGAGGTAGATCCGGGCGGTATTAAGACTCTCGATGTGAAAGAGTATTTGCTGCTCGAAGGCAACGCAAGTTGGAAAATAGAACAGTACCTCGCTGCGATCGGTATGAAGTTCGGTGCAGGTCAGAACATAACTGTAGACGCAAACACATTCCTTGGTGGTCGTCTGTACCTGCTGACCTGCAATGAGCCCGGCCAAAAGAACCCGGACAGGCTTTACATGAAGCCAATGAGGGCTTTCCGCAAGGATGATATTCCGCACTCAGGCCCGTTGACTGAAGGAGAGCTGGAGTATTGGGGGCTCACCCCTGACGGCACCCGCAAGGGCAGCAGAGAGGAGCAGCGTGCGAATGCGCAGATCATGCACAGCCCGCAGCAGAACGCTTGGGGGACGCAGCAGCCGCCCATGCGTCCGCAGCAGGGCGCATGGGGGCAGCAGCAGGCCCCGGTGCAGCAGCCTGTGCGCCCGGTGGAAGAGAACCTCGCAGACGACGACATACCGTTTTAAGCATGAAGTTGGACATAGAGTTTCCGCACCCTGACCGGGTGCTTTCTCCGAACAGCAATGCCCCCCTCAGCACGAGGGGGGCAAAGACCCACGGAATCATCAAAGCGAGAGTGAAGAAAAAGACGCGCAACGCTGCATACCTGAAGGCACTCTGTGCCCTGTCAACCATACCGCAGCGGAACTTCCCGGCGAGACTGGTTGAGGTCACTTGGTACTACAAAGGCATGAAGCCAGACGTTGATAACGTGGTCGCACGACTGAAACCGCTCATCGATGGGTGTGCTCAGGCATTCGGCATTAACGACCGAGAACTGGAACTCGGGCGCGTTCGCCGGGTACATACGCTGGGCAAGGAGGCTGGAATGCTAATGCTTCACTTCAATACCGAAAATGACTTATGAAACAAGATTTTGAAAATGCTGGCTGCTTAGCTGCCGTTCTTTTGAGTTTAATTTTTTACTTCATATTTTCCATAATTAACCATTTCATCTTATGAGCACACCCACTGAAGTTACCGGCTGCTGCATAGCACTTGTGCTGTTGGCCGTTTTCTACATAGTTATGGTGATCATCACTTTCACCCTTTATTCGCTATTCTTCTAATGAACACCTACTACGAAATCAGGATGACTCCCGAGCAGCGGCGAACGCTCATTGAGCTCTCCAACATGGGGCTGATTGAGTGGTGCAGCACTTGGGAAGCTGTGCCCAACGACCCGCGCAGAACGGCATACGAGCAAGCTGTAGCTCTGCTGGAGGATGCAGAGGAACACCCCAACATCGAGGACGTGTATCTGTACGAGGCAGAGCACAGTGGCTTCACTGCTGGCGAGAAAGTTCTGTTGGAATGCGAAATGCTCGGCTCTGCTGACTATGTGAGTACCGTTGCCATTCATCACCTCACCGCCTCTCCCGGCGAAGTTATAATGGTCTCGAATAAACTCATTTACCACAAAGACTAATGAAACTCACCAAAGCACAGCGTCTTTTCGTAACCATAGGGCATGTGGACGGAAAAATTCGCCGCATAGCAGATTCTTTCCTTGCCCCGTATGGGCGCGAGCGACCACACCCGCACCCCGTATGGGACGCAAAAAGGACTCAGCTAAAAGAACTCCGCGCCCTCCGCAAGCGTCTCATACGCGAGGCTCTGGAAGCGTGGAAGAAAGAAATAAACATCATTGAGTTTTAATCATGACTGAGTACCTACAAATTAAAATAGACCGTAACGCGTACAACGTTGCGCTGAAAATACTGCATAATGCATTAGTGTTCATGAGGGATTTACCTTATCGGCACGACGAATGCGCACAACTAGAACGCGCTGTCGGCGCATTCCACGCTGGTCATCTCATAAATAAGACGACCAAAACACAACACACTCACAATAAAGCTATGACCGAAGATGAAAAAGATATGCTGCTCGCCAATTTTGAGCGGCTCATACGTCAAACCGCAATCATGGGCGGGTACAAGTACGAAGGTGATTGCGGAGAGTATACGCTCACCCCTATAGGGACGTGCCAATGCCCCCAAATCGAGGCCGTTATTTACGACCTAGTCAATGCGCTGGGCAACTTGGAAAGCATTAAAACAGAAGATTAACACTAAAATTATGGCTATAAAAGAAGTTAAGGCTGGAGAAAAGTACAAGCTGGAATTGCTTTGTATTCACAACTCCGGAAAAGTTATTATTTTTGAAACGCCGACAGGCGACCATCTTCCTTTTAGAGAAAGCGACCTCGAATGCGTCAGTCCCGCCAGACAGGACGTGCGGCCAGAACATTCAACCGTAAGCACACTCAGCTACCCAGAAAGGGTATGGAATGAACTGTGGGCTAAAGAGATGCGAGACCATAGCAAATCCATGAATCCTGACACCGCAAACGGTACAAAAAATACCGAAACACCCCCAAAATATGACCCAAACCGCATATTCCTCAAGGGTGACAGGGTGCGTCTCGTGCAGTGCAATGGGCGCAACCCGTTTGACAGCTTCAACGGTATCGAATACCCGCCAGATGAAACTATTTACACAGTGGAGGGAGATGAATACGACAATGGTAAAGTAGAGCTATACGCAACGGATAGCTGTGACGTCTTTGAAATACACCACTCAAACCTCGAACTTGTAACCCCCATTGAGGAAGCTGAACCGTATTATGTGAAAAATATAATAAGAGGGTACGCAGTATACAAAAGGGGAGCTGGAGACCTTGCCGCAAGCTGCGTTTTCTGGAGCAAATACCACCCCAACGCCAGAGCCGCCGCCGAGGCCGAGCGCGACCGCCTGAACGCCGAGTATAGAAAGGAGCAGAGCAATGACTGAATGCGAGTACCTGCGTATCATGCGGGAACGAGAAAAAATAGAATGGAAAAAAAACGAGATTATGTTTCCGAAAATTGCATATCGGGATAGTGTTTACACTCAAACTTTTCTTGCAGGCGACCTTGTGGAAACCATGTGCGAGACCCTGTCATACAAGGAGCTGCGAAACATGGCTGACTATATTATCGACAAGCTGCCTTACGCATACAACAAGGAGAGAAAGGAGCAGGAATGAACCTATTTGACTACGCGATCGCCGAGGAAGAGCATGTGTGCAGGGACTGTGTACACTCTCGACCTTACGAGCAAGGGCGGGCTGTATGGTGCAAGCTGCACAGCTACCCTTGCTGCAAAATGAACACTTGTGCATCTTGGGAGAGAAAGGAGAGCATCTGAACAATGCCTAAGCCTAATTCAGTATTGCCACACATAGACACCATTCCTCCCGAGTTGTGTACTCGGGAGGAGGCCGCGAAGATTTTAGGACTCAGAACCGTTGCAGCTCTAAACTTACGCATTAAGAGGTTCAGCAAGCTGCTTTATACAGAGGTAGTATATAAAAAGTTCCGCGTTTACCTGTTTAACCGCAAGCAGGTTGAGTCGTTAAAATATGAGGATCCTCCCGAGGGGGTATATAACGTGGAAAGAGGTTGACAAATTGCTGGGCTACAATTCGAACAAAAATTGCACTGTGTTGTCAACGATGAAAACGCACAATGTGCCGCGAGTTTGGGTGAAGTGTCACCATTCGCAATTCTACTACGAGCGCAAGGCTGTAGAGGCTCTTCGCGGGGTAATCAAACCATGCAAAAAGAGACAGCGTAAAAATGGACTGGATTAAAATAAACACGGCTTTGCCTCGCAGTCCGAAGGTGCGGCGCTTGGCCTCGCTCATGGGCGTGGACAAGCATACTGCGCTGGGGCTGGTGCTCGATTGGCTTTGCTGGGTGGACAGTGCCACTGCAGACGGCTGTACCGGGCTCACTGTGGACGAAATAAACGCCGAATTTGCATGTAACGCAAACACCGTTACAGTATGTAACGCTTCGAGCGTTACACCCTGTAACGCTCAAGTATTACAGTACTGTAACGCTATGCTTGAAATTGGGTGGGCAGAGCTCGATGAAAACGGCATTGTTCACGTGCATAATTTCGAGGCTCATAACGGAGAAAACGCAAAACGCCGCGCGCAAGGTGCTAAACGTGTGGCAGTTATGCGCAAGAGGGTATGTAACGCAAATAGCGTTACACCCTGTAACGCTCCGAGCGTTACCAGAGAAGAGAAGAGAAGAGAAGATAAAAAAATAGACTCTAAAGAGTCTACAAAAAAGACCCGACCCGAGGGGAAAATTCCCCTCCCTGAGACGTCCGACGACGTGCTCACTTTCCTTGCCTCGCAACCTAATTGCGGGTTGAAAGGCGACGACCTCCTTGCCTGCGCTGAGGCCTTCTTCAACGAGTTTGAAGCAGTCGGCTGGGTCATGCGCGGTCAGCCAGTGGCCAACTGGCATTCCGCTGCCCGCTCATACCTCGCCCGCTGGCAGAACAACATTGCCAGTCGCGCGGCCGCTGCACCGCGCTCTGGCAAAATAACCTATCGCAGCGAAACCCAGCAAAACTATGAACTGTGAATTGACCAAGAAATGCCCCTTCTGCGGGCGAAAACTCCTGACCCTCGCCGGAGTCGTTGTCCTCGACGACGTAGCCGACCCACGCCGAAGCGCTGTGGAGGGCCTAGAAATGGCTTGCACCTGCGCTGCGGCAGTTGCTGCGGACGCCAGAATAAACGCAGAGCTAGATATCGCTAAACGCGCCAGAGTAGCAAAAGCGCGCGAGGAACGTCTGCGCTGCCGTCTGGAAGAGTCGAACATGCCTGAAGCGTGGCACCAGAGGGGGCTCTCTGCATGGCTGCGCCGAACACCCAACGAGCAGGCTGCATTCGACGCTGCTGTGGCGTTCGGTCGCCGCGTCAAAAATGGTGAGCGTCCGAGCCTGTACATCGCCGGGCCTATAGGCACAGGCAAGACCATGCTTGCGTCCTGCCTTGCCCTCGACCTCATTCGGCTCGGCCACTCGGTGCTCTGGAGCAATGTTGGCGACCTGCTGCGTGCTCTGCGCGCGACGTTCAACAGCTCCGAAAAGGAACAAGATGTGATCGACCGTTTCACTGCTCCACCCATTTTGGTACTCGACGACCTTGGCAAGGAGCGCCCGACCGAGTGGGCCGCTGAGCAGCTCTTCGCCATTTTCAACCGCCGGTACGACTGCGGGAAGACCACCATTGTGACCACAAATTACGGAGGGCCCGACCTCGTAAGACGTCTAACGCCGCGCCCTGACTCAACGGGTTACGCCGACGACACGACTGCTGCGAGCATTGTCGACAGGCTGCGTGGAACGTCTAACCTCATTGTGCTGGAAGGAGAGAGCAAGAGATGAAAGACTCCGAGTTGAGAAAGTACCTGAGACAGAACAAGCCGACTAAAAAGACAGGTCAGCCCGGTTCATTCTACCTGCGCATGCTTTACTGTCCGAACCCTGTACTCAAAAGCATTCGCAAAGACATTGGGCTTGGTACTAATGACGAAGCGCATGCGCTGTTGCATGCACGTCTGCTGCTGCGTGCCTGTTGCGTGCTCGGTGCGAAGTTTACTGCAAAAATTAAAATAGTTCCGAAGCCGAAAGAGAAGAAGCTTCCTAAGCTTCCGACGCTCTGGGATTGGTATTATTCTCAGCTTCTACCCCCACGCGGCGAGGTTGAAAAAGACAAGCAACCCGAATAAACTATAGTCATGCCCAGCGCACAGCGCAGAGTACGCGACCTGAAGCTCTCACCGTCGGCTCACACGACCGCCGGGTGGCAAGGCGTGTCGGCAGCTGTGCGCAATACCTCATTCTTCTCGGCTTGTGTGGAGGATGAACGACTGCTAGGGGCTCTGCAGGAGTTTGTTGACCGAGCTGTCACCGAGGGCTGGAGTGTGACGGCATTCATAGACCGAGCTCTCACCATGTTGGATGACATACGCCTAGAGCGTTACCCCGGCAGCGAGGGGCGCGAGCGAGGGCAGGAGTTTGACGACAGCTTCGACATTCTGTACGATATGAACCGGCTGCGTCTTATTTATCTGACGCAAAAGCAACTTGCCGCCGGGTTCCGTCAATTCGTGGACGACTTTGACCCGTACCAGCTGCAAGTCTACCCTGCATGGGAGTTTTACCGACAAGCCGGTGCCAAAGAGCAAAACAAGCGGATAGACCATGTGAAGCATGAGGGGTTCATTCGGCTGAAAACTGACCTGCCATTCTGGCTTGCGCGCAACTCGCCTGACCAAGGCGGGTTCGGCAACCCATACGGCCCGTGGGGCTTCAACAGTTGGATGACGACCCTAAAAGTCGACCGAGAACGCGCTGAAGAGCTGGGGCTCATTAAACCGGGCGAGCGTCTGCAAATACCTGCTGAGTATGCCGAGTGGAACATTGGCAATGTCATTCGGAACATCGGTACGGCGTCCGTGACTGACCTGCTCCCGAAGCAGCGTCAGAACGTGGTTGACCGCTGCGAGGAGGAGGGTATTACGGTGCAGGAAGAGGACGACACTCTCCATGTTGTGCCCGGTGAATCCCCGCAAGACCCGCTCAATGTTCTCGAGGAGGAAAACTTGGACGATTGGTTGCAGCGCGAGCAGGAAAGACTCGAACAAATGAGTGAGGAGGAAATATTGAACGAAATACTTAACGGAGGCAACACGTAACACATGCCCAAGAAAACACCCAAGAGCAACTCTGAAAAGCGAGCCTTAACACCCGAACAGCGGGTGTTTTGTCGCTTGGTTGCCATTGAAAAATTGAAGCCTAGTCAGGCTTACCTGCAAGTATTTAAGTGCAAGCCGAATAGTGCTTCCACAATGGCAGGCGTTTTCTTGAAGAGGATTGAAATTCAAAATGAAATTCAACGGCTTCAATCCTCCATTCAATTGGTTCAGGAGAAAACACACATATGGACAAAGGCCGAGCGCATGGAACGTCTGCAAGAATGGGCTCAGGAGAGCGCAGGGGCAGGCGACATTCCGACCGCTATCAAGTGCGTGGACACACTCAACAAGATGGATGGGGCCTATGAGACGAAGGTCAGCACCGAGCAACAGTCAGTGCGAGAGCAGCGCGAAATGGCAGAGGAACGCGCCGATCGCATGAAACAGAACATACTTCAGGTAATCTATGAACAGCGAGAGCGAGCAGGTAGCTCGAGCCATCTCGATAGGGAACTTCGCGCATGATACGCTGAAGCTCGACCTTTACGATTGGCAGGAGCAGGCTCTTTTCGGTTCCGTGACCGGGAACCGCCGCATGGCGCTTGTCGCGGCTAATGGCTCGGGTAAGACCGCCTGCGTTAACGTAGTGCTCCTGCTCTGGTTCCTGCATGAGTACCCGAGGGGCATTGCTATGGTCACTTCCGGCTCTTGGAACCAGCTCAAAACGCAATTATGGCCGAACCTCGAGATGCACCGCGAGAAGTTCCCTGAGTGGAAGTGGGGAGCCGAGCAGATTACCACCCCGCAGGGTGGTTTCATACGCGCTTACTCTACCACCCAGCCGGGACGCACAGAAGGCCACCACGAGCACCTGCCCGAACGCCCGGTGATGCTCATGGTGGACGAGGCCAAGAGCGTGCCGGAGCCTATTTACGAAGCCCTGAGCCGCTGCACGCCGACGTATTTTGTGCTCACCAGCTCCCCCGGTGCCCCGAGCGGGTCGTTTTATAACGCGTTCCACAAATCCCGCGCGCTGTACCACAGCGTTCGCGTGGACGCGTTCATGTGCCCGCATATACCGAAATGGAAAATCGAGCTTGCGCAGCAGCTTTACGGGCCTGAACCCGAGCGGCATCCCATCTATCGCTCGATGATTATGGGGCTCTTTACCGAAGGCGACGATGCCATGCTCATACCTCGCTATCTGGTCGAGCGCGCTCTCATGCACAAGCCTGAGCCGCGCGCAGGCGACCGAAAGGCTGCTGTCGACTGGGCTGCAGGTGGCGACGAGACGGTACTTGCTGAGCGCAACGGCAACCAGCTGCGCATACTGTGGCGCGACCGAGAGCGCGACACGGTGAAGGCTGCACAGCGTGTGGTGCATGAGTGCAGGCAACGCGGCATTGAGGACGGCGATTGCATGGGCGACGTGTGCGGCTTGGGCAAGGGTATAATGGACGCTGCTAAGCATTACCAAGAGTTCTACTTCAAACCGTTCAACGGCGGCTCCCAGCCCGCCAACGAGAAAGACCGCCAGTACTATACTGATTTGAACGCGCAAGCATGGATGTACTTCAGGCAGTCACTGGAGCGTGGCGAGGTATGCTTCCCGGACGGTCTGGACGAGACGACGGTTGACCAGCTCTGCAACCGCTATATGCAATGGGGGAGTCGTGGGCAGATTAAGTGCGAGCCTAAAAAAGAGATGAAAGAAGAGAGAGGCTTAGAGTCTCCCGACCGCGCAGACGCGCTCATCATGGCGTGGTGGGCGGGCAGGTTCATGACCTACGATGACGAGCGCACCGAAGTGCGCCCAGCAAAGAAAAATAAGTTTGTGATATGAATATTACGCTAATTCAGGAGCAGTTGGCACACATCGAGCTCGCCCTCGAGACCGAGGACGAATTTGACGTGTATGGTGGCACGACCCGCGCACCGTTCGAGTTTCAGCCCACCGGGGTGGCCTCGTGGCGGGTCGTAGTGCGCGAGAGCGAGGTGGCCGGGGCGGCGATTCGCGCGTTCGACATTTACGCCCGACAGCGCAGCACTGGGCGCGAGTGGGTGGTGCTCAGCGGCAAGATTATCGTGAAGCCTCGCACCGCCGACATCGAGGGCGACAAGCTCTCCCCGGTCGAGTACCATGTGTCGGTGCCGGTGGTTGACAGCGTGGTTGATACGCAGGGAATGACCATCGTGACAGGCATTCCGGGCCCGCAGGGCCCGAAGGGGGACAAAGGCGAGCCCGGCGAGGGAGGAATGACGGAAGCCGAACGCGCCACGCTTGCAGGCGCAGCCCAGCGAGATGCTGACAACACGTTCACAGCAGCAAACACGTTCACGGGCGAGGTGGACATGAGCGGGGCGAGCGTGCAGCCGCCGAGCGGGTGGAATGTGGAGGGGGTGACGGCCGAAGCCATCCAAGCTGTCGCGCCGATAGCGTGGGACGAAACAAACGTACAGTTCGGGACAGGCTCAGTATTGAGCAAAACGGAATCTGTGGTCATAGGTGCTGGAGCAAAAGGCGAAGCGACAATGACCACCGCTCTCGGCCACGGTGCGAAAGTCTTTAAGGATTATTCAGTTGCAGTTGGGAAAAACGCAACCTGCAAAAACACAGCAACTATTTCAATTGGGTATAACAGCTCGACGGAGGGGCAGCGGTCAGTTGCACTGGGTTACGACACAGGCGCACGCGCGCAGTATGCTCTGGTTTTCGGCATTAGCGCAAAATCCGGCCTTAATGCCGTAAACAGCGTAACCATTGGACAAACCTACTCAGACACGAACGGAGAGAACTCCTGCACCACCGAGGGAACAGGCTCAATCACCATCGGTGCGGGCGCTAACACCCTGAACAACGGCACGACAGAGAGCAGCAACTCCGTGACCATTGGCTGCAAGGCTGAGAATAAGGGAGCGGATTCTGTAGTGATTGGGGCGCAGGCGAAGGGTATAAAGGGTTCCGTTGTTATGGGCACAAGCGCGACTGGAGCCGACAGCACCGTTTGTATAGGCTCGAAGTCCGAAGCAAAGGGGGCATCGTGCGTGTCGGTTGGCTTGCAGGCAAAAGCACATAGCGTGTATGGCGTAGCCTTCGGCTCATACGCAGAGGCACAAGGAGGCTGTGTGTCGGTTGTCTATAATACTAAAGCGAACAAAACTCACAGCGTGTCATTAGGCTTGGAGGCAATAGCAGGACAGGAAAAGGCGGTGGCTCTCGGCTATAAAGCGTCTGTAAATGACTACGGCGCAACCGTCATCCGCTCAACCGCCTCAGACGGCACCTACACGCAGCTTTATTTCTCAGGCGCGAATACCCCGCTTGCGAACACCTACCATGACGGAGCGCCCATGCTGGCCTATGTCACCAAGGACAGCGCGGGAAATATCGTTGCTGCAGGCACGCGCTCGCTCATCGACCTGCTGACGGACAACAGCACATTCCAGCCCGCGTCTCTAGACGAGAACGGCGAATGGGTCATGCCCAAGGTATTCCACCCATCCGACCTCGACCTCCCGACCGAGGAGCCGAGCGAGCCAGAGGAGTATCAGCCTCTGCCAGTTTATCCCATCGTGGAGCCGGAGGTGGACGAGCTTCGTACCCCCACGCAGGAGATTTGAAAATTTAACCAACCGAACGCATAATACAGACATGAAGCAAATCGACAGCATAGCAGGCAAATGCTACATTGCCACAGCTCCCAACGGCGGCACCGTAACCGACGAGGCCGGGCGCACTCTCGCCACCGTCGAGGCGGGCGAGCAGAAGGCCGTGTGGGGCACCGACGGCAAGCTCTACCTCTCCGACGACGACGGCAAGCTCGTGCTCGCAACTTTTAAGTCCCCCCTGCTCGCGCTTCGCCTGCTCGGGCAGGGGGAAAATGCGCTCCCTGCGGGGTATACGCGGGCAGAGTTCTTGGAGTCTACTGGGACGCAGCGCATATCTGTGGCGCGGTCTTTGACTGTCGCTGCCGATTGTCGTTTTACCGTTAAGGCTCAGAATACAGGGACAGGCTGGCAACACGCATTTGGTGCGCGTGTGGCTGCTAACTCAAAAGAGTTCGGTGTCACATACAATGTCGCCGGAGGCAGCGCACAAGTGGGGCTAGGCGGAAGTGTTGTCTCCATTCCGTGCGCGTTGACGGAAGTTCACGAAGTCTCTGCGGACGCGGCTAAAGGCACCGTGGTCTGCGGGGACGAGACTCGCTCAATAACCTCTGCGTCGAGCAGCATGTCCAGCATAGGAGTATTCCAGCGAGCTGGAGTATCAACCTCTTTCACCGGTCGAATTTTCAAGGCGAGTATATTTAACGAAGGTAAGCAATTTTTGCAGCTAGTACCAGCCCTCGACCCTAACGGCACGCCCTGCATGTACGACCGCGTGAGCAAGACGGCGTTTACGAACAGCGGCACTGGCCAGTTCATTGCGGGCATGACACTCTCTCAGGTTCGTGGGCTGCGCCTGCCTGCTGGCGGGGGCAAGTTGACACTTTCACTCCCGCACGAGGCGAGCATTGACAGACTCGCGCAGGCTGCGCTGGAGCGGGCTCGCGCGAATGGCTGGACGCTGACGCTGCAATACGCCGAGGCGGATGTACCGGCTGGGTACAGGCGGTTGGATTTCTTGGAGAGCACAGGGACGCAGTATATTGACACGGGAGTCAAGCTGAGTAGTGAGAGCGAGGTGAGGTGTGGTGTAGCTTTCACCTCTATGGAGTCATTTAATTATGTTTTTGGTGGCATGGGGGAAGTGTGGTTGAATGAGGGTTTTTATGCTATTTGCGAGAATTTCCGACTTTCGGCAGGATTCGCCACTCAACAATCGTCAAGAAGATTCTCAGTGGTGCAGTATGCGTTATATAATATAAAACTTGACAAAAACGATTATAACGTAAATGGGACTCAAATACATGCGTTTAACCCGGATAGTAGCGGTTTTACTGAACAGCCTGTAACATGTTCTATTTTTTCGTTCAGGAGAGGCTCAGCATATAAAATAAATCCAAACATTTGTCGCATATATTCCTTCACCATCTCCCGCGCGGGCGTGGCTCAGGTGGACTACGTGCCCTGCATAGCACCAGACGGCAAGCTCGGCATGTACAACAAAGTAGACGGCACACTCAAGGAGAACGCTGGCAGCGGCGCGTTTATTGCAGGCCTCGCCACCATCGACGACGTGCGCAAGCTTTGGCTGCCCGAGACAAACGGCGAGCTGACCGTTTCCGTGCCCTCCGACACTCCCGACAGCGCGGTGGAGCAACTGCGCAAGAACAACCCAACTTGGCAAATCGCAATACAATATCGAACCGACAATGAAAATTAACATGAAATGGGTGCGCCGTACACCCTCAGAATACGGCAATTACGTAGACGTCTACGGCACGCGCTACACGGTGGAGTGGTGCCACAAGCTTCTGACTCCTGACGGCTCGACCGAGGCTGAGCATGGCTATGAACAGCACGCTAGCGTGGAGGAAGCCTGCGAGTCGTGGGGGCTGGTGCCGTATGTCGACCCGAACGCAGAAGAACTTTCAACCATTGAATAACTATGGACAAGACGCAAATCAAACAGACGGTGCATGGCTTTGCCACGCAGGCTGCAAGCAAGGCAAATGAGAACGCCAAGTCCGCTACAGGCTGGAAGAAATGGCTCTGGGCTGCTGGAGCTATCATCGCTGGTGCTGTGGCGTGGTTCACCCAGAGCTGCACCAACGTAACCCCTCAGCAGGTGCATGCTGCGCATGTGCTGTACCATGCCATCAGCGGCGAGCCTTGCACCATTGCTAAGCCTTCCCCGGTGGTGGTGCCCACCGTAAAATAACGCACACCCCTAACTACCAAACAAACCACAAAACAAACTATGAATGGATTCGCTAGTAACGCAATGTCGGCGCTCGGCAACCGCTTTCGCGGAGAACTTGAGCAGACCTCAGGCATGAGCCTCGAACAAGTACAGCAAGCCGTGCAAAACGGCGATGAAAAAGGCCTGTGCTGGCTGCAAAAGAAAGTCGAGCAGATACGCAAAGAGAACCCGCGTCTGTACTCAACCATTGAGGGCATGGCGCGTGGTCGTAACCCCTTCCCGGGCTCACGGTGAGCTTGGAAAGACAAACACAACTAAACTAGAAAGGACTCAAATAAAATGAGCTACAATAATGACGGCGGCTGCTGCAATGGCGGCTGGGGTATGCCCTTCGGGGGCTTTATGAATGGCATGGGCGGCTTCGGCTTCGACGCGCTTATTCTTCTCCTGTTCTTCGGCCTGATGGGCGGTGGAATGTGGGGTGGCATGGGCGGCTGGGGCGGCTTCGGTGGCGGTGCAGGCATGCTCGGCACGACCTCGCTCGCTGCTACGGAGACAGCTGCTCTGATTAACCAGCAGAACACCGCTGACCGCGTGGCTGGCATTGGTGCTGACGTGCGCCAGATTCTCGGCCAGACGGGCGGCATTATCGAGGCTGTAAACACTGTGGGCAACCGCGCACAGGACGGCTTCGCCCGCGTGGACACCAACCTGTGCCAGCTTGGCAACAATATCGCCCAGCAGTTCAGCGCACAGACCATGAACGGCATGCAGAACCACAACAACCTGACCTCTCAGCTGACCGAGATGCGCTTCGCTAACCAGCAGTGCTGCTGCGATACGAAGCAGCTGATTCAGAGCTCGTTCTGCGACCTTCGCCACCAGATGGCTGCAGACAAGTGCGAGACTTTGGGTGCTATCGCTGCCAGCAAGGCTGAAATCCTCGGCGTAATGAACGCTCAGCGCATGGCCGAGCTTGAGGCAAAGAACATCGAGCTGAAGGGCCAGATTTCGCAGGCTAACCAGACAGCTGCTATCGTGGCTGCTGTGCAGGCTAACGGCTGCAAGCCCGCTTGTGCCCCGGCCCCGTGTGGCACCGCTTATGCGTACACGCCTTGCAACCCCTGCTATGACGGCGTGCAGCGCGCTGTAAACAACGCACTGGGTGAGCGCATTGGCGAGCTTCTGTTCCCGACCACAACTCCGGCAACCGCCTAACCATAACCCGCCCCGCCTCCGGGCGGGGCACAACCCAGTAAACGAGATATGAACTACAACAACCAATACAACGGCGGCTATGGCCAGCAGTACCCGCAAGGCGGGTATGGCGGGGCTCAGTACCCGCAGCATGGCGGGCAGTTCCACTCGCAGGGCGGTTATGGCGGGCAGCAGTATGGCAGACCTCAGCAGAGCGGTGAGCATGAGAGCGTGCTTGCCTTCTTCCGCGCGGTGGCACAGGGCGAACGCCCTTGCCCCGAGGAGCTGAAGCAGGTCGTTCTTGGCATCGTTGGTGAGCAGGCGAACGGCATGCTCGCGCAGTATGGGTACACCCAGCAGGGCGGTGAATGGGGCAACGACCCCGGACGCCACCACCGATACAAAGAAGTCTTGGAAGAGCTGCGCGACGTTCCCAACGTCATCGAGGCGGAGAAGAAATTCGACCAGTTTTTCACCGACCTCACTCCTGAGGACAAGAAGGTATTGAAGCAACTCATCAACCGTCCGAGTTCTAAAAAGCTCGCCCAGATGGTCAATATGACTCCTGACCGCTTCATAGAGGTGAAGAGGTCGCTGGAGCACAAACTGAAATAATCCACCATGCAACAAGAGCGCACCGAACAAGAAAGCAAAATAAACTACTGGTATAAGCAATATTTAAAGGCACCAGCCCAGCTCGTCGGGTTCGGTGCGCTCATCGCATTGTGTATTATTTACTATGATTCTAAACAGGGCGAGAAGGAGTTTCGACAGTATATGGTCTCGCAGCTCGCCCGCTCGGAAGCGCAGAATGACAAGCTGCTGAGCCGCATAGAGGAGGAAACCCGCACGCTTTCGCAAATGACCACCCAGCTGGAATTGCTAAACAACCGCGTGGGGCATCTTGAGCGCGAACACGAACTTAACCGCAAACGAAACCATGAAACGAGTAGCAATTGACATCGGCCATGCGAACGGAACCGGCGCGCGTGGGAACGGATTTGAAGAGCACGAGCAGTGCAAGAAGCTTGCTGTCGAGCTGAAAAAGGCTCTGGAGGCGTTTAAGCTGTGCCCCATTCAGGCCGACATCATAGACTTCCCGGAAATGAGCAACGGCGGCGACCTCGCTGCAACGGTGAGGGCCGTCAATGCGGGCAACTATGCGGCCTGCATCAGCTTGCACATGGACGCCAGCGATTCACCCAAGGCTAAGGGAGCGCACGTCTGCTACTACTCAGAGCGAGGCAAGGAGCTCGCCAAGGAAATCGCGCTCAGACTCTGCCCGCAGCTGCCCGGTCGCGCTAATACGACGGTGAAACGCACTGACCTTTATGTGCTGAAGAACACCCGCCCGGTGGCCGTGCTTGTGGAATGCGGGTTCATTACCAACCCCAACGACGCGGAATGGGTAGACAAGAACCCTGACCGCGTGGCTCTCAGTATAGCTCTCGGAATCGCTTCTTTCTTTGACTATGAAAATTGACGCTCTCCAAAAATACCAGAATCAGCTTTTAAGCGCGTTTAACGCCGAGCAGCTGCAATACCTCAAATACGACAACTGGACAGGGCTGCTCACGGAAACAGACCGGCTCTACGCAACGATGTTCCATGACTGGGACGTGCTGCAAAAGGACTCTTCCGACCTTGCGGAGGCCGTGCAAAGCCTTGAGTGGACCGTCGCGCCATACGTGGCCGACGGCAAAGAGGCTGACGCTAAGGCTCAGGAGGTAGCCAAAACTGTGACAGACGCTCTCTGGAAGCGCAGTAGCAAGCTCCCCGGCACCTACTCG
This sequence comes from Oscillospiraceae bacterium, assembly GCA_017465745.1. Taxonomy (GTDB): domain Bacteria; phylum Bacillota; class Clostridia; order Oscillospirales; family Oscillospiraceae; genus Faecousia. The sequence continues at coordinate 31,429 of JAFTVM010000100.1, forward strand.
CACACGTTCCCCCAGTTGCTTAATGCTCTTGTTCATGCCCTGTTCCGAGGCTTCAACGTGCACGAAATTGAGTGGGTGAATGATGGCGAACTTGTCTACCCTGCTGCATTCCACCAGTTGCCCCCGCAGTTCATGCGCTGGGAAGACCGGGCCGGTGAGCTGGACAGGCTGCTTTTCGTTGCAGATGGAGAGACGGCGAAGCCGAAGCCGTTCCCAGCCAACAAGTATATTGTCGCACTCAATACCAGCGGCCCTGATCACCCGCTTTACAATGCCATGTACTACTCGCTCATTGCGTGGTATGGGGCATACAAGTTCGGGCTTGGTTGGTTCATGGAGTACTGCCAGAAGTACGGCATGCCCAAGCTCGTGTTCCATTATGAGTCTGACCGCGACAGACAGCAGCTCGAAGCCGAACTTGCCGAGGAGCGTGTGCTCAATAACATTCTGCTGAAGGGCGATCGCGCGGTTGATATCGCCAACGCTCCCGCTAGCGGTGCAAGCCTTCCGCAGCGCGAGCTACTGAATCTCGCCGAGTCGCAGTGCCACAAGTTGATTCTTGGCCAGACGCTCACGTCCGACACAAGCGAGCACGGAGGCTCGCTTGCGCAGGCCCGTGTTCATGCCGGTGTGCAAGCCGAGGTGGTTAAGAAGCGCGCGGCATTCGTTGCCGACGTGCTCAACACGCAGCTCATACCGGCTATCGTGCTTCTCAATTACGGCACTATGGACGTGCCTATGCCCGAGCTCGTGTTTAAGCTCCCGCAGGAGGGCGTGACATTGGAACGCGTGCAGGTGCTTAAGACTGCGCTCGAAATTAAGGGCATGCGCATTAAAAAGAGCGAGGCTTACGAGTTCATGGGCTTCGCGCAGCCTGCTGAGGGAGATGACGTGTTTGAAGCCGCAAGCGAGACTCCCCAGCAAGGCGGGTTTGGTGCTATGTTCGGCCAGCAGCCGCCCCCCGGTGGTAAAGCCCCGCAGAAGGAGCAACAGAAGCCCGACAGTGGCGACAAAGCGCAGACCGGCCAGAAGACGGAGCAGGGCGACAACGACGAGCCGGTGCAAGCTGCCAAGGCTCCCGCCGACCCCGCGCAGGAGTGGCTCGCGCCCATCAAGCAGAAGTTCCTCGAAGCTCGCAAAGCGGGGGCCAGCATGGCCGACCTGAAGAAGATGCTGCTCACCATGCACCCGGACACGAAAGCCCTTGCGAAGGCGTTTGCTAACAACATTCTTGCAGGGTTTGCGGGGGAGAGTGAGGAGGTAGACGCGGCCAACCCCTACGGATGCAATCAGCATGGCGAGGGGTGGCGTATGCCCCATAATGGGCGAGCTAGCAAGCCGGGAGCACCCGTTAAGAAGACAGACCCCACCGAGGAGGAACGCAAGCAGAAGGAGGAAGAAGAACGTCAGCGTCAGAAGGAGCAGGAGCGCAAGGCTCGTGAGGAAGAGGAAAAGAAAGCTAAGGTGAAACACCCCATCGGGCAAGCAACAACGAGAGAAGAAGCTATTCGAGAGACGAAAAGCTTAATTGATGGCAAAGGACGCGTTAAATGGAGCGAAGATATTTCTATTGAGCAAATTAATGAGTTTAATGAGACTATCTCTGCTATGAAGGAAAAATTCCCTTTAGACACAGATATAGTTAAATTAGGTTCGTATATAAGTGAAGACGATGACGAAGGGGCTCATTGCGAAGCGTGGAGTAAACCAAACACAGATGATATAGTCCTTCATTTGGAACTGAATCAAGACCACGAATATGGTGGCGTTCACGACTTTTATAGTTGGAAACCCTATGAACGTTGGGAAATTAAACAGTCGGGAGGCTATAAAAGAATGAATGTGGGCGCTTCTAAGTCAGGTATTAGCATTAGAGCTGTAATGCTTCATGAGTATGGTCATGCTCTTCATTCTAGAGCACATATAGCTGTTGACCACTCTGATAAAATAAATGCGAGCTGGATAAAAGATAACGTAGACGTTGGCAATAAATGGAAAGAAGTTTATGCTACTGCTGTAAATAACGGAGACATTGTAAAAATCAGCGAATATGCAGCAGGCAACGATTCCGAATTCTTTGCTGAGTGTTTTGCTGCTCGTGAATTGGGAGAAAAATTGCCTGATTATATAAACACTGCTCTTGACAATGTAATAAATCTTGCTATAAAAAAGCCATGAAAGATGAAGTTTTAGTAAAAAAAGTAAAAGCTATAGAAAATGACGAGGCGTCTGTCCGTTCTTTACTCTTAGAATTACTGAATTCTGGTGCTGTTTCAACTGAGCAAGTTATAAAAGTACTGGACAAACCTAGTAACGATTTTCCGAAAGGCTTGACTTTCAATAAAGACCCGAATTTCATTACAGAGAGTCCATCTTTCATAATGAGAGTCATTACTAAATACAAACGAATGAACGGAAATAAAAAAGCCTTCTGCTGCTAAACCTAGCCCCCCTTCGCCCCGCCCTTCGGCGGGGCTTTTTTGCGACTTTCTACCCCCAAGCGGGAGACTTCAAATCTCCTGCGTGGGGCGGTAAAATGGAGGTGTTCGAAAGAAACACTCCATGCCTTGCGGCATAGCAAGCCGCCCGCATGTACAAAACACTTTAGACGTACATGCAACAATCATTCATTAGTAGTGCCTACACCCGCCTGTCAGGGCTGGGTGTGGCAAGTCAGGCTTTAAGCGAAGAGCAGCGGAAGCTCATTGCTCGGAACAAGGAGAAAGCAGAGCAAGCTCGGCAGCGATACGCTGAGCGGGCTAAGCAGGCTCGCCAAAAGGCGATGGCTGAGAAGTGCTATAAAGAACAACTTGTGCGAGCTCGGAAAAGTGCCGAGCGTATGAAAGCTGACCGAGAGTTCCATGCTGCGAGATTCGCGGACAAGATGTGGTGCTACAATGTGCCGAATACGCGCTTGGGAAGGTGGCTGCTGAAAGTATACCATCCGCTGGCTACGCGGTCAGGCATGCTTATTTGGCGCGAGCTGTGGTGCGGTAGGCACTACAATCGGGCATATTATGCTGAGTTGGAGCTGAACCACAAAAACGCTTGGGCATGATGACGGAAGAGGAAATTGAGGCTCTGAAGAAAAAGAGCAAGACGGCGTACCGTCAAATCTGGATGAGCAGCCGAGAGCTGGTTTTGGAGTTCAAAGCAAGAAACCCGGAGAAGTCGTCGAAATACGCCACGACGACATGGCTGAGAACCACAGGCAAAGGGGTGACTCGGTTATTGCCTGAGCCGTTGCCGCCTGAGCTGAAAAAGAAGCAAAAGTATCACCGACAACAGGTGCTGGAGCTATTGAAGAATCCTCCCCCGGTGAGAGCGGAGCTGCAGGAGTGGCAGAGACGCACTTCGGAAGCGGACGCAAGCGGCGAGTGGGTGCCGTTGAGCGGTGTGCAAGACAGACTGTTGGGGTGCAATGAGAAGTTTGCAAACATAGCCAGAGTGAGCGGTTTTTTGAGCAGTGTACAAAAGGGCAGGAACATTCGTCGACTGTACGATCGCGAGAAAGAGGAAGTGCCACCGTCGGCATTGTGCTTACAGCGTTACTATTTGCCTGATGTGTTGAAATTAGCTGAGGCATACCAGACACGGGTACAGGAATCGCGGTTTATCATTGTTGATGAACCTCCCGAGCACACATGGCTGAGCTTCCCGACTATTTGCAGATTGACCGGGTGCCCAAGACAGAGACTCGTTGACCTTGCGACGCGTGGGCACATTCAGACCGTGCTGATTCGCGAGAAGTTTGAAGCTGTGCGAGGAACGAAGACCCGTTTGACGTGCTACGCTGACTTCGCTGCGGTGCGTGAGGTGCTTTGTTGGCGGAGTCACAGCTATGTTGCGCGAGTCATGGGCAGAGACTGGTTGAAAAAGAGGCTGGAATGGCAGGAGAAGTACGGACTTGTGTCACCGTTCGACCATGTGGCAGAAACCTACTCTGCTGCGGGGTACAGTGTTTATTGCCCCGAACTTATTAACGAAACAGCATCATACACCAAGCATGTGCATTGAACTTATTTCTTCGCGCAAATGGGGCGAGCCGCCGCTCAAAAAGCCCAAAGAGCTAAAGGGTGAGAAGCAGGCAGGAACCGTACCTTTCGGGAGCAAGTGCAAGTGCCCGGTATATGTGACAAAGACGCACATATACCTCAAGCACCGCGATTGGTTTTCGCCTTGCATTTCTTGCCAGAAGGCAAAAGACGCCGGCATTATTGACAAATGGGACACGCGTTTTATATACAACGACCGTTTCGGCGGAGTTGTTCTACGCAGCGAAGCGTGGCTTCGCTTCCCTTTGCTCATGATAACCGGATGGAAGGGCCTGTTGCCCGCCTATGGGCTTTGTATAGAGTTTGAGAAGTTTCTCGGGCTGGAAGAGGGGACGTTGTGTCATTTTGACTGGGTGAATATGTTTGAGGAGCTTATAAAGCTCTGCAAGCCGTATTTGCCGAGGAAGCCGAAAATAGGCGTTATAACTTCGCTGCTGGATTTACCCCCACGCGGGAGTATTGAGAATGCGCTTGCGCGCGAGTAGAATGGTGCTATGTACGAAGAACTGAACATTTCAGAGTTGGAAGGCGTGTGGGCAGCGTACCTTGCCATCTGCGACCTGAAGGAAGAAACGGAACGCTTGCAGGCTGCTTGTGCGGCCAAGACGGCAGAGCTTGCCGAACTGCGAGAGCAGACCGCTGAGCTATTCGCCGAGCGAGTGGCTGCAGAGGGCGCAGACGATGACGCGGTGCATGCTGCTATGGCTATGTGGCAGCACGACCCCGAGAGCGCCGCGCGTGCTGTGCTGGGGTGTGATATTGCTGAGGCTGCTAACCCGTATGGCTGTAATCAATACGGCCACGAGTGGCGAGGCAAGCATGGCGAGGGGTGGAAGCCCAGCGGGAGAGGGGGTAAAGAGAAGCCGGGGGAGAAGTCAGATTCAAGCGAGACTTTAACAAAAGAGATGCGAAGAAAGCACGAAGAATACGAGAAAGCGCAAGAAGCTTACAGGCAGGCGAGAAAGAAAGTTTTTGACTTGGATGACGAAATAGAGAATGCAATAAAAAACGGAGATTCGGAAAAAGCAGACCAACTCGAAAAAGAACAAGAAGAGGCGAGGCGCATGTGGAGGGAAGCAAGTTCCAACGCAGACAGAGTGACTAAAGAATATAGAGAGTTGTCGAAGCGTTATCGCGCGGCAAGCAACAAAGGAGAAAAAACTGTGGAAGAGGAAGCTGACGAATATGAAAACAGCTCAGAAAAAGAACGTGGCTTGAAGCTGTTTATTTGGAAGCGTGATTTGCAGCAAGCTAAAGACAAAGCTTTAGACATTAGAGAGTCTACGAAATATCGACAGAGAGACCCTGAGACTGTGAAGCAATACGAAGAGGCAAAGAAAGAAGCGAATGAGAGAGCGAAAAGACTTCGCGCAACCCTCAAAGCAATAGGAGAGCGTCGTGGCTGGGACAAAAAAAAGATTGACTACATGCTTCGTCGCTACCCGGAAACTGTGATTGATTTTTAACACTTTTATACCATGCTCAGCATCAAATTATCAGAAAACGCGGGGCGCGCGCCGGAGGCCGTGCCGTTCATGCCCGCAGGGCAGCACAGTATTTGTGCCACAGTCAATGGCAAGCCCGGCCGACGCTTGGTGACGGTCGACCGCGAGGCGTGCGACAGGTTGCAAGCTGACCTCTCGGAGCACCTGAGAGCGTCTGCAGCGGGTGAGAAGGCACGCCCCATGCTTATGTTCGACCACACGGCAGGCAATGCCGCTGCAAAGCCGCTGGGCTTCGAGTGGGACGACGAGCGAGGCATTCTGCTGCGCGTGGAGTGGACGAAAGCAGGGCGCGAAGCGGTGGAGGGCGGCAACTATGGCTACGTGTCGCCTGCTTTCAGGCTCGCCAAGGGCACCGGGGAGATTCTTGGCCTTGCGGGTGGTGTGGAGGTCGGATCGCTTGTCAATGACCCTGCGTTTGAGCGCAATGAATGCATAGCCGCTGCGCGTGCGGACGAACCAGAAGATGTGCAGGTGGACTATGTGGAGACTGCAATGAGCGTACCCCCACGCGAAGAGGTTGAAAATATCGCGCGTGAGGGCGATAATACAAATGTCGCCAAGGAAGGCGGCGCAAACAACCAAAAGCAAAACATGGAAGAGATTAAGAAAATGCTGGGTCTGCCCGCCGAAGCTGACGACGCTGCAGTCTTGTCTGCCATTCGTTCCCTGAAGGCTCAGGGTGCCGAGGCTAAGACGAAGACTGAGGAGGTCGCCGCCGAGTGCGAGAAGCACAAGAAGGCTCTGGCCGACCACAAGGAGAAGTCTGCGGACGCTTTCATTAAGCGACTGCAGAAGGACGGCACCATTGCCCCGAAGGACGAGGAGCGCGCCAAGGCCGCTCGTACACTGTTCATGGCCGACCCCGAGCAGGCAGAGACTCTGTTCTGTGGGCTGCGTGCAGCTCATTCTGAGGTTGTGGGTGACGAGGTTCGCGCTAACCGCGTGACCGAATCCACTGCAAATGACTATTCCAACAAGAGCCTCGAGGAACTTTTGAACGAAAACTAATACTGAAATGGCTACTAACGTAATTACTCTGGCCGACCTCATGCAGCGTCGTGGCGCACCCGCCATTGACCGCAAGGTCGTGGATGAGATTGCGGACTCTGCTCCGCTCTTCAACGCTATGCCTGCCCGTTCCATTACTGGCACGACATACCGTTACATGCGCCGAACCAGCATCCCCATGATTGGTGCTCGCCCGCTGAATGCCGGTGCTGAAATGCTGAAGTCTGCCTACAGTCAGGCTACCGCTGAGTGCTATGCTTATGACGGTCTGATTCTGGTTGACAAGATGATTGCCGATGCCGACCCTGCAGGCAAGAATGCTCTCATGGCCGAAGAGATGCGCGCTGTTCTGCGCGGTACTGAGTTCGGTCTGGAGCAGGCTCTGTTCTATGGCAAGGCTCGCGACCAGTACGGTATTTATGGTCTGAACAATCTCGTGGCAGACTACATGACCATGAGTGCCGACCCCAGCGTGACCGATGCCGAGACAGCTCTTGCTAAGGGTGGTTGCTCCATCTGGTTCCTGAACCTGAACAACGACTTCATGGAGCTGCAGTATGGCAACGGCAAGACTATTTCCTTCGGCCCTGAGAAGACTCAGGACGTGGAACGTCCGACCGGGAAAGACGGTGTCACGATGGGCTCGATGGAGGCTCACATTCGCCACTGCTCCTTCTGGCTCGGCTTCGCTCTGAAGAACATCTGGGCTGCAGGTCGTATTTGCAACGAGTCTGCAAGCAACCCTGTGACTGACGAGATGCTGGCCAACATGCTGCGCAAGTTCCCTGCCAACAGCAAGCCCACCCACATCGTCATGAATCAGGACACTCTCGCTCGCTGGGAGGCAAGCCGCACCAAGGCTCTGACTTTCACAAAGGGCATTTCCAAGGGCGGTGTGATTGCCGACACCCCGACCGATTTCCGAGGTCTGAAGGTCATTGTCACCGATGCTCTTCTGTCCAACGAAACCGAGAGCGAGATTGCTGCTATTCGCAACAAGAACGTTATCGGTGTGGAGGACTTCATGAAGAAGGACGGCATGCTTACCAACAACAACAAACCTCTCTAAAACAACATGGCTGAATTTCATGATCGCGTAGATTTGGCTCTCGTTTCCACAGGCCCGACCGACATCATTGACATCTGCGAAGAGGGTGGCATCCAGAATGCCCACCTCGTCGTGGAGCTTGAAGGCGGTGGTTCTGTGACTATCGAGGGCTGCAAGACCGAGGATGGTGTGTTCACAACGGTTGAGAGCATTACTGTTCCCTCCGACGGTGTTTACCGTTCCCGCATTCCGCTGAATTATCCCCGCTTCATTCGCCTGTCGGCTGCAAGCGGTGCAACCCTTAGCGTTCGCGTGTGATGAGCCAGAGCCTGCAATCTGTAACCGTTGACCAACTCCGCAGTGAGCTCACTGCTGCGGAGCTGGAAGCTCTGCCGTCCGCTGTGATGGATGGGGCAGAATACGAGCAGGTGCAGGCGTGGTTGCAGGAACGACTGCTACAGGCCGCTGACCGTGTTGTGGGAGCTGTGAACACATGCTCCCGCAATGCTGCCATAAAAAGCGGCCTGTGCAAGGTTCCTGCTGCGTGTGTGCGCACTGTGCTGGTGCTTGCCCGCCATGCGGTTATTTCAGCCATCCCCGGTATGGCTGAGACGCTGGAGGGCGGCACCCGTGCGGCTGAGTACTCGACCGCTACGAGAGAACTGGAAAGCCTTGCGTCATGCTCGCTAGTGCCCGACTATGCACTGACAAGCGAAGAAATGGCTGACGGTGGCTCTTGTGGCGTGACGCTCATGTTTGGTGAAAGACTCAATAAGTTCAGGTGGTGAAAGGCATTAGCACAGCATTCTGCGACTGGCTCAAAGCACGTTTGGTGGAGTATTCCAACGGCGTGCTGAGCGCAGAGCTTGTGTACGACGAAAGGCATACCAACCTCGGCACGGCTATTAAAAAGGCCGTGAACGGTGGCTTGGGCTGCTGTGTGGTCATGAGCACTCCGAGCCTGCGGCAGGCAGATGGCAGCTCCCCCGATGATACGCGGTACACCGTGAGCGTTGAGGTTGCCATTATGCACAATGCAGCGCTGTCTGCCGACATTGACTCGGTGCTGCTGTCGGAGCATATCTTCCGCGAGCTTGCTGCGACTCACTTTGAGCTGCGAACTGAGTTTCCACCGAACGTGCGCGCCGAGTCACTCACGCACACGCTCAACACAACAAAATGGCTTCATCAATTCACAATAAACTACATAACCAGAATTTAAAATGGCAACAGTAGATATTTACAGACCCATTAAGACCCCGGTGAATATCGGTCTCGATGTTGCTCCGCGCACGGAAGCATACGACCCGTACAACACCGAGGAAACCGGCTCTCTTATCGCTCGCTCGGTTGATGACTGGAAAAACCTTGCCATGTGCAAGCAGGCAACTACCGAGGTGGCTACCGAGAACGACCCTGAAGATGCATTCGATGCTGTAGCTCTGAAGCGCGTTCGCATGGAGAATCCTACGGTCACCACTCGCACGACCACTTACGACATGGAGCGTCAGACTGTGCTCTATGCCGCGATTTTCAACGGCATTGCCAACCCCATGAGCGACGAGACTCTGACTGCTCTGGCAAGTGGCGAGGGCGTGCAGCTGGGCGGTACTACCGACCCGAAGGTGCCCGTCTGCGTGCGTGAGCGTGCATATGACGACAAACAGAATCTGCTCTGGACTCGATATATGTACGGCTACCTCATTAACGCCGGTTCGCAGACCTACGACGGCAAGATTTCTCGCCCGCAGCTGCAGGTTGAGGAGGAGAGTTCTCCGCACAATAAGATTGTCTTCTCGCCCTTCTATTTGGGGACAGCAAGTGCATAACGTCTAAGGCGGGCAGCAGTGCGATGGCTGCTGCCCGTTTTTAGTTTATGAAGGTTGAAATTGACCAGTTCCGGCAACGCGTGCAGGCTCTCTTTTTCGGGGAGAACATGCTCCCGCAGATTGCCATCAATACGCGCGATGCCTTGCAAGATTGGTACAAAAAACTGCCGGAAGACTGGTTCGACAACCCGAAGCCGTTCCCGGACGGCACGCCACGACATGAGGGGGTGCGTACGTTCATGGCCCCGCTCAGGAGTGCGTGGGAATGGTCGGTGGCCGATAATGGCTTTGAAATTACGTTTGCCGAGACTCGCAAGGTTCCCGGCAAGAACAGCACTGCATGGGGCTTGCGATTGCAGCAATACGGGCAGGTGATTAAGCCTGTCGAGAAAAAAGCTCTCACTATTCCGGTGACGGCTGAGGCTCGCGGTCGAACCGCGAAGATGTTTGAGCAGGCTACCGGGCACAAGCTATTTGTCGTGAAAAAGCGCGAAGCCAAAGATCCGAATCACATCGGCTCGCTTGTGTGGGAAGACCCCGGCGGCGAGCTTCACGCCGCTTTTGTGCTGCGCAAGAGCGCAGACGTGAAGCCACTTCGTGAGCGTAGAGGGCATGACGCTATACCGTCGCAAGAGCAGCTCGGTAAATGGGCTGCGGATTCTTATTTGAAATATTTGAAATACTCTTTCTTGTATGGCTAATGTAGAGGTTCAGTTGGATGTTAAGGCCGAGTATAAGCAGGCTCTTGCGGCCATTGCTATGCTCGGCAAGGCTCTGGACGCGGTGCAGCAGCGCGCTAAAATGGCCCTGTCGGTTGCCGGTGGCGCACAGGGCGGCGCGGATGGAGCAGGTAAAGCGGAGGCTGAGCAAAAGGCCGCTGTGGAGGCTTTGAGCGCGGCCATGAGGGGCGCAGCCGCTGCTGCTGCTATGTTGACCGAGAGCGTGAGCAAACTGACTCCTGCCCTCGAGGCAATGGGGCCACAGGCTGAACAAGTGCAGCAGGTGCTCACGCTGGCCGAGCATTACAAGCAGCTGGCTGTAGCTATGGGCGTGGCAGCGGATGCCGCAGCGAAGTACAATGCAAGCGGGGCTCAGCAGGGCGAGACAGATGCACGTATTCAGAAGCTCATGGAGGAGAACCAGAAGCTCATGGAGCTGGTCTCCAACATACGCGAGGAATACGCTGCGATCGTACGCCGAAATGCTGAGCTGAACCGCACGCGCAAGGAGCGCGAAGAAAACAACAAGTCGGTCAGGGAGGAAATGGAGGTCACGCAAGACCTCACCTACCAAATGCAGCTCGCAGCCATGAGCAAGCGCGAGCTTGTGGCTGAAATTGACCGCTTGATTAAGGCCCGCAAAGAGGCCGCAAAGGCCGGTGATGAGTCGAAGTACAAAGAGCTAACCGAGGAGCTGAAACTTGCAAGGCAGGCTATGACGAAGCTGAGGCAGGAGCAGCAGCTCGCCCGCATTGCTTGGATGCAGCAAGCGCAGACCGCTCAGCAAATGGGGCAAAACATTCGCACGCTCGCGGAA
>JAFTVM010000101.1 GCA_017465745.1 Oscillospiraceae bacterium
ACTTCTTCGCGATCTAAAATAAAAAATGCGTGATACCCAGCCCATGGGACTGAAGTATCACGCATTCTTTTGTTGTTGCACCCTGTTTGGCAGCTACCCTATGTCAGTAGTTTTCATACTGTCTTATTGGAAGCTGCCTTGTCGGGGCGCCCTTTTTTCTCAGCAGCAGCCGCAGCTGTTGTCGTTGTTGTAGTTGCCGTAGCAGCCGTTGTTGCCGCAGTTGCAGAAGATCAGCAGCAGAATGATGATCCACCACCAGTTGTTACCACCGAAGCACCCGCAGATCCCGTTATTGTTGTTGCACATAATTCTTACCTCCGATTCATATTCTGTAAGCGCTGCTGCTTACACTCCATGTTATGACCGGCGCGGGATTTTGTGAAAGGCGGCGGCAGGGAATTTGATTTGTTCACAAAATCGTCTTTCTTTCCCTTTACAGATGTGCTATACTATGTAAAATTGGTTTGATATCGCCATTTGTACCAATGCAAGGAGTTATATATGGGAATTTTTGAAAAACTGTTTGGCACCCGCTCCCAGCGGGAGATCAAGCGCATCCGGCCCACCGTGGACAGGATCCTGGCGCTGGAAGATGAATATAAAAACCTGTCCGAGGATGCCCTGAAGGCCAAGACCGGCGAATTCAAGGCCCGCCTCGCCCAGGGCGAGACCCTGGACGACCTGCTGCCCGAGGCCTTTGCCGCCGTCCGGGAGGCTGCCGACCGGGTGCTGGGCATGCGCCCCTACCCCGTCCAGCTCATCGGCGGCATCGTGCTGCACCAGGGCCGCATCGCCGAAATGAAGACCGGCGAGGGCAAGACCCTGGTGGCTATCCTGCCCACTTACCTCAACGCCCTGACGGGCCGGGGCGTCCACGTGGTCACCGTCAACGACTACCTGGCCAAGCGTGACGCCGACTGGATGGGCAAGGTCCACCGCTACATGGGTCTTTCCGTGGGCCTGGTGATCCCCGGCATGAAGAGTGCCGAGCGCCGGGAGGCCTACGCCGCCGACGTTACGTATTGCACCAACAACGAGCTGGGCTTCGATTACCTGCGCGACAACATGGCCATTTACAAGCAGGAACTGGTGCAGCGGGGCCACAATTTCGCCATTGTCGACGAGGTGGACTCCATCCTCATCGACGAGGCCCGTACCCCCCTGATCATTTCCGGCAAGGGCGAGGATTCCTCCAAGCTCTACGAGATGGCCGACGCCCTGGTGTCCTCCCTGCGCCGCAAGGTCTTTGCCAAGACCGACGAAAAGGAGGTCCATGACGACTACGACTGCGACTACTTTGTGGATGAGAAGTCCCGCACCGTGTCCCTGACCGCCAGCGGCATCGCCAAGGCCGAGCGGTTCTTCGGCCTGGAGAATCTGGCCGACGCGGAAAACGCCACCATCGCCCACCACATCAACCAGGCCATGAAGGCCCGGGGCCTGATGAAGAAGGACATCGACTATGTGGTGAAGGATGGCCAGATCATCATCGTCGACGAGTTCACCGGCCGCCTGATGTACGGCCGCCGCTACAACGAAGGTCTCCACCAGGCCATCGAAGCCAAGGAAAATGTCACCGTGGCGGGGGAGAGCAAGACCCTGGCCACCATCACCTTCCAGAATTTCTTCCGCCTGTACGACAAGCTCTCCGGCATGACCGGCACCGCCCTGACGGAAGAAGAGGAATTCGCCGCCATCTACAATCTGGACGTGGTGGAGATCCCCACCAACCGTCCCGTCATCCGCAGGGACGACACCGACGTGGTCTACAAGACCGAGGCCGGAAAATTCCGGGCCATCGTGGAGCAGGTGCGGCAGTGCCACACCAAGGGCCAGCCGGTCCTGGTGGGCACCATCTCCATTGAAAAGAGCGAGATCCTCTCCAAGCTCCTCAAGCGGGAGGGCATCCCCCACAACGTGCTCAACGCCAAGTACCACGAGCAGGAGGCCCAGATCGTGGCCCAGGCCGGTCACTTCGGCGCCGTCACCATCGCCACCAACATGGCCGGCCGCGGTACGGATATCGTCCTGGGCGGCAACGCCGAATACATGGCCAAGAACGAGCTGCGCCGCCTGGGCACCCCCGAGGCGCTGGTGGCGGAGGCTGATTCCTACGCCGAGACCGCCGATCCCGAGATCCTGGCAGTCCGGGCGCAGTATGAGCAGCTGCTGAGCCAATTCCGCCCCCAGATCAGGGAGGCCGCCGATAAGGTCCGCGCCGCGGGCGGCCTGTTCATCATCGGCACCGAGCGCCACGAATCCCGCCGTATCGACAACCAGCTCCGGGGCCGTTCCGGCCGTCAGGGCGATCCCGGCGAGAGCCGGTTCTACCTGAGCCTCCAGGACGACCTGATGCGCCTGTTCGCCTCCGACAAGGTCACGGGCCTGATGGATACCCTGGGCGTGGACGAGGACATGCCCATCGAAGCGAAGATCCTCAGCAACAGCGTGGAAAACGCCCAGAAGAGCGTGGAAAGCCGCAACTTCCGGGCCAGAAAGAACGTGCTGGAATACGACAACGTCATGAACACCCAGCGTGAGGTCATCTACGCCCAGCGCCAGAAGGTTCTCGACGGCGAGGACCTGCGCGACAATATGATGAGCATGCTCCGCGGCGTCCTGGAAGGCTACGACGCCGAGGGCCTGCGCAAGTTCGAGAATATCTTCTACCCCGCAGGCAGCGTGGAGGACGAGCCCGATGTGGAAAAGCTCTATGAAATCGCCGCGAAGCGCTACGCGGAAAAGGAAGCCGGCCTGACCCCCGCCGTTATGCGGGAGCTGGAGCGCGTGGTGATGCTGCGGGTGGTGGACGAATACTGGATGGACAACATCGACGCCATGGACGACCTGAAGCAGGGCATCGGTCTGCGGGCCTACGGCCAGCACGACCCGGTGGTGGCCTACAAGGAAGAGGGCTACGAGATGTTCCAGGCCATGGTGGCCGCCATCCGGGAGGAGACCATCCGCCGGATGTATCTGGTGCAGCTCCGCCCCCAGCAGGGTGTGGTCCGCCAGCGTGTCGCCAGGGAGACCGGCACCGCCGCCGCTACCAAGTCCGCCGTGAAGAAAGAGCCCGTCCGCAAGGAAAAGAAAGTGGGCCCCAACGATCCCTGTCCCTGCGGCAGCGGCAAAAAGTACAAGAAATGCTGCATGCAGAAGGATAAAGCAGCGGGAATGGAACAGTAACTCCATCATTACAGGAGAAACAACTATGTCTATCAAAAACAAACGCTACGGCAATGTGGAATACCTGAAGGCCGACGGCATCAGGGTGCCCCATTGCTTTACGACCCGGCTCACCGGCGTCAGCGAGGGCGTCTGGGGGAGCCTGAACATCGCCATGCACCGGGGCGACGAGGACGCCAATGTCGCTGAAAACTACCGCATTCTGGGGGGCTGCATCGGCTTTGCGCCGGAGGATCTGGTGCTGAGCCACCAGACCCATTCCGACATCGTCCGCAGGGTGGGCAGGGGAGACCACATGGGCCTTGACCACCACGCTTATCCCGAATGCGACGCCCTGATCACCAATGAGCCCGGTGTGGGCCTGGTGGTCTTCACCGCCGACTGCACCCCCATCCTGCTGCACGACCCCGTCACCGGTGCCGTGGGCGCCGTCCATGCCGGCTGGCGGGGCACCGCCGCCGGCATCGTCAAAAAGACCGTGGACCGGATGGCTGCCGAATTCGGCTGCGACCCCGCCGACATCTGCGCCGCCATCGGCCCCAACATCGGCCAGTGCTGCTTCGAGACGGACGCCGACGTCCCCGAGGCCCTCCGCTCCGCCCTGGGCGCCGAAATGGACGACTACATCGAATACTACGAGGATACCGGCAAATACCATGTGGACCTCAAGGAAGCCAACGCCATCTGGCTGCGCCGGGCGGGCGTCCGGAACATCGAGATCAGCATCTCCTGCACCGCCTGCCGGCCCGACCGTTACTGGTCCCACCGGATCACCGGCGGCCAGCGGGGCAGCCAGGGCGCCGTGATCCTGTGCCGGGAGGTGGACGCATGAAAAAACTGACCGCGCTGCTGCTGTGCCTGAGCCTGTGCCTGGGGCTTCTGGGCTGCGTACCCGAGGACCGGGAATACGTGCCCTCCGGCGGCCAGCTGATCATGGACAGTCCGGACAGCGACGCCACCAGCCCCACCGAAGCGGAGGCAGAGCAGGAGCTGACCCTGACCATCTATTCCGACCGCTCCACCAATCCCTTCACCTGCAGCGACTATACCAACCGCACGCTCTTCTCCCTGATCTACCAGGGCCTGTTTGCCGTCAACCGGGACTATGAAGCCGAGCCCATCCTCTGCAGCCGCTACCAGGTATCCCAGGACGGTAAAACATACACCTTCTACCTGGATGAGAAGGCCACCTTCTCCGACGGCTCCCGGGTCACCCCCGAGGACGTCATCGCCAGCCTCTACGCCGCCAAGGGCAGCGACTTCTACGGCGGCCGCTTCACCCACATCGAGGGCTTCTGGGCCGACGGCGCCGCCATCTTCGTCACGGTGAGCACCCTGATGGAGAACCTGCCCATCCTGCTGGATATCCCCATCGTCAAGGCAGACCAGGTAAACAGCGAAGCCCCCCTTGGCTCCGGTCCCTACACCCTCCATTCCACCATCACCAGCGCGTACCTGCGCCGGGTGGGATCCTGGTGGTGTGAGGCCGACGCCAATCTGGTGGTCACCGCCGATTCTATCCCCCTGGTGCCCGCCCAGACCCCCGCCCAGATCCGGGACGAATTTGAATTCTACGACCTGAATCTGGTCTGCGCCAATCCCTGCTCCGACCTGTACGCAGACTTCCGCTGCGACTATGAGCTGTGGGACTGTGAAAACGGCGAAATGGTCTTCCTGGCCTGCAACGTGGCCTACCGGGACTTTTTCCAGACCTCCACCCTCCGGTCCCTGCTGACCTACGGCATCGACCGCAATACCATCGCGGAGAAGTACTACCAGGGCTTCGCCCGGGCCGTGACCCTGCCTGCATCCACCTATTTCCCCTGGTACAGCTCCGGTCTGGCGGCAAAATATGAATACGATCCCGAAAAATTTACCGAGGCACTGGAAAACATCACCCTGCCCAGCCGGGATCTGGTGCTGCTGGTCAACGGCGACGACACCCTCCGGCTCCAGGCCGCCCGGGAGATCGCCAACCAGCTGACGGCGCTGGGCCTGCCCACCACCGTCAATGTCCAGGACCATCAGAGCTTCCTGGATCACATCTATGCCGGCAATTACGACATGTATCTGGGCTGCACCCGGCTGTCGGCCAATATGGACCTGAGCGCGTTCTACCAGTCCGGCGGCAGCCTGAGCTACAACGGCATTGCCAGCAACAGCCTCTACCAGCTCTGTCTGGACGCCCTGGAAAATCGCGGCAACTACTATAACCTCCACCAGGAGGTGGCTGAGGACGGCCGTATCGTGCCCCTGCTCTTCTGCGGCTACGCTGTCTACGCCACCCGCGGTGTGCTGTCCGACCTGGAGCCCGCCCGGGACAATGTGTTCCATTACACCCTCGGCAGGACCATGGAAGACGTGCTGGTTACCATTGATTATTCTTCCTGAATAATACCAAAAACAGAAAGGAAAGAGAAAGAACATGAAGAGAAAGACACTGTTTGCGCTGCTGGCCGCCCTGCTGGCAACGGTGCTGGTATTCGCCGGCTGCGTCGATGAGGCTGCCCCCACCACGCTGCCCTCCACCGAGGCCACCACTGAGGCAGCCACGGCCGAACCCACTACGGAGCCCACCACCGAGCCTCCCACCGATCCTCCCACGGAAGCACCCACCGAGCCTCCCATCACCAACCCCCTGACCGGCGAGACCCTGGATGCGCCCCTGGAGAACCGTATCGTGGGCGTCACCATCAACAACGTCAAGCCCGCCCTGCCCCACGTGGGCGTCCAGGAGGCTGACCTGTACTTCGAGATGTTCGTCAACGACTACGCCACCCGCGGCCTGGCTCTGTTCACCGATATCGACCAGGTCGAGCAGATCGGCTCCGTCCGCTCCATGCGCTACAATTTCACCGACATCGGCGTGGGCTATGATGCCATCATCTGCCACTCCGGCGGCAGCGATTCCGTCCTGTCCGACGCCAAAAACTCCGGCGTTGCCCAGATGAACATTGACACCTCCAGCAGAAGCTCCTACTCCTTCCGTGATTCCGGCCGCCGCAATTCCGGTTACAGCTGGGAACACTGCCTGTTTGTCGACGGCACCGGCATCTACGCCAAGGCACAGTCCAGCGGCTTCCGCACCTCCATGAATCAGGAAAAGGACTACGGCCTGACCTTCAGCGCCGAGAGCGGCACCGCAAACGGTGAGAACGCAGACACCGTCTCCATCACCTTCAACCACAAGGGCTACACCAAGAACTCCACCTTCTCCTATGATGAAGCGTCCGGCAAGTACCTGTTCAGCCAGTATGGCCTGAAGATGAACGACGGCGGCACCGGCGAGGGGGTATCCTTTAAGAATGTCATCGCCATCGTCACCTCCGTCACCAACAAGTCCGCCAGCGGCAACACCTACCATGTGGCCGATCTGGAGGGCAGCGGCAGCGGCTACCTGGCCTGCAACGGTAAGATCGTCCCCATCACCTGGCACCGGGCCGGTCCCAACGCCACCTTCTCCTTCACCCTAGCCGACGGAACCCCCGCTGACCTGGGCGTGGGCAACAGCTACATCGGCATCTGTCCCACTGCTTCCACCATCGGTTGGGAATGAGCAGTTTTGAACAAAAAGAATCTGCAAATTTTTTCATTTTTACCAAGAAAGACAGTTTACTTTCTTTCGTATATCCTGTATAATGTTTTTTGCACGGGAATACCGATTCCCGCCGGAAAAGCATAAGACATATCAAATTGAAACGTTTGAAATGGAGGAAATTTACAATGTCTGTTAAAGTTGCTATTAACGGTTTTGGTCGTATCGGCCGTCTGGCTTTCCGCCAGATGTTCGGCGCTGAGGGCTTCGAAGTCGTCGCCATCAACGACCTGACCTCTCCCAAGATGCTGGCTCACCTGCTGAAGTACGACTCCACCCAGGGCGCTTACGCTGCTCCCTTCGGCGCTCACACCGTCGAGGCTGGCGAGGACTACATCGTCGTCGACGGCAAGAAGCTGACCATCTACGCGAAGGCCAACGCTGCCGAGCTGCCCTGGGGCGAGCTGGGTGTCGACGTTGTCCTGGAGTGCACCGGCTTCTACACTTCCAAGGCTAAGGCTCAGGCTCACATCGACGCCGGCGCCAAGAAGGTCGTCATCTCCGCTCCCGCCGGCAACGACCTGCCCACCATCGTCTACAACGTCAACCACGAGACCCTGACCAAGGAAGACAACATCATCTCCGCTGCTTCCTGCACCACCAACTGCCTGGCTCCCATGGCTAAGGCTCTGAACGACCTGGCTCCCATCGAGGCCGGCATCATGTGCACCATCCACGCCTACACCGGCGACCAGATGCTGCTGGATGGCCCCCATCGTAAGGGCGACCTGCGTCGTGCCCGTGCCGGCGCTGTGAACATCGTTCCCAACTCCACCGGCGCTGCCAAGGCTATCGGCCTGGTCATCCCCGAGCTGAACGGCAAGCTGATCGGCGCTGCACAGCGCGTTCCCACCCCCACCGGCTCCACCACCATGCTGAACGCTGTCGTGGCTAAGGAAGTCACCGTTGAAGAGATCAACGCCGCCATGAAGGCTGCTGCCAACGAGTCCTACGGCTACACCGAGGATCAGCTGGTCTCCTCCGACATCATCGGCATGCGCTTCGGCTCCCTGTTCGATGCTACCCAGACCATGGTCAACAAGCTGCCCGACGGCAAGACCCAGGTTCAGGTCGTCTCCTGGTACGACAACGAGAACTCCTACACCAGCCAGATGGTCCGCACCATCAAGCACTTCTCCAACCTGCTGTAATCCATCAGGAACGGATGACAACACCCACCGCCGCCCGAACGGGCGGCGGTTTTTTACTTTCACCATTTCATCATCACTCTGAACCGCCGCTGTATCGAATTGCAGCTGAATTTTTTGTTGCCTTTTTGGCGAGCACATTTTATAATGGGATTATCACAATAAAAGAGGAGAGATACACCATGAAAAAACTGTCCGTTCTGATCCTGGCGCTGGTGTGCCTGCTGGCTTTCACCGGCTGCTGCTTCCACAGAGAGTGGACCGCCGCCACCTGCACGACCCCCAAGACCTGCGTGGAGTGCGGCGAGACCGAGGGTGAGGCCCTGGGCCACACCTGGGCTGATGCCACCTGTGAGACCCCCAAGACCTGCGAAACCTGCCGCGAGACCGAGGGTGAGGCTCTGGGCCACGCCTGGGTGGACGCCACCACCGAGGCCCCCAAGACCTGCACCACCTGTGCCGCCACCGAGGGCGAGCGCATCGTCACCGACGAGCGCTTCACCACCGCCTCCACCATCGACCTGCAGGACAAGTGGACCGCCGAGCTGGCCCTTCCCAGTGAGATGCTGGGTATTCAGGGCTTCGACGCCTCCCTGACCATCCAGATCTCCATGGACTTTGGCAACGATGGCACCATGAAGATGGGCTACACCGTGGCCAACGAGGACGAATTCTCCGCCGGCATGATCAATTACCTGGCCACCACGCTGTACGATGAGCTGGCTGCCGAGGGACTGAACAAGGAAGAAGCTGATGCTGCCATGACCGGCGAATACGGCATGACTGTCGAGGAATTTGCCGCCAGCGCTGTTGCGGAAATGGACTTCGCCGCCATCTTCGAGGCCATGAGCATCACCGGCGTCTACTACGTCGACGGCGATCAGCTCTACACCGGCATCAGCTGGGATATGGCGATGGAACCTTCCAGCTTCACTCTGGAGGGCGACACCCTGACCCTGGCCGAAGAGCTGTCCGGCCTCAGCGAGGAATCCCTGGTGTTCACCCGCGTGAGCGAATAACTCCATACCGCCGCGCCCCCCGAAGCAGCCGCTCCGGGGGGCATTTTTCTGGGGCTGTGCTTCGGTTTCCCCTTGCGTTCCCGGCAGTTCTGGGGTAAAATAGTGCCATCGAGCTTTCCAAAAGGAGAATTCCATGAACAAGCAATTTCTGTATACCATCTGGGGCGCGCTGTTCGCCGCCTGCGCCGTTCTGGGCTTCATCGACGAGGCAGAGGGCTTCGCCCGGGTGCTGCTGGTGTGCGTGGCGCTGGCGTTTTTCGTGCCCCCGGCGCTGCTGCTGTACCGCTCAGACCGGACCCACGACCGCCACTGCGCCGCTCTGGTGCGCAATCTGGCAGCGGCGTCCCTGATCCTGACCTGCGTCCTGCTGGTGGCCAATTTCCTGTCCGTGATGGGCTCGGAAGCCCTGGGCAACCTGCTCTACAGCGCCCTGATCGTCGTCTCCGCACCCATGGCCTGCGGCCGGTACTGGATCGGCAGCCTCTTCTGCTGGGCCTGTCTGCTGTTCGCCGGCAACCATATCCTGAAAAAGTTGAAAACCCGGACCTGAGGTCCGGGTTTTCATTTTAATTAAATGCCGCATTGTCAAAGGTGATGACCGTATAGTACTGTCCCTCGCCCAGGTCGTTCAGAGCGGCTTCCAGGGAGGTCTGGATCTCCTGCTTCTGGTCCAGCAGATCCGGCGGCAGCGCCACATCGAAGATCAGGTTGGTGTGGCCGGAGCCGGGCACCATACGGAAATCATGAATGGACAGCCGGGGATCCTTCACGTGGAGGATGGCCGTCACCAGCTTGCGCATCCGCTCCAGGGAGGGATCATCCGACACCACGGGGTCGTAGTGGATCACCAGGTGGATGTCATACTCCCGGTAGCAGGTCCGCTCCAGGTCGTCGATGATCTCGTGGCACTCCAGGGCGTCCTCATTCTTATCCATCTCCACATGGAGGCTGGCGAAGCGCTGGCCGGGGCCGTAGTCGTGGACCATCAGGTCGTGGAAGCCCAGCACCTTGGGCTCTGTGCAGATAAACTTGGAAATGGTCTCCCGCAGCTCCGGGTCGGCAGGCTCGCCCAGCAGGGGAGAGATGGTCTCTTTTGCCAGTCCCCAGCCGCTCCACAGGATGAACAGCGCCACAGCAAGACCCACGAAGCCGTCGATCTGCCAGTCGCAGACATGCTCCACCAGGGCGGCGGCCAGCACGGCCCCGGTGGAAAGACAGTCGTTGCGGCTGTCAGCAGCGGTGGCCTTCAGGGTGGCGGAATCGATCAGCGCGCCCAGCTTCCCGTTGAACCGGGACAGCCAAAGCTTGACGAGGATGGAACCAATCAGCACGCCGGCAGTAACGGCGCTGAATTCCACCGCGGCGGGGGCCAGGATCTTCTCCACAGAGCTTTTGCCCAGCTCGAAGCCGATGACCACGATCATGGCGGCAACGGCAAGGCCCGACAGGTACTCAAACCGGGCGTGGCCGTAGGGATGCTCTTCATCGGCGGGCTTCTCCGCCAGCCGGAAGCCCACCAGGGTCACGATGGAAGAAGTGGCGTCGGAGAGGTTGTTCATGGCGTCGGCAGTGATGGACACAGAGGCCGCCAGTGTGCCCACGGCCAGCTTGCCCGCGAACAGGAGCAGGTTACATAATATTCCAACCACGCCCGAAAGCTTGCCCACAGCAGCGCGGGCGTGTTTGCTTTTGGGATCTTGGTCTTTCTTCACCGCCAGGCGAAGCAGCAGGTCTGTCATAGGGTATCCTCCAGGAATTCTACCAAAATAGTTGACGATATCAACAAAAACAGGCCATTTTCCCAACTCTACTCCCGGTAGAGTCCGGAATTCTACCAAAATTAGAACCCTCCCGCCGGTATTTCTCCGGCGGGCAGGGTGACTTTTCTCAGGAATTTCGATATCATGAGGGGGATGACGGCCGGTTCCCTCCATTATATGCCAGGGGGACGCGGCTGTCCAGTATTTTTTAGGAGTGTAAAAATGATGTCTACTTTCCAGATCATTACCGATAGCTGCTCTGACTTCAACGAGCAGATGTACCGCGAATTTAACGTTGGTTCCGCCCCCCTGTCCGTGCTGTACAAGGGCGTCCTCCACGAAAACTTCTCCGACGACGCCAGCCTGCAGGACCTGTACGCCGGTATCCGCGGCGGTGAGATGCCCACCACCTCCGCCGTCAACCCCGAGGGCTGGACCGCCCTGATGAAGCCCATCCTGGCAGCAGGCCACGATATCCTGTGCATCTGCTTCGCTTCCGTCCTCTCCGCCACCTGCCAAAACGCCCTTATCGCTGCCGATGAGCTGCGGGAGGCGTTCCCCGACCGGAAGATCAACATTGTGGATTCCTGCTGCGCCACCCTGGGCCAGGGCCTGCTGATCATGAAGGCCTGCGCCCGGCGCAACGCCGGCGAGAGCCTGGAAGCCGTCACCGCCTGGGCCGAGGAAGCCAAGAGCCACGTGGCCCACTGGATCACCGTGGACAACCTGTTCCACCTGAAGCGCGGCGGCCGCCTCAGCGCCACCACCGCCATCGTGGGCACCATGCTGAATATCAAGCCCCTGCTGGTCATCACCGCCGAGGGCAAGCTCATCAGCCATTCCAAGGCCCGGGGCCGCAAGGCTGCCCTGGAAGCCATCGTCAAGCAGATCGAGGCCCACTGCATCGACAAGAGCCTGGTGACCATCGCCCACGCCGACTGCCTGGCCGACGCCGAAGCTCTGGCCGCCACCATCCGGGAGCGCTGCGGCGTGCAGGAGGTCCGTATCGGCTACATCGGCGCCGTCATCGGCGCCCACACCGGCCCCGGCGCCATGGCGATCTGCTTCATGGCCGACCAGCGGTAATCAGGAAAAAAGCGTGACATTTCCTGCAAAGTAGTGTATCATAGTTATTGAAAAAATACCGCCTATATTCCAGATCAGGAGTGACGTAATATGGAAAATTTCAAGATCGTAACCGACAGCTGCTGTGATTTTACCGACGAAATGTACAGCCAGTATGATGTGGCCTGCGCCCCCCTGTCCGTGCTGTACAAGGGCGTCCTCCACGACAATTTTTCCGACGACGCCAGAATGAAGGCGCTCTACGACGGCATCCGCGGCGGCGAAATGCCCACCACCTCCGCCGTCAATCCCGAAGGCTGGGCCAACGTCATGAAGCCTGCTCTGGAAGCAGGCCGTGATGTGCTGGCGATCTGCTTCTCCTCCGGCCTGTCCACCACTTATCAGTCCGCCGTCATCGCCGCCGACGAGCTGAAGGAATTCTATCCCGACCGGAAGGTCATCGTCATCGACTCCCTCTGCGCCGCCCTGGGCCAGGGCCTGCTGGTCTGGCACGCCTGCGCCAAGCGGGACGCCGGTGAGAGCCTGGAAGATGTGGCCGCCTGGGTGGAGGCCAACAAGCTGAACGTCTGCCACTGGGTCACCGTGGACGACCTGTTCCACCTGAAGCGGGGCGGCCGCGTCAGCGCCACCACCGCCCTGGTTGGCTCCATGCTGAACATCAAGCCCATCATCAAGGTGGATGAGGACGGCAAGCTCCAGAGCGTGGCCAAGGCCCGCGGCCGTAAGGCTGCCATGGATACCCTGGCCAGGAAGGTGGGCGAGGCCACCGACAAGGACACCGTCTTTATCGCCCACGGCGACTGCCTGGAAGACGCCCAGGCTCTGGCCGCCACCATCCGTGAGCGCTACGGCGTCAGGAACGTCCATATCGGCTATGTCGGTGCCGTCATCGGCGCCCACACCGGCCCCGGCGTTCTGGTGGTGTTCTATATGGGCCAGAAGCGGTAAATTGCAGTTTCTCGTTCCGGTGAGAGATGTGCTGCGCACCAAGCATGTCATTGCGAGTCGGTACGTGGCTGCGTTGTTTGAAACAGACCGATAAACCGCAATTTGAAATACCACACATCAGAAAAGAGCTGCCTTCCGGCAGCTCTTTTTGTTTTACTTTCTGTTCTCTTCCGGGATGAAGTCCAGGGTGATGGAATCCAGATTGGTCTTCAGCTGGCGGAACTTGACGCCGGCGGCTTCCAGCATCCGCTTGGAGGCCAGGGTGGACATGGAATCGGCATACTTGTCGGAAAGGTACAGCACTTCCTTCACGCCGCTCTGGATGATGGCCTTGGCACACTCGTTGCAGGGGAACAGGGCCACATACACCCGGCTGCCCCGCAGGTCACGGCCGTTGGCGTTGAGGATGGCGTTCAGCTCCGCGTGGACAACGAAGGCATACTTGTTCACTGCGCCGTCCCGGTTCCAGGGGAACTCATCGTCGGAGCAGCCCTTGGGCATGCCGTTGTAGCCGGTGGAGATGATGATGTTATCCTCGGAGACGATACAGGCGCCCACCTGGGTGTTGGGATCCTTGCTCCGCTTGGCCGCCAGCATGGCGATACCCATGAAATATTCGTCCCAGGAAATGTAATCCGCACGCTTCATAATTTGCCCTCCATGATATTTTTATCTAGTATACCAAAGGGACGAAAATGTGTCAATGCAATTTACCGCTGCGCAAAGAACTGTTGGATCTGCGCCTTTTCCGCATTTACCCGCCCCTGCTGGCAGATGGGCTTTCCGCCGCCGCGGCCGCTGAGGGCTGCGGTCATTTCTTTTCCCAGCGCCCGGAGGTCACCGTTTCTGGTCACCAGGGCGAAAGCATAGCCCGCTCCATCGGCGCCGGAGAAGACCGCCGCGGTACCGCCGCAGATTTCCGCGATCCTGTCCGCCAGCTCCCGCACCAGAGCGGGTTCCAGATCATCCTCGAAATGCACCACATGGCCGGAGTTGACATAACTCTTCGCAATACCTTCCAGCATCCGCTTCTGCAGCCCTGTATATCGGAATTTTTCCGCCGCCAGCGTTTCGTTCATCTTTCGGGCCGCTTCGCCGGTCTCCAGAGCCTTGGCGGAGAAGGCCTGGGATACCTGGCGGTTCTGCTCATAGATGGCGGACAGATAGTCCAGGGCCCGTTTGCCGCAGGCCATTTCCATGCGGACCCCCTGGTGGAATTTGATGACGGAGAAGAGCTTGATGGGGCCGATCTCGCCGGTGGCCGCCACATGAACGCCGCAGCAGGCGCACTTGTCGTAGCCCGGCACCTCCACAATCCGCACCGGCCAGGGCAGCTGCTTCTTGGTGCGGTAGCCCACCCGGGGCAGCTCGTCAGGGGCGGGATACCAGATGTGCATGGGCAGATTCTTCCACACCGCCTCATTGGCGGCAGCCTCGATGGCAGGCAGGTCGGCGGCGGGGATGGGGCCGTCAAAATCGATGGTGATAACCTCGCTGCCCATATGGAAGCCCACGTTATGGTGGCCGTACCGGGCGTGGATGATGCCGGAGACGATGTGCTCGCCGGAGTGCTGCTGCATCAGATCGAACCGGCGGCCGTAGTCCAGCCGCCCCTCCACCGCAGCGCCCACCTCCAGGGGGCCGCCGCACAGGTGGACCACTGCTTCGCCCCGCTCCTGCACATCCAGCACGCTCACACCGCCCAGAGTACCCAGGTCGCAGGCCTGGCCGCCGCCCTCGGGATAAAAGGCCGTGGCGTCCAGGATCACTTCCCAGCCGCTGTCCGTTTCGGCGCAGGAGAGAACTTTTGCGGCAAAAACCGCCAGGTGACAGTCTTCATAGTATAATTTCCGTGTTTCCATGGTCAACGCTCCAATTTCTCAGGTTTTTGTTATTATATCACAAAAAAAACAATCCCTTCAACGGCTGAAAATGTTCGTGGGAAACAGTTGCATTCCGCAAGAAAATGCGCTATAATGACAAAAAGATGTAAACGTTTCCATCCAAGGAGAAAAAGTATGACCATCAAAGACCTGTCCGCCCGCACAGGATATTCCGTAGGTACCGTCTCCCGGGTTCTCAACGACCAGCCCAATGTCAGCGAAAAGGCCCGCAAGGCGATCCTGGAAGCTGCCCGGGAATGCGGATTCCAGCTCAATACCAATGCCCAGCAGCTGAAGAAGCAGCACACCAACTCCATCCTGGTGGTGGTCAAGGGCATTTCCAATCAGCTTTTCGCCAGCCTGGTGGAGGCCATGCAGGCCCGCATCGCCCGGACCGGCCATCCCCTCATCGTCGACTACATGGAGGAGGACGGCAACGAGGTGCTCCATGCCCTGCGGCTGTGCCGGGAGAAGAAGCCCCTGGGCGTTCTGTTCCTGGGCGGCAACCGGGAGCATTTCGAGGCGGATTTCGACAAGATCGGCCGCCCCTGCGTGCTGGTCACCAACGACGCCGAGGGTCTCGGCTTCCCCAACCTGTCCAGTGTCTGCTCCGACAACCGGCGCTCTGCCCGGGAGGCCATTGACGCCCTGGTGGAGCTGGGTCACCGGCAGATCGCCGTCATCGGCGGCGACCCCCAGTACTCCGACACCACCAATCTGCGCTTCCAGGGCTGTATGGACGCCTTCCGGGAGCACGGCATTTCCTTCGATCCGGAGCTGGACTATGAGGCCGTCCATTTCTCCTATGCCGACGGTTACTGGGCCGCCCGGGATCTGCTGGACCGGGGCCGCAGCTTCACCGCCATCTTCGCCATGTCCGACGTCATGGCCATCGGCGCCATCCGCGCCCTCCAGGACCGGGGTAAGCGGGTTCCCGAGGATGTTTCCGTCATGGGCTTCGACGGTCTGGCCATCAGTGAGTACACCGTTCCCCGGCTGGCCACGGTCTGTCAGGATGTGGAGGCTCTGGCCATCCACTCCATCCACATGCTCCTCGACGGCATCGCCCATCCGGATAATCCCCATTATACCACCGTCCCCGTGTCCATCGCCCTGCGCTCCAGCACCGCCCCCGTAGGCAATCTCTGAGCGCGGCAAAATCCCTCCTTTTTTATTGATATCTCTCTGCCGAAACACCGTGGAAAACCACGGTGTTTTTTTACAAATTTTTGGATTCAATTTTATGCAATACAGTGAAACTGACAGGTTCAGGCAAGAATTGTTTGCATTTATCCGCCGTCTCAAGTATAATTTTAATAACACAGATGGGCACCGAAACCACCGCAACTCTTTCGGCGCCCATCCTTTTTCAGTGTCAATCCCCGCGCAACATAATAAAAAGGAGGAAGAAAAATGTCCAAACCCCAGAATGCTCTGGACCGCTTCTTCGGCTACACCGAGAGAGGCTCCAGCGTCAAGACAGAACTGCTGGCCGGTCTGACTACCTACATCGCCCTGGCCTACATTCTGATCCTGAACCCCCTGTACCTGTCCGATCCCTACGCCATCCCCAGCTACGCCCACTATGATCTG
>JAFTVM010000046.1 GCA_017465745.1 Oscillospiraceae bacterium
ACCGCTTATTCCGGAAAGGTGGAGAGATAATATGAAAGTTGTGATCGTAGGTGGTGTGGCAGGCGGAGCCACCGCAGCAGCAAGAATCCGCAGACTGGACGAGCAGGCTGAAATCGTTGTATTCGAGAGGTCAGGCTTTATACAACACTTATCTGGAGATGTGAGACGATGATCAAAATACTGTTTGTTTGCCACGGCACAAATTCCTGCAAGTAGGAAAATGCCTAGAGCCGCAACGGATTTTCGGATTGAAGCCTCTGCGCCTACACCACGCTTACACCAAACTATTTGTAAGCATTTGTAACCAACATTTGAGCCTTGATTTGACGAAAAAACAGCATATAAACCCAAGCCCGGCGGGAGTTGATCCCGCCGGGCTTGCTGCGTATTGGGACAGGAGTGGCATTGACAATGGTACAGATATTGCGTACCAAATCTATATGATTGTCAACGGTGAAGTATCTGGCCACATCCCTGGTGATCCCCCAAAAGGCTTTTTCGCTCTTGATTGTATTCTAATAATCATTATAATAATTATTAGAACAGAGCTCGTTATATGCTTGAAAGTGCAGGGAGAGAGAAATATGGCAATCAGCAAAAAGCTTGAGATGATATACCACAATGGCCAGCCCGATGGCATCCGCTCCATCCGGCGCCATCTGTCCACCATGACCACTTACGTGATTCCACGTCCGCTGCTGTCCGAAGCGAAGAAGCTCACCGGCATCAATCGCCCCGGCATCTACTATCTCATCAGTGAGAATGATGACAATAAGATCGCTCAGATCTATGTGGGCCAGACCAGAAACGGCGTCAGCCGACTGGACGATCACAACCGATCCAAGGACTTCTGGAACAAGGCGATCATGTTCCTGGCGGACAGCAAGACCTTCTCCCTGGATATGATCAGCGGCCTTGAAGCTTATGCCATCAGCAAGGCCACGGAATCCCGGCGGTACAAGGTGGAGAATACCGTCAATCCCAAGTATGAAATCGATGAATATGATCTTCCGCTGATCGAGGAAGTATACGAGGAGATCAAGTTCATCATGGCAACCCAGGGCTATAAGATGGAGAACTCCAAGACCGCTATGGATGCCGCCAATGTGCTGCACACCACGAGAAATGGCGTCCAGGCCTTCGGTATTTACGACGGCGAGAAATTCGAGGTCCTGGAAGGCTCCGAGGTCGATATGGGCAGAAAGTGCCACTCCGACAAGATGGAGCAGCACCGCCAGACCGCCATTCAGAACGGCAATATTTCCAGCATCGGCGGCAAGTTTAAGCTGAATGTATCCGTTTCCTTTACATCCCCCAGCTCCGCCGCCATGTTTGTCCTGGGCGGCAGCACCAACGGCTGGGTCGAGTGGAAGAATAAGGACGGCAAGACGCTGGACGAGTTGTATCGGAAATAAGAATTTTTCATCAGTAACTTCATAATGACCAGACTAAGCCCGGCGGGGGTTTGAACTCCCGCCGGGCTTGTTGTGTGTTGAGCAAAAAAGTGTGATGGATATCACCCAACATCATCATCAATAATTTGCGATCTAGGGAGAGGTGATGTTGCGTTGCTTCAAGAATCTTTCGGTAGGTTGGATATCACTAGTGAATATTTTGTCAATTAACCAGATACAGTACAGCTTGTAAAATCCCTCCTGCAGAGTATTTGACAGGAGGGATTTGCGGTTTGTCCTGAAAATAGAACACTCAGGAATTCAGCTTGTCGTGCAGTGCTTTCAGTTTTTCAAGATTGCTTCTGGAAAGACCGCTGGTTTTTTCGGGCGCAGGGTCATCCTGGGGCATATTGACTATCCATATCAATCTGCGGTGTCCCTGTCGGTTCGGAATCCATTGGGGTTTTACAATAGATAGGGAAAGGATAGTGCCAAGGGCAGGACGATCCATATCACTGTAGGGAGCAATGAAGTTATCGATATGCATCATCTTCAATAAGTTTCTTGAGGTTTTTCTCGCTTGCTTGTCCAATTTGATAATTTATATAGGCCTCGCTCCATTGCAGTTTGTATAATGGTTCGTCTGCCCTTTCGATGCACTCTCGATCTCGCTTTGGCAACACCCAGCGAATATCAGAAGCATATTTCTCATAAAACTTATAAACCAATTTAGTACGAATTCGCTTTACTGCCTCATTTGCAGGAAGTCGTGTTAACTCGGCGTCGTCTTTACAGCAATAATCAATTGCTTCTCGCAAAATCTTGTCAAACGCACATGTCATCATAGAATAGCCATCGTCAGTAGGCAAATACAGCAGACAGCTATTTCCGCAAATTTTAGCATTAAAATGATTCACGAGCTCATCTTCAATCACAGGTTTTGCTGCCTTAAACAGGTCTTCCTGTGATGTAACCGGTGCATATGACAAGTTATAGCCAAAAGGTGCATATATTTTCGAACCTGGTTGTGGCACAAGGGTTCCGTATGGACATATAAAAATGCTAAATGTTTTTTCCCCAACCAATGATTTCAATGAATACTCATAGATATGCAGGATTCCTAGCTCAGAGACATCCACAGACCGGACACTGCTGGGTTCCCTTCGGCACCAGTATGCATGGCCTTCGCCATCGCGGATTAACTCAACAAATGCTTTAACATCCTTAATTGTTTGCAAACAAATGGGAAGAGTGGGAATTAACCCATATTGGAGTGCAGTCGGATTGAATGAATTTGTTAGTTTCTCTCTCTCGGCAAGTTCTGCCATACCAGGGAGCAGATAGTGATTGTTTTTTGCCAAGCTTTCAGCAAAAGCTTTATTTAACGAATTACCCTCCAGGGAACTGTATGCCCCTAAAATTTGATAATGCTTTTCATCAATATATCGAATACGGCCAAAGACTGAAGGTATCGGATTGCTTTTTTCTGCGCCTAAATATCGGTAGTTTTGGTCTAATTCTTTTTTCCAGTTTGCTGCATTTGATGTGGGTGCCGGAATAATTTCCAACCACGTATTGATATCAAAAGGCTTCGGTAAGCTAGGATAAATCCCTGCAGGAATAGAGGAAGAAATAACTAGCGGCTCGTCCGTGTGTAAAATATTTATACGGTATCCTTTTTCGTCAACTGTAAAGGATCCCTCCACATGAACAAATTTCCCATCAAGTTCGCGTGAGAGTTGCGGCACAGCTTTTAGATTTGTTACCTCTATAGCGCAAGAAGCATCTCTCTTCGGATCTGCGCGACTGGTTGTGTTAGCCATATTTGTTGTGGTTTCTTTTGTATCTTGTACTACTTCAACGTTACTACAAACCCTATTAGATAAACATGTTGCAACAATCGGCAGAACGAATACGCAAGCGTCACACAGCCATTCAAAAAAGTTGTTCATTGTTCCGAAAAACAAAACGGCAGTGAAGGCCCGCATTAACCAATCAAGAATAAAAAACGGGAGAATAATGATTTTGCGAATCTTCCCAGTTTTAGCATAAACAGCTTTAATAATACTCAGCGGAACCACAACTGAAACAATCACTTGCAAAATGACGTCAATAATAAAAGTCATATATATCCCTCCCCAATAGTGATCCCAATCTCATTAATCTACCGGTACGATATGGCCCCGGTTGTAATTATCGAATAACTGACCATAACCGCCGCTGTGCGTGCAATCTTTGGGCATAGTCGCTAAGACGATTAAAGCGTTCAGTCAAGTTTTCTTTTTGTGTACGCTTTTCTTTTGACCAGCACCACTTAAATTTAGATAGATCCCCTTCGACTTGTTTTATTTCTTGTGTAATTTTATGTATTTGCCGATCGAGCGCACATATCATCGGGCTACTCTCAGCGTTTTTTTGGTTAAGCTTTCCCGCCAACGTTTGAGCCTCTTTAGCATACAGTCTCTCTAAAGCTTGAGCATAATTAAGATCGTGCTTACGAATAAGGACAGGTTCTAAGTCAAAACGAAATTGAACCTGTTTGAAAATTTGTTGTGCCAAGGGTTTTAGAATACCGCTGCGCAATTTACATTCTTCACGATCACAGAAACTGATATCTTTGGCACATTTCCTGGCTTCCTCTTGAATTTCCATGAATTCATCGGAATTTCGCAAATTAGAAGGGTATTCTCTAATGACTTGATTTGTTGGCATCGATGTGAGCAGCAAAAACAATGTTGTCTGTCTCATGAAGCCGGACGGAACCAAATTCAGTACATTCTCTGTGCAAAACAACCTGGGCGGTGCTAAAATACTCTCAGAGAAGATCGTGTCGGCACTGGACAAGCTCCAGCTGGGCGAAGTGACCATCGGTATGGAGGCAACCTCTATCTATGGCGACAGCCTGGTCTACGCCCTCCGGGAGGATGGCAAGCTAGGCCGTTATCAACGAAAGATCCATGTCCTCAACCCCAAGCAGGTTCGCAAGTTCAAAGAAGCTTATCCGGATCTACCTAAGAATGACTTTGTGGATGCCTTCGTCATTGCTGACCATCTCAGATTCGGCAGAATTGCTTCGGAGGTCTACATGGATGACTACCGCTACCGTTCCCTGCAAACCTTGACCAGAGCCAGATTTGATGCCGTTCAGAATCTGACCAGAGAGAAACAGCGCTTTGCAAACTATCTGTTCCTAAAATGCTCCGGTATTGCTCAGGACAAAGACATACCCAATACCAGTGCGACTACACTGGCACTCATGGAAGCCTTTGAATCCGTAGATGATCTGGCAAACTGTGACCTTGAGACCTTGACTGCTTTTGTGTCTGCTGCGGGCCGAGGTCGGTTCGCTGACCCGGAAGCAACAGCGCAGGCTATACAAGCTGCTGCCAGAGGTTCCTACAGGCTGCCAAAAACTGTCAATGACTCCATTAACCAAGCTATGTCTGTCTCCATTGCTTCTATGCGAGCACTAGAGAGTCAGATCAAGGTGCTGGAGAAAGCCATTGAACAGCAATTCCAGATTATCCCCAACACCTTGACCTCTATCCCAGGTATCGGTCCGGTCTACTCTGCCGGTATCATCGCTGAGATTGGCGACATCCGCCGCTTTGAATCTCAGGCTTCTGTTGCCAAGTACGCAGGACTTGTCTGGACACAGCACCAGTCCGGCGACTTTGAAGCTCAGAATACAAGAATGATCAAATCCGGCAACCGTTACCTTCGCTACTACCTGCTGGAAGCCGCCAACTCCGTGAGAAGATGCGACTCCGAGTTCCGGCGCTACTATGACCTCAAATTCCATGAGGTCAATAAGTTCCAGCATAAACGCGCACTCGCTTTAACTGCCAGAAAACTGGTTCGTGTTGTCTTTCGACTGCTGAAGGACAACCGCCTGTATACCGTGTCGGAGAGCTGATTGCAGCAGCTTCTCTAGGCGTTAAACAGGCCCTGTCGAAAAACGCAGTTGGCAGGGCTTTGGTTGGTGTACGCTTTTTTGCCGATACTGGCCGGCTTTGGACACTAACTATTGAAAAATTGTTTTCATTCGTCTATTGACATCACACCATTAGACTTTACGGGCAATCTAAAACAATTATAAACGAAAAAGCTACGAATTTCAATAATTTAGCAAAACGAATGAATCATATGCATTAGCCTCCGGTTTCGACCGGAGGATTTCTTTTTTGCCATTAGGTGAAATTTTTTGTTTGAAGGTGTTTCGTTTTTGGGGCAAAAGCGTGCGGTAGGTAAGTGAAAGGAAAAATTCTTTCGTTGAGGGTTGACTTTGACCCCCTCAAATGTCCGGATATGTGAAAGGACTTTTTCTCAACAAATCTGACTACGGAATCTCCTATTTAGGTGACTGCCATAGGCATCACCCAAATGGGGTGTTGAAGGTTTTTTTGAATCAAGGTTTACAAATTGGTCCTTGAAGGTCGGAATTAGTGAAGGAACTTTCTTTCAGCCGTA
Source organism: Oscillospiraceae bacterium (assembly GCA_017465745.1). Classification (GTDB taxonomy): domain Bacteria; phylum Bacillota; class Clostridia; order Oscillospirales; family Oscillospiraceae; genus Faecousia. The sequence goes on from JAFTVM010000046.1 coordinate 5,865, forward strand.
CCTTGATAACTGAATACCCGTCATCCGGGGGACCACAACCGCGAAGACGCTGCACCTACACAGACGAGCGTGAAATGCCGGTGAGAACCACGGGCGCAAATCTACTGGATGACGGCCTACAAGACAAAAACATCGGAGGGATACAACCATGTTCTTAATCAAAACACAACGAAGGGAGGGAAAGCATCGTGGAAAAACTGCACCTTATCAGCGCAGACACGCTGTACTACACACCACTTGACCATCCTCGAATGCTGATCGACGGCATCCTGTCCGACGGACTTGCCATCTTGTCCGGTGATTCCAAGATCGGCAAAAGTTGGATGATCCTTTGGTTCTGCCTGAAGATCAGCCAGGGAGAACCGATCTGGGGTCTACCCACATCCAAGACCGATGTGATCTACCTTGCCCTGGAAGACCGGGAATGGCGTGTGCAGCAGCGCATGCAGGAGCTGACCGACGAACCGCCGAAGAATCTTCACTTTGGCTTCTCCTGCGGTAAGCTGGGTGCGGAACTGGAAGATCAGATACTGGCTCTGCTGAAGGAATATCCGGCAACCGGCCTGCTCTTCATCGATACGCTGCAGATGGTCCGGGATAATGTTTCATCCAGGGTCAACGCCTATGCCCAGGATTATCGAGATCTGTCTGCGCTGAAGAAGATTGCCGACGATCACAACATGTGCATTTTCCTTGTTCACCACAACCGCAAGGAACATGACGGCAGCAATGTCTTCAACGACATGACCGGCTCTACGGGAATCATGGGTGTGGCAGACACCTGCATGGTACTGCGCAAGGAGGACCGTTTTGGTAACGATGCGGTTCTCAGCATCACTGGCCGGGATATAGAAGAAAAACGGCTAAAGCTGACCATGCGGAAAAATGTGTGGGAAGTCACGGAAGCGCTGAATGCTACCCAGCTGCATCGGGAACGCATACCTCATTATCTTTTCGATATTGCTGATTACCTGCTGAAAGAAAACGGTTTTGAGGGCAAGGTCACTGACTTGCTTGCCGCTATCGGGGATGAAGCCACTCCAGCGAATGTCGCCAGCAAGAACATCACCAAGCACTTTGGCGCTGTGTTCGAGCCGTTAGGGATCAAGATGAAACCTAAGAGAAAAGCTGAAGCACGGCTAATGGTCTTCTGGTTTGATGACGATGATGACGGTAATGACGGTCAAAGGAGGAGCGAGACTCTTGTGTCACTGCGTCATCAGTATGACGACGCTTCCTCGCTCCCCCCAGTATCGTCACAATCGTCATTTGCGTCATGGACGGATCTTACAGGTTCAGACGAGGAGCTACCCTTCGAATAACGGTCTCAAGAAAATGGCAGCGGCATTTTCTTAGCAAGCATCGCCTTTAGACGGCAATTTCCATTTTGGGCAAACCCAAACCCTTTTAGCACGACAAAAAGAACAGGAGGAATTTGATGGAGAACACCTGCAGTAACTGCAAAACTATTATCACCCCGGTATGGCGGCGTTACACGCTGACCATCGAAGAAGCTGCCGGGTATTACCACATCGGTGAGAGTAAGCTTCGGTCTATCGTGGACATGCATCCGAACGGGAATTTCTATGTCATGAACGGAAATCGAGTTTTGATCAAAAGGGAAAAATTCGAAGAATATTTAGACCAAGCAACGGCTGTATAACCCCAAACTCGGCAAATGTTATACGGCATCTGATCATTTTTCTATACAAGGAGCCAAACTTGTGATATACTTACCTCGCAAGTTTGGCTCTCCTGATTGAAAGGAGACGCTATGAGCGAAAAAAGACGAGATAATCGCAACCGGATTCTCCACGAGGGAGAATACCAGCGCGCTGATGGGAGGTATCGTTACCGCTACATCGACGAAAACGGACAAGAGAATAATGTGTACAGCTGGCGTCTGGACAAGAATGATCGGATGCCAAAAGGCAAAAAGCCGGAGCTGTCTTTGCGTGAGAAGGAACGGCAGATCCAAGCGGATCTGTTTGACCACATCGTGACCAAGGGTGGCAACTATACCGTACTGGAACTGGTGGAGAAATATCTGTCGGTCAAGACCGGGGTTCGAGCCAACACAAAAGCTGGGTACAAGACAGTGACCAACCTGCTGAAGAAAGAACCCTTCGGTCAGCTTCGGATCGATAAGGTTCGGCTTTCCGATGCAAAGCTATGGCTGATCAAGCTGCAGCAGAAGGATGGAAAGAGCTATAGTTCTATCCATTCAATCCGTGGTGTGCTTCGACCTGCTTTTCAGCTGGCGGTGGATGATGATCTGATCCGCAAGAACCCCTTCCAGTTTGAACTGGCATCGGTCATCGTGAATGATTCTGTGACCCGTGAAGCCATCACCCGGAAGCAGCAGCGTGACTTCCTCAACTTTGTAAAAGAGGATAAGTACTACTGCCGCTACCACGATGCCTTCTTCATTCTGTTCAATACCGGCCTTCGTATTTCGGAGCTTTGCGGTCTTACTGTATCGGACATTGAGTTCGATCAAAACAGGATCAAGGTGGATCATCAGCTGCAGCGAACCAGTGAAATGCAGTATGTGATTCAAGCGCCAAAGACAGAAAAGGGTATCCGCTATGTGCCGATGACAGACGAGGTTGCTGCCTGTTTCCGCAGGATCATTAAAGGCAGAAAGAAACCCCGGAAAGAGCCTATGATCGACGGTCACGCCGGTTTTCTGTTCTTGGACAAGAACGATATGCCGATGGTAGCGCTGCACTGGGAGAAGTACATGGCCCATGCTGTGGACAAGTACAACAAGACCTACCGCGTGCAGTTGCCCAAGATCACGCCCCATGTGTGTCGTCACACCTTCTGCTCCAATATGGCTAAGTCCGGTATGAACCCCAAGACGCTGCAGTATATCATGGGTCACAGCGACATCAGTGTGACGCTGAACACTTACACCCACGTTCAATTCGATGACGCTAAGACGGAACTGCTCCGGGTAGCCGGCAGATAGTCCATTGGTAAACTCTTGATTTTTACCAAGGTTTTTACCAACGATACCCGAGAAAGCATGAAAAGATTTGCGAGGATTTGAGAAAATCCAAAAATCGCACTGAACAATTAACATCAAAAAGATAAGCAAATACAAGTATTTAAGAAGAAATTCGATACTTTTAAGGAGATATATAAGATGATCAAAATCTTATTTGTTTGCCATGGAAATATCTGCCGCAGTCCTATGGCGGAATTTGTGATGAAGGATCTGGTGGAAAATGCTGGACTTTCCGGGGAGTTTGAGATCGCTTCCGCGGCGGTGAGCCGGGAGGAGTTGGGCAACCCTGTGTATCCCCCTGCCCGGCGGGAGCTGGCAAAACACGGCATCCGCTGCGACGGCCATGCAGCCCACCAGATCACCCAGCGGGAGTATGACGACTACGATCTGATCTACTATATGGACCGCAGCAACGCCCGGTACTTAAACCGGATGCTGCGGGAGACTTCCAAGTGCTATCCCCTGCTGAGCCACGATGTGGCGGATCCCTGGTACACCGGTGATTTCACCCAGACCTGGAACGATATTCTGGAAGGCTGCAAGCGGATCCTGGAGGAGAACCGATGATGGATATGGAACGTCTGGAAGCGGCGCTGGCGGAACTGCCTCTGCTGGGATATTTTCCCGTGGAACCCAAAAGCCTGGAATTTTCCGACCGGATCCGCTGGATCTGTGAGAATGAGTGTCCCATGTGCAATAAAACCTGGGCCTGTCCGCCTGCTGTGGGCAGCGTGGCCAGCTGCCGGGACAAGTGCCGCAGCTTCGAAAACTGCCTGATGATCGCCACCATCACAGAGGTGGATGACATCACCAATATCGACGAGACCCTGGCCACCCGTCCTGAGCATGAAGCGGTCACCAATCAGGTGGCGGCGCTGATGGAAGAGCAGGGCGTGGCACCCTACATCCTCTCCACCGAGGCCTGCGCCATCTGTGAGCGGTGTGCCTGGCTGGACGGGCAGCCCTGCCGCCATCCGGATCGGATGCACCCCTGTGTGGAGAGTCACGGCATTAACATCATCCCCACGCTGGAGGAAAACGGCATCGAGTTCCAGTTCGGCGCCAACGTGGTGACCTGGGTGTCGCTGCTGTTTTATTGAAAACATGCCAAAGGCCGCACCTTGGTGCGGCCCTTTGTTTTGATGTGGATTTTACAAAAATGCGGTGGTAAATCTGATGGATCTATTGTAAAATGAAGGTAATGATTTCCTTTTGGGAGGACTGACGATGATTTACTGTGTGGAGGATGACGCCAGCATCCGGGAGCTGATGCTGTATACCCTGCGGGCGTCCGGCTTTGAGGCGGAGGGCTTCTGCGACGGACAGGCCCTGTTCGAGGCTGTGGAAAAGCGCAGGCCCCGGCTGATCACCCTGGATATCATGCTGCCCGGCATGGACGGCATCGAGATCCTGCGGCGGCTGCGCTCCGATTCCGCCGCAGCTTCCATTCCCGTTATTATGGCATCCGCCAAGGGCACCGAATATGACCGGGTCCTGGGACTGGATCTGGGGGCCGATGACTACCTGTGCAAGCCCTTCAGCATGCTGGAGATGGTGTCCCGGATCCGGGCGGTGCTGCGCCGGGCGGGGGCGGCGGAAAGTACGCCGTCCCTGCGGCTGGGTAATCTGGAAATGGACCCCGACGCCCACACCGTTCACGCCGGTGGCCAGCGGGTGGAACTGACCCTGAAGGAATTTGAAATGCTGCGGCTGTTTCTGAAGCACCCCGGCCGGGTCTATTCCCGGGATCAGCTGCTGGAGAAGATCTGGGGCGGCGATTACCTGGGGGAGACCCGGACGGTGGATGTCCACATCGGCACCCTGCGCACCAAGCTGGGTGACTGCGGCCACTATATCCGCACCGTCCGGGGCGTGGGCTACCGCATGGAGGAGCGCAAATGACAAAACGAATCTTCCGTTCCATCTGCCTGGTGGCCCTGGCGGTGCTCATCGGCGCCGTGGTGGTCATTCTGGGCGCCCTGTACAATTATTTTACCGGCGTCCAGCGGCGGCAGCTGGCCATGCAGACCAGCCTGGCGGCCCAGGCTGTGACCAATGAGGGGGCGGATTACCTGAACAGTCTCCGGAATCTGGATACGCGCATCACCTGGATCGCTGCTGACGGTACGGTGCTCTTTGACAGCCATTCTGACCATGGCGCCATGGAAAACCATCTGGAGCGTGAGGAGGTCCGGGAGGCCCAGGAAACCGGCCGGGGCGACAGCATCCGCTTTTCCGACACCCTGGCGGAGCAGACGGTGTACACCGCCCAGAAGCTGCCCGACGGCACGGTGCTGCGCCTTTCCATGGCCCAGTATTCCGTGGTGAAGCTGGTGCTGGGGATGGCGGAGCCCATCGTGCTGATCCTGACGGCGGCGGTGATCCTGGCGCTGTGGCTGGCACACCGGCTGTCGCGCTCCATTGTCAGGCCGCTGAATGCCCTGAATCTGGATGATCCCCTGTCCAACCGGGAATATGAGGAGATCGCCCCCCTGCTGGGGCGGCTGGATTCCCAGCAGCGGCAGCTGAAAGCCCAGGAGACGGAGCTCAAACGCAAGCAGAGGGAATTCGACGCCATCTCCAACAATATGGAAGAGGGCCTGGTGCTGCTCAACGACCGATTCATCGTCCTGACCATGAACCCCGCTGCCGCCCGGCTCATTGGCCTCAGCCGCCCCTTCGTGGGCATCAATTTCTTCACCGTGGCGCAGGTGGGCGTGATGGAGGAGGTGCTGCGCAGCGCCACGGAGGGAAAAAGGGCGGACGCCCGGTATTCCGTGATGGACCGGGAATATCAGGTGGAGGCCAACCCCGTTAAAACCGGGGGCACGGTGTCCGGCGTGGTGCTGCTGATCCTGGATGTGACGGAAAAACACCGGGCCGAGACCCAGCGCCGGGAGTTCACCGCCAACGTATCCCACGAGCTGAAGACGCCCCTGCATTCCATTTCCGGCTACGCCGAGCTGATGAAATCCGGTCTGGTCCGCAGCGAAGACATGGCAAATTTCGCCGGGCGGATCTACACCGAAGCCCAGCGGCTGATCCGGCTGGTGGAGGATATCCTGCGGCTGTCCCGGCTGGACGAGGACGCCGACGCCGACCGGCGGGAGCCTGTGGATCTGTATGTGCTGGCCCGGGAGGCCATCCAGAATATGGAGTCCACTGCCGAAAAGAATCAGGTGACACTGCACCTGGCTGGGGCAAGCACCCCCGTTTTTGGCAGCCGCCAGCAGCTGTATGGTCTGGTGCTGAACCTCTGCTCCAATGCCATCAAGTATAACCGCCCCGGCGGGCGGGTGGATGTGGATATCCGCCGGGAGGAGGGGCACGCGGTGCTGACAGTGGCGGACACCGGTATCGGCATCGCCCCGGAGCATCACCAGCGGATCTTCCAGCGGTTCTACCGGGTGGACAAGAGTCACTCCAAGGCCGTGGGCGGCACCGGACTGGGTCTGAGCATCGTCAAGCACGCCGCACTGAACCACAATGCAAAGATCGAGCTGGAAAGCCAGGTGGGCGAGGGTACCACCATCCGGGTGGTCTTTCCCGCATGAATGAAAGGATCCCCACCGTGAAAACGGTGGGGATTTTTGATGAAATGATGATTTCAGATTGTAGTTACTTGTTCTGATGACAGTGGGTGTCGGTATGTGATTGCGTTGCTTGAAACACACCGATAAACTGCGATTTACAGCTCCTCCGCCGGGATGGCTACGGTATGGCGGATGGGCTGCCACTGGAACTTCCGGAAGGGGGCCGTCAGGGTGATGGGGGCATAGGTCAGCATGAACAGGGGGAAGCCCACCAGCGCCAGAAGCTTGCCCCGGAGGCCGCCCCGGATGCGGCGGTGCTCGGTGGCCAGGGTCAGGGCACCCACCAGGAAGAAGGACACATATGCGCCCGCCAGCGCCGCCAGAATGGCGTGGACCAGGCCCAGCCAGCGGCCTGTCAGATAGGCCAGCACCAGCACGGAGCCTGCGCTGAGGATGCCCATACCGTAGCCCCAGAGGGAGAGGGTCAGGGTCTCGAAGCTGGCATAGGTGATGACACCGCCCCGGAAGAGGCCCCGCAGCAGGTCGCCGGCATACCGGACGGAGACCTGCAGGCCGCCCTGGACCCAGCGGGTGCGCTGGCGGATGGACACGGCCAGGGAAGTGGGCTGCTCGTCGTAGAGGATGGCGTCGTGGCAGTAGCCGATGCGCACGCCCCGGGTGGCGCACCAGGTGGAAAATTCGATGTCCTCCGTCAGGGTGAAGAAATTCCAGCCGCCGGTGCGGTGCAGCAGCTCCCGGGTGAAGCCGAAGCCGGTGCCGTTGACGGCGCAGGGGGTGCCCAGACGCATCCGGGAGCGGTTTAAGTGGGTGGAGTCGTGGAGATACCACAGACCGTACCCGGCGGAGAGCCAGTTGGAGGCGAAATTCTTGGAATTGCGGTAGCCGCAGAAGGCGTCGTAGCCATCGGAGCAGACCCGGTTGATCTGCCGCACGTAGCTGGGCTCCAGCAGATTGTCGGCGTCGAAGATCAGAAAGGCGTCGAAATTATCCAGACCCTCGGTCTCCTCCATACGGGAAAGCAGGTAGTTCAGGGCGTAGCCCTTGCCGATCCGGTGGGTGTTGAAACGTTCAAAGACCGTCGCCCCCTCGGCTCTTGCCAGAGCGGCGGTGTGGTCTGTGCAGTTGTCGGCCACCACGAAGGTACGGATCAGCTCCGCCGGATAGTCCTGGGCGGCGATGGAGCGCAGCAGATGAGGCAGCACCGCCGCTTCATTCCGGGCGGCGATGAGGATGGCATAGCGGTTGCGCTTCGCCGGGCCGTGGGGCCTGTCCCGCAGGATCAGAGGGACCAGCAGATAGATGATCTGATAAAAATAGCATATGGTCGTCAGCGCCACGAGGAAGGCGCTGAGGGCTTCAAAAATGGGATAAAGGTTCATAACGGAGCCTCCTTTCTGGATTTATTGTAAATCCGGCGGGCAGGCAAGTCCAGTTAAGAACCGGGAAAGAGCCGTTAAGATTTGTTTATGTAAACCTTAAGGGGGATTAAGAACCCCCGGATGCGGATGCATCCGGGGGTTTGGGGTCAGGAGACCTTTTCAGACTTGGTTTTGACGAAGCGCTCCAGAACGGGGATCATCAGCACGCAGATGACCGCCGCAGTGAAGCCGCCGTTGTAAACGCAGAAGCCGCCGTGCATGTTGGGCACGCTGGTGACCAGCACATAGTGTGCCAGGCCTGCCACAGCCCCCCAGAACCAGCCGTAGCGGCTCGCCACAGGGCTCAGGCCGTTGGCGAAGCACAGGCCGATGGCGATGGCCTGGGCATTGATGGTCATGGCGAAAGCGCCGCCGGCGAGGGAAGACAGCCAGCCGAAGACAAAGGAGCCAACCACGTAGCCCAGCATGATGGGCCAGACGTTGCCGGGATGGGAGCCGGAGTTACAGGTGCACAGCATGCAGAAGATGATGCCCAGGGTGACACCGTTGAAGGACGCGCCGATGGCATTGTAGTAGGCCAGGATGAACAGGCCGTAGATGCCCACATTGGTCAGGAACACGGCCTTGCCCAGGGTGCCGGAGACGTTGCCCACATGATCCTTGGCACACAGCAGCTGCATATAGTCCTTGGGCTTGCAGCCCAGGGCGATGCCGCCCAGGACGCACAGGCCGAAGACGATGATGCAGAAGATGTTGACGGTGGACTGGGAAGCGATCTGCAGGGTCTCCGCGCCGGGAGCGGCGGGGAGGTCGACGCCCATGGTCTTGTACAGGGTGGCGTTCAGGAAGAAAGCCATGAGGCACACGGGAACGGCGGCGGAGTACAGGTCGAAGCCCTTGTGGACCTTGGGGGCGTGAGTCAGGCCGGCGGGCAGCAGGAAGCCGATGAACAGGCCCACGAGCAGAGTCACCACCAGGCCGGGCAGATTGAAGCCCACAGTCTCGGCGTTGGGGTAGCGCACCAGCAGATCGGAGATCAGGGGGGCGATGCCGGTGGAGAAGAGCATGGCGTTGGCATTGGCGGCCAGCTTTTCGCGCTTCACCAGGCAGTAGACCACCACACCCAGCACGGTGGGCCAGATGTTGATGATGTGCATGCCCCAGGAGCCGAAGCCGATGGTCAGAATGGTGGCAAAGGTGGACACATTGTTACAGGTGGCACCGGTGGCCACATAGATGCCCAGGCAGCACAGACCAACCAGACCCATGTTCAGGAAGGTGGCTGCATAGCCGCCCAGGGCGAAATAGTTGGTGGTGATCTTGCCGGGGTTGCTGAGGATGGTCCACAGGCCGGAGAGCATGGTGCCACGGTCGGGCATGCAGAATGCACCCACGATGAAGCAGGCGGAAATAAACGCGAAGAACAGCTTCAGGAAGCTGGATTCGGAGAGGTTTTTGATTTTGTTCATGGTGATACCTCGTAACGGAAAACACGGACGGGCGTGCCCGTCCGTGTCGTGTTTTTATACGATTAGACCTTTTCAGCGGCCTCCACCACGTGCTTCATCAGCACGGAGGTGGTGACGGCACCGACGCCGCCGGGGACGGGGGTGATGGCCTCGACGATGGGCTCGACTTCGTCGAACACGCAGTCGCCGGACATGCCGCCCTTGCCCTTGGAGGTGATCTTCTCGGGGTTCCAGTTCATGGAGACGTCGATGACCACCTGGCCGGGACGGACGTAGTCAGCGGTCAGAGAGTTCAGTACGCCGGCTGCGGAGACGATGATGTCAGCGTTCTTGCAAACTTCCGCGGTGTTGACGGTCTTGGTGTGGCAGATGGTGACGGTGGCGTTCTTGGCCATCAGCATCATGGCAGCGGGCTTGCCCACCACCAGGGAGCGGCCGATGACGACAGCGTTCTTGCCCTTGCAGTCGATGCCGTAGTGATCCAGGATCTCCATGCAGGCGGCGGGGGTGCAGGGGGCGTAGCCCAGGTCCTGGCCCTCGAAGACACCGGCGTTGGACATGTGAGTCATGGAGTCCACGTCCTTCTTGGGGTCCAGACGGTTGCAGATCTCGTCCTGGGCAGCCTTCAGGTGCTTGGGCAGGGGACGGAACATCAGAACGCCGTGGACGGAAGCGTCGGCGTTGACTTCGTCGATGACAGCCAGAACGTCTTCCTTGGAAGCGTCCTCGGGCAGGATGTAGTTCTTGACGGCGACGCCGACTTCCTCAGCGCGCTTGGTGGCACCCTTCTCGTAGCTCAGGTCAGAGGGGTTGGCACCCAGGCGGATGATGCCCAGGGTGGGGGTGACGCCCTTTTCGCGCAGGGCAGCGGTACGGGTCTGCAGGGAAGCAACCAGAGCTTCGTTGACTTCCTTGCCCAGCAGTCTCTTTGCCATATTAGTTTCCTCCAAATATTCATAAGGTGGTACTTGCCTCCCTCTCTGAGGGAGGTGCCCCGAAGGGGCGGAGGGAGTGTCCTATCAATGAAATGACACTCCCCCAGTCACGGCATATGCCGTGCCAGCCCCCTCAGAGAGGGGGCCAAGGGTGCAATATTAAACGCCGAAACCTGCCTTGACGGTGTTGAAGATCTCGTCAGCCATGGGGCAGTACTTGGCCATCATGCCCAGTGCCTTGGCGTTCATCTCTTCAGCCACAGCCCGGTTCTTCAGGGTCTTGGTGTTGATAAAGACGTTCAGGGAAGCAGCCTGCAGGGCGGCCTTGCAGCACACGGCACCGCAGCCGGCGTCGGAAACAGCCAGACGGCTGCCCTTGGCGGCGAACACGGCGATGGCTTCGATGGCCTCGCAGCACAGCTCCATGATCTTCATGGGGGTGGAGCAGGCGATGATGGTGGCCTCTTCCATGACGGCGTCACGGGTGGGGTCGTCCTTGGGGATGCCGTAAGCCTTGGCCAGGGGCAGGAAGTTGATCTCGTCCATCTCCACCTGGTTCAGAAGCTCCGTCTGCAGCGCGTCGCACTTGGCCTTCAGGGCGATGATCTCGTCCTGGACGTCGGCGTACTTCTTCTTACCCACGGTCAGGGAGCCAACCATGTTGCCAAGAGCGGTGCCGATGGCGCCAACCAGAGCGGCAGCGCCGCCGCCGCCGGGAGCGGGCGCGTCGGATGCCAGAACTTCCACAAACTTGCGGCAGGTTTCCATAGTCATATCCATAGGAAAATTCTCCTTAATATGTAAATTTAAGAAAGGCACAGGCAGCTGCCTGCCTGTGCCTTGGTGTCAATAATTAGAACAGGCCGGAAACCTTGCCGGTTTCGGTGTCGATGTCAACCTTGCGGTATGCGGGGCTTGCAGCGGTGCCGGGCATCATGGAGATGGTACCAGCCATGGGGCACAGGAACTTTGCGCCGCCGTACTCCAGAATGTCGCGGACGAACAGACGCCAGCCGGTGGGGACGCCCTTCTTGGTGGGATCGTCGGACAGGGACAGGTGGGTCTTGACCATCATGGTGCAGTAGTCAGCGTACTTGGGATCGGACTCGAAGCGCTGAGCCTTCTCGGTGGCCAGAGGTGCCCAGTCGACGCCGTCGGCGCCGTAGACTTCCTTGGCGATCAGCTCCACGCGCTGACGCAGAGGCATCTCCAGATCGTACAGGAACTTGACTTCGTTCTTGGACTCACAAGCCTCGACAACGACCTGAGCCAGCTCAGCAGCGCCTTCGCCGCCGTAACGCCAGTGGTTGGACTCGGCGCAGCGGATGCCCTTCTCAGCGCACAGCTTCTTCAGCAGAGCCACTTCGGCGTCGGTATCGGTGTAGAAGCGGTTGATGCAGACGACGGGCGTGATGCCGGACTTCTTGATGGTGTTGACGTGGTGGAACAGGTTGCAGGTACCCTTCTCCAGCAGTTCCAGGTTCTCCTCGGTGTACTCCTTGGGCAGGGGGGCGCCGGGGGTGACCTTGGGGCCGCCGCCGTGCATCTTCAGGGAGCGGACGGTAGCAACCAGGACGGAGACGTTGGGAGTCAGACCGGACAGACGGGTCTTGACGTTCCAGAACTTCTCGAAGCCGATGTCGGCAGCGAAGCCGGACTCGGTGACATGGTAGTCAAACAGCTTCAGAGCCAGACGGTCGGAAATGACGGAGGACTGGCCGATGGCGATGTTTGCGAAGGGACCGGCGTGGATCAGAACGGGCTGATGCTCGACGGAGTAGCACATGGTGGGGTTGATGGCGTTACGCATCCATGCTGCCATAGCGCCGGCAACTTCCAGATCCTCGGTGGTGACAGGCTCGCCGGACTTGGAGTAAGCCACGACGATCTTGCCGATACGCTCGCGCAGATCCTTCAGATCCTTGGCGACAGCCAGGATAGCCATCAGCTCGGAGCCGACAGCGATGCCGAACTTGGACTCCATCATGAAGCCGTCCAGACGGCCGCCGATGCCGATGATGATGTTACGCAGGGACTGTGCGCAGAAGTCGATGATCCAGCCCATCTCCACACGCTTGGGGTCGATGTCCAGACGCTTCAGGCCCTTCTTGGCCAGCCACTCGTCGGTGTTGTTGCGCTCGTGCTGCATACGGGCGGTCAGAGCCACCATAGCCAGGTTGTGCGCGTTCATAATATCGTTAATGTCGCCGGTCAGGCCCAGGGAGAACTCGGTCATGGGCATCAGCAGCGCGTTGCCGCCGCCTGCTGCGGTACCCTTAACGTTCATGGTGGGGCCGCCGGAGGGCTGACGCAGAGCGCCGCCGGCATTCTTGCCGATGTAGCCCAGGCCTTCGATCAGACCCAGAGAAACAGTGGACTTACCCTCGCCGAAGGGGGTGGGGGTAACAGCGGTGACCTCGATGAACTTGCCGTCGGGCTTATCCTTCAGACGGTTCATGACCTTGATGAAGTCGATCTTGGGGGTCTTGCCGTAGGGGATGATCTCCTCGGGCAGCAGGCCCAGCTTCTCGCGGAAGAAGTCCACGGAGGGCAGGGTCTTCTCAGCTTCCTCAGCGATCTGCCAGTCCTTGTAGACGGTGGGGTCCAGGGTCACGCGGCCGGTGACGGGATCTACGTACTTGCCATCAACAAAATTGATTGCCATAGTTGTTTTCCTCCTTTAAGGAATCCCAGGGGGTCTTAACTATCCGCCCTGGGGTATATGATTTGTCGGCGCCGCACTCTTCTACTTTCGTGATTACCGGCGCCGCATATCGATAATTGTTTATCGGTACAGGAGAATTGTACCATTCCTGAATCGATAAGTCAATATCTATTGGTAAAAAATGGGAACAGAATGTTATTTTGTACAACTAACAGAATTTTAGGCGCAGCGGGGAGTCCCGCTGCGCCATATTGCTTATTCGGCGTCGGAGGTGAAGGTGATCTCGGCGGTGTCCCGCAGCAGGCGCATGGCCTTGCTCATCAGGACGCTGCGGATGATGGCAGCCTCCAGCTGGGCATCGTAGTGCTCGCGCAGCTGCTCCACGGTGATGCCGTTCTGGCGGGCGATGACAGCGCAGGCCTGGGCGATGTCAGCTTCCTCAGCCGTCAGATTTTCCAGCTCCACGATCAGGTCCACAGCGGCCTGCATGCGGATGGTGTTCTCGGCGGTGGGGACCACATCGGCGCGGATCTTCTCCTCGGTGGTGCCCATAAACTGGCAGTACATGGCCAGGTCCAGGCCCTGCTGTGCCAGCTGTGCCTTCAGGATGTTGATCTGCTCGTCAACGGCAGCGCTGCGCTGATCCTCGGAAACTTCAAACTCCAGGGAATCGGCGGCCATCCGCAGCAGATGATCCTGCAGGTCCATCTCGCCCCGCTCGTCGGCGTAGGCCTGGAGGGACTGGCCCAGCTTCTGGCGCATTTCCTCGAAGGTGTCACAGCCACCGACTTCCTTGGCGAAGGTATCGTCCAGGTCATAGGCGGTCTTAACGCGGATCTCATGGATGGTGCAGTGGAATTCGGCGTCCTTGCCGGCCAGACCCTCGTGGTACTGCTGGGGGAAGGTGACCTTCACGATGACCTTTTCCTCGGGGACCTTGTCCACCAGCTGCTCCTCGAAGCCGGGGATGAACATGCCGCTGCCCAGCACCAGGGTCTGGTTCTCGGCGGTGCCGCCTGCGAACTGCTCGCCGTCGCAGAAGCCGGCGTAGTCCAGGACCACCTCGTCGCCCAGCTGGGTGGCACGGTCCTTGATAACGGCGATGCGGGGGTTCTGCTGCTGCAGACGCTGGATGTTGCGGTCGATCTCGGCGTCGGTGATGATGTGACGCTCCAGGGTGGCCTTCAGGCCGCGGTAGGTAAAGCTCATATCTTATGGTTCCTTTCAATTCTTTCTTGTGGGTTTGACGTTTACGTCCGGAGCGATATTCCCTTCAATGGCACCATGCTCGGCTTCAAAAGCCTTGATATTCTCTCGGACCAGTACCAGAATATGGCTGTTGACGCTGCGGCCCTCGTAATCTGCTACGAAGCCGATTTTCTCCAGCATTTCCTCTTCAATTCGGATAGATACACTTTTTACTGCCATAAACACACCTCGTTCGGATATATTGTGTGTTTATTTTATGTTTTCGGTATGTTACAATGCGGATAATAGATATATTGTATATCTATAAAATCCGAAGACAGGAGAAAACATAATGCGCAAGAAAAAGCTGGACCGCATAATCGAGCAGATTGCCCGTCAGGAGCACTCCACATCGGAATATGTACGCAGGGAGATGCAGCGCGCCTTGGATGAAGCCCAAGCCAGTACCGATCCTGTGGTGCAGGCCCGCTGGAAAACGATTCCTCACAAAGGCGAAAAAGCTACTCTGGAAGAATTTATCGAATACAGTGCCGCACGAGTGAATGGAATATAGTGATGTTGTGACACAAAATCACATCGCCGCAGGCGATCATCTTACGAAAAACGCCCCTCCGATTCCTCGTCGGAGGGGCGTTTGCGGGTTATTATATATTAGTACATGCCGCCGCCCTGGGCTGCTGCGGCAGCCATGGCTGCGTCAGCGGCGGGGTCGGGCTTGTCGACCACCAGGGACTCGGTGGTCAGCACGCAGGCGGCGATGGAGGCGGCGTTCTCCAGGGAGGAACGGGTCACCTTGGTGGGATCGACGATACCTGCGCCGATCATGTCAACGTACTCCTCGGTGTAGGCGTTGTAGCCGTAGCCCACCTTGCCGCAGGAGCGGATCTTCTCGTAGACCACGCTTCCGTCCACGCCGGCGTTCTCGGCGATCTGGCGGATGGGAGCCTGCAGGGCGGAGGCGATGATCCGGGCGCCGGTCTTCTCGTCGCCGTGCAGAGTCTTGATCAGCGCTTCAACGGCTGCCACAGCGTTGACCTGAGCGGTGCCGCCGCCGGCAACGATGCCTTCCTCGACGGCTGCGCGGGTGGCATTCAGGGCGTCCTCCACGCGCATCTTCTGCTCCTTCATGGCGACCTCGGTCTGAGCGCCCACCTTGATGACGGCAACGCCGCCGCTGAGCTTTGCCAGACGCTCCTGGAGCTTCTCGCGGTCGTAGTCGGAGGTGGTGGTGGCGATGGAGCCGCGGATCTGAGCCGCGCGGGCCTTGATGGCCTCGGGGGCGCCGTCACCATCGACGATGGTGGTGGTGTCCTTGGTGACCACGATCTGGCGGCAGTGGCCCAGATCGGACAGCTGGGTCTCGGTCAGCTCCATGTTCAGCTGGCTGGAGATGACGGTACCGCCGGTGAGGATGGCGATATCCTGCAGCATCTCCTTGCGGCGGTCACCGAAGCCGGGGGCCTTGACGCAGACCACGTTGAAGTTGCCGCGCAGACGGTTCACCAGCAGGGTGGCCAGGGCGTCGCCCTCCACGTCCTCAGCAACGATCATCATCTTCTTGCCGGCCTTGACGATGGGCTCCAGAATGGGCAGGATCTCCTGAATGGAGATGATCTTCTTGTCGGTGATCAGGATGTAGGCGTCATCCAGGACGGCCTCCATCTTGTCGGTGTCGGTGACCATGTAGGGGGAGATGTAGCCCCGGTCGAACTGCATGCCCTCGACCACATCCAGGCCGGTCTCAGCGGTCTTGGACTCCTCGATGGTGATGACGCCCTCGGTGCCCACCTTCTCCATGGCCTCGGCGATCAGTGCGCCGATGGACTCGTCGCCGGAGGAGACAGCGCCGACGCGGGCGATGTCAGCTGCGCCGGAGACGGGAACGGAGTTTGCCTTGATGGCGGTCACGGCGGCGGCAACGGCCTTGTCGATGCCCTTGCGCATGACCATGGGGTTGGCGCCGGCGGACAGGTTCTTCAGGCCCTCGCGGGTGATGGCCTGGGCCAGGACAGTGGCGGTGGTGGTGCCGTCGCCGGCAACATCATTGGTCTTGGTGGCGACCTCGCGGATCAGCTGAGCGCCCATGTTCTCGAATGCGTCCTCCAGCTCCACTTCCTTGGCGATGGTGACGCCGTCGTTGGTGATCAGGGGTGCGCCGTACTTCTTGCCCAGGACAACGTTTCTGCCCTTGGGGCCCAGGGTGACCTTGACGGTGTTGGCCAGCTGGTCAATACCGGACTGCAGCTTCTTGCGGGCTTCTTCGCCGTAAACGATCATCTTTGCCATAGTGTATTACCTCCTCAGTCGGTGACGACAGCCAGGACGTCGTCCTGCTTGACGAACTTGTAGTCGACCTTATCCAGGGTGATGTCGGTGCCGACAAACTTGCTGACGACCACGCGGTCGCCGGCCTTGATCAGCATCTCCACGTCCTTGGTGCCGGGGCCGGCAGAGACGACCTCGTAGATGGCGGGCTTTTCCTTGGTGGCGGTGGCCAGAATGATGCCGCCGACGCTGGTTTCCTGGGCCTCATACTGCTTGAGCAGGATGTTGTCGGCCATAGGCTTGAGTTTCATGTGAATTCCTCCATATACAAAATGTATTTAGATGGCGGGTAGGGAAGTCCCTCCCGCGTTTGTCTACTTGTTTAGCACTCTTTATTCCTGAGTGCTAACATATCATAACCCACACACGCCAAAATTGCAAGAGGTATTTGTCAATTTTTACGTAAATAATTTGTGAACCTTGACGAGGGGGACGCAATTGCAGGGGACGGATTCCCCGCCCCCCGGATGGGTATACGATAACGCGGCAATAAACAGCAAGGAAAATGCAGTTGCTTGTTTGGCATCATCGGATTGGAAACGATTACTTAGTGAATTTGATGAAATATCTTTGGAAAATACTGGATTCGCTCTTGCTTTTTGTGCGATATTGCTTTATAATGAACCCAAATAGACTGAATGGAGGCGGCAAAAGTGGGCGAATTGATCGCGATTCTGTCCGGCAAGGGCGGAACCGGAAAAACTTCCGTCTGCGCGGGCCTTGCCACGGCCCTGGCCGCTGACGGAAAACGGGTGCTTTGCATCGACTGTGATGTGGGCCTGCGGAATCTGGACATTGCCCTGGCCATGTCCGACTGCGGCGCGCTGACCTTTCTGGATGTGAGCAGCGGGGCATATGAGCTGTCCCAGGCATCGGAGCATCCTTACTATCCGGGCCTTTTCTTCCTGACGGCGCCCACCCACTGCCCGCCCGAGTCCATCGACCGGGATCAGTTCGGTGAGTTCCTCTGGGACGCCAAGCGGGAATTTGATTATATTCTGCTGGATGCACCCGCAGGTGTGGACGCGGGCTTCCGGCTGACGGCATCCTTTGCCGACCGCTGCATTCTGGTGACAGGCAGCGGACCCTCTTCTGTGCGGGATGTGTCCCGGGTCGGGGAACTGCTGGAGCTGATGGGCAAGAGCAACGTCCGGCTCATCGTCAACCGGGTCAGCCACCGTATGGTGGGCGCCATGGACACCACTGTGGACGATGTGATGGACGCAGCGGGCCTGCCCCTGCTGGGCGTGGTGCCGGAGGATCCCAATGTGACCCTGGCGGCCACTCATAACCGCCCGCTTTTAATGTACAGCTGCCGATGCCCGGCCGCTCTGGCTGTCGCGCGGATTTCGAAACGTTTACAGGGCGTACCGGTGCCCATATCTCTCCGGTAACTTTTGTCAAGGAGTGATCGCTATGAATATCGCTTTTCTGGCTCATGATAAGAAGAAGGAACTGATGGTTCAGTTCTGCACCGCATACAAGAGCGTTCTGGTCAAGCATAACCTGTTTGCCACCGCCACCACCGGCCGCCTCATCGCGGACAACACGGGCCTGCCCATCACCCTGCTGCTGTCCCATAAGCAGGGCGGCCACCAGCAGATCAATGCCCGCATCGCCTACAATGAGATCGACCTGGTGCTGCTGTTCACCGATCCCAATACCACCGACCCCTGGGATGATTCTCAGATGATCGAGACCATCCGCCACTGTGATAAGCACAATGTGCCCATCGCCACCAACCTGGCCTCCGCTGAAATGTCCATCATGGGCCTGCAGCGCGGTGACCTGGACTGGAGAGAAATGATCCATTCCAAGCCCAGATTTTAATTAGGTAATAGTGAATAGTGAAAAGGTAGGGTATCGGCTTCGCCGATGATTCAAATCAGTGCCGCAGGCACACCTTACTTCTTCACTATTCACTATTCACTTTTCACTTTTATTGACTGAAAGGAAATAAGATAATGGACATCATTAAGCCCCGGACCCTGTCCGGCTTTATGGAGCTGCTGCCCGGCAAGCAGATCCAGTTCGAGCGTATGACCGAGATCCTGCGCCGCACCTACGCTTCCTACGGCTTCGCCCCCCTGGATACCCCCGTCATCGAGGACGCCCAGATTCTGCTGGCCAAGGGCGGCGGCGAGACCGAGAAGCAGATCTACCGCTTCCAGAAGGGTGACTCCGACCTGGCCCTGCGGTTTGACCTGACCGTGCCCCTGGCAAAGTACGTTGCCCTGCACTGCAACGACCTGGCCTTCCCCTTCCGCCGGTTCCAGATCTCCAAGGTCTACCGGGGCGAGCGCGCCCAGCGCGGCCGCTTCCGTGAGTTCTACCAGGCTGATATCGACATCATCGGCGACGGCAAGCTGGACATCCTGAACGAGGCCGAGATCCCCGCCATCATCTACAATGTCTTCACCGGCTTCGGCCTGAAGCGCTTCCAGATCCGCGTCAACAACCGCAAGATCCTCAACGGCTTCTATGCCATGATGGAGCTGAGCGAAAAGTCCGGCGATATCATGCGCACTGTGGACAAGCTGGACAAGATCGGCGCCGCTAAGGTGAAAGTCATCCTGATGGACGACTGCGGTCTGACCGATACCCAGGCGGACGAGATCCTGAAGTTTATCGCCATCACCGGCACCAACGCCGAGGTCCTGGCAGCCCTGGAGGGCTACGCAGGCAGAAATGAAATTTTCGACCTGGGTCTTGCCGAACTGAAGGCTGTCACCGCCAATCTGGCTGCCTTCGGTGTCCCCGAGGAGAATTTCGCCGTTGACCTGACCATCGCAAGAGGCCTGGACTACTACACCGGCACCGTTTACGAGACCACCCTGCTGGACCACCCCGAGATCGGCTCCGTCTGCTCCGGCGGCCGCTACGACAATCTGGCCGGCTACTATATCGAGAAGGCGCTGCCCGGCGTGGGCATCTCCATCGGTCTGACCCGCCTGTTCTACGTGCTGGACGAGCAGGGCCTGCTGAATCCCGCTCTGCCCAGCGCCCCTGCTGACGCTCTGGTGCTGCCCATGCTGTCCGATCCCGCTGCAGCCATCGCCCTGGCCCAGACCCTGCGCAGCTACGGCCTGAAGGTGCAGCTCTACGGCGAGCAGAAGAAGTTCAAGCAGAAGATGACCTACGCCAACAAGCTGGGCGTACCCTACGCTGTGCTGCTGGGCGAGGACGAGGTGGCCGAGGGCGTCTGCTCCGTCAAGAACATGGCAACGGGCGAACAGGTGAAGCTGACTCCTGCTGAGGCTGCTGCATGGATCAAGGAAGGTCTGTCCGCCAATAACGGTCCTGTCATTCTGGAGAAGTAAATGGAAGAAAAATTCATTGCCGCCTTTGAGGCCCGTCGTGCCGAAGCTGAAAAGCTGGGCGCGCGGATGCGGCCCATGGATGTGAAGGGCGCCAAGCGCATCCTCTCCGGCAGCCGCACCAGCGATGGCTTTAATGTGCTCATGAGCAAGGGCCGCCTGGATCTGAGCCTGGAAGCCCTGGTGGTGGACAAGCGGTTCACCGCCCTGTTTACCGACGAGGAAGCCAACGAAGCCCTGACCCGGCTCCTGGACGCAGGATTCTACAAGTTCAAGTAAAAAAGTGACCGCCCGGATGGTATCATCCGGGCGGTTTTGATATGGTTGTGGGTGAGATCTCCGGATCAGAAATTGCCGCCGTGCTTGCCGTGCCGGTAGTCGGTGGGCGTGGCAGTGAGGGGATGGTTTTCCATGGCAACAGCCACATCCAGGGCCACCTTCATCATGGTGGTAAAGGCGGTCTGGCGCTCCTCGGCTGTGGCACGCCTGCCTGTCAGGATCTCGTCGGAGACGGTGCAGATGCACAGGGCACGGCGGCCGTAGCGGGCGGCGTTCATGTACAGGGCGGCGGCCTCCATCTCAATGGCCATGACGCCCATCTTCTTCAGGCCGTAGACCTCGTCCAGGCCGGCGGGGACGCCCTCGTGGTCGCCGTAGAAGGTGTCGGAGGAGTTGACATTGCCCACATGGCAGACGGCGCCGTGGTTTTCGGCGGCCTTGACGGCTTCGCTGAGCATGGTGAAGTCGGCGATGGGGGCAAAGGTGCCGGGCAGATGGAACTGGTTGGCCCAATTGGAGTCCGTGCAGGCGCCCTGACCCAGGACGATGTCATAGAGGTGGATATGCTCCTGGATGGAGCCGGCGGAGCCGACGCGGATGATGTTCTCCACGCCGTAGCCGTTGTACAGCTCGTGGGAGTAGATGCCCATGGAGGGCATGCCCATGCCGGAGGCCATGACGGAGACCTTGACGCCCTTGTAATAACCGGTATAGCCCTGGACGCCCCGGACGTTGTTCACCAGGACGGGATTTTCCAGGAAGGTTTCGGCAATAAAGCGGCTTCGCAGGGGGTCACCGGGCATCAGGACGGTTTTGCCGAAATCGCCGGGGAGGGCGGAAATGTGGGGAGTGGGGGTCTTTAACATGATGGATCCTCCTTAATAGGAATTGTCGTGGGCTTCCATGCCCTTGGCCAGCTTGACGATGCGGCTGGTGCCCAGGCGGTGGGCGCCCAGGGCAATAAATTTTTCGGCGTCGGCGATGCTGCTGATTCCGCCGGCGGCCTTGATCTTCACATGGGGGGAAACGTGCCTGGCGAACAGGGCCACGTCCTCGAAGGTGGCGCCGGCCCTGGAGAAGCCTGTGGAGGTCTTGATGTAGTCGGCGCCGGAGGCGGAGACCACCTTGCACATGTTGATCTTCTCGTCATCGGTCAGCAGGCAGGTCTCGATGATGACCTTCAGGATTTTTCCGCCGCAGGCGGCTTTCACGGCGGCGATCTCATCCCGGAGGGCATCGTAGTCGCCGTCCTTCACCAGGCCGATGTTGATGACCATGTCGATCTCATCTGCGCCGTTTGCCACGGCGTCCACGGTCTCGAAGCATTTGACGGCGGTGGTGGAGTAGCCGTTGGGGAAGCCGATGACAGTGCAGATGGGGAGTTTATTGCCCACATATTCCTTGGCTTTCCGGACATAGGACGCGGGGATGCACACGGAGGCGGTGGCGTATTTCATACCATCGTCACAGATGGCCCGGATCTCGTCCCAGGTAGCGGTCTGGGTCAGCAGCGTGTGGTCGCATTTGGCGAGGATGTCTTTGATGTCCATGATCTTCGCCCTCCTTTCTAATGTATCCATTATATCGGATGGAAAGCGATTATGCAAGGCGTGAAAAACCCGCAGTTCTTCGGGAACTGCGGGTCATGGTCAGATTTTGTAGAGTTTTTTGCCGTTTTCGGTGGTGATGGCGTGGATCTCTTCCACGCTCATGCCCCGGATCTCGGCCAGCTTTTCCGCCATGCGGTAAATTTTGCCGGGATCGTTGCGGCGGCCCCGGAAGGGGTCGGGGGACATGTAGGGGCAGTCGGTCTCCAGGACGATGCGCTCGATGGGGATGGAGGACGCCACCTCAATGGCCTTGCGGGCGTTCTTGAAGGTCAGCACCCCGGTGAAGCCGATGTACCAGCCCCGGTCCACCAGCTGCCGGGCCATTTCCGCGGAGCCGGAGTAGCAGTGGAAGACGCCGGTGACTTCGGGGAATTCGTGGACCACCTTCATGCCGTCGTCATGGGCTTCCCGCTCGTGGACGATGGCGGGAAGGTTCAGTTCTTTCGCCAGCTCCATCTGCATCCGGAAGGCCCGCAGCTGGATCTCCCGGGGGATATCCTCATAATGGTAGTCCAGGCCGATCTCACCGATGGCTTTGACCTTGGGATTCTCCCGGACCAGGCGGCGGTATTCCTCCAGAGCCTCTTCGTTCACTTCATCCGCCACATCGGGGTGGGAGCCGACAGCGGCATAAATATAATCATAAGTATTGGCCAGCTTCACGGCATTGCGGGAGGATTCCAGGCTGCAGCCGGGATTCATCACCAGGGCCAGCCCCTGGCCGGGGAGGGAAGACAGCAGCTGCTCCCGGTCGGTATCAAACGCCCGGTCATCCATATGGGCGTGGGTGTCAAAAAGCATGGTTTTTCTCCTTTACAGGTCTGCGTCGATGATGTTGGGGTCGCCGGGCTCGGTCAGGCGGCGGTAGTCGCTGAGCTTGCCCCAGATGTTCAGCATGCCGATGAGCATCAGGCCGATGCCCACAACGGCGAACAGGGTCTGGGTCAGGGTGCGGGGCATCAGGATCAGCAGCACGCCGCCGGCACAGGTCAGGCCCGTCAGCAGATTCAGGCCCCGGAGCTTCAGATTCCGGAAGCCTTCCATGGTCAGCAGGATGCCGAATAATCGGCCGATGCCGTCAGAGAGCACCATGGGCTTGGCCAGCAGAAGCACGCCCACCACAATGGCCAGGCCGTTTCCGATCCAGCTCCTAGGGGCAATGGGGATCTGCTTCAGGGCGGGGCCCACCAGCTGCACCGCGCCCACCGCCACCAGCACCCAGCCGATGAGCTTTGTCACCAGAGCGGTGGCACCGTCCGGGTTCACCAGCAGAACAAAGCCCGCGATGATGGTCATGATGTGCAGACCAAAGGTGTTGAGGAATTTCTCTGTCTTTTTGATATCCATATTGTCCTCCTTTACAGCACCTTGCCGCCGTTGACGGTGAGCCGGAACTTGGCCCCCAGCATTTCGGCGGCGCTGCGGCACATCATCATGCGGCCCAGGAAAATGTCGAAATACTCATACATGGTGCAGATGTTCTCGTCCACCTGCAGGTTCAGGGAGATTTTCATTTCCTCGGCGCTGACCTTCAGGGAGTGGCCGGTGACGGCGTAGTTGACCCGGTCGTGGATGTCGAATTTGGCCTTTTCCTGGGTGCGGACCCGGTTGCGGCGGACGTCGGACTTGTCCGCCAGGATCAGGGCGGCGGAGACGGGATCCATGGCACCGCCGGTGGATTCGTCGTGGTGGCCAATGGCGGAGATAATGGTGATCTTGTCTGCAAGGGGCAGATCATACTTGTTCAGAATGTCCCGGGCCAGCAGGGCGCCCCACTCGGCGTGGTGCTTGCGGTTAACGGCGTTGCCGATGTCGTGCATGAAGCCGGCAATTTTCGCCAGGTCCTGGTCGTGCTCCGGGAAGCCCAGGGTTTTCAGGATATAGGCGGCCCGGTCGGCAACCAATGCCGTGTGGGCGGGGGAGTGGTCGGTATAGCCCAGGACGCCCAGGTTGGCGTTGCCCTTTTCCAGCAGGGCCAGGACTTCTTCATCGTGGCGGATCTGTTCGTAGATCATCGTCACACCTCATTTCATAGTTTCTTATTTACCATTATACCCGTAATTGGCGGGAGGCGCAATGGGCCGGGGGTAAAAGATTTGTAAATTGTAGTTTATCGCGCAATCTCTGATTGCGTGATAAACTACAATTTTTATCCCCCGAGGGGGCTTCCGTTTCCTGCTTTTATTTGCTACAATGCTATCGATAAAAAAGATATCAAAAAGGAGGCTTCCTGATGAATAAAATGAATCCCATCCACCGCACGGTTCTGGGCGCGCTGTTTGTGGCCCTGTGCGTGGTGCTGCCCATTGCGTTCCATTCCATTCCCGACGCCGGTTCCGTGCTGCTGCCCATGCATATCCCCGTTCTAGTGTGCGGTCTGATCTGCGGCTGGCCTTACGGCTTTATCTGCGGCCTGCTGGGTCCTGCCCTGTCCTGCCTGCTCACCGGCATGCCCACCATGGCCATCCTGCCCGCCATGATGATCGAATGCGCCACCTACGGCGCCATCACCGGCCTGATCCTGAAATTTATCCGCACCAAGAATCTGACCCTGGACCTGTATGTCGCCCTGATAATCGCCATGATCGCCGGCCGCATCACCTCCGGCATCGCCAAGGCCCTGATCTTCTCCCCGGGCATCACCATGACCGCCTGGATCACCGCTTCCTTCGTCACCGCCCTGCCCGGCATCCTGCTGCAGCTGGTGCTGATCCCCCAAGTGGTGCGGCTGCTGATGAAGACCAAGTATTTGCCCGACCGCTATCCGAAAGGAATCCTGAAATGAGACAGAAAGACGTCATTGCATTTTTCGACCGCATGGCCCCCCAGTGGGACGCCGATATGATCCGCAGCGACACCGTCATCGGGAAGATCCTGGACGGCGCCGGCGTCACCGAAGGCTGCCATGTGCTGGATGTGGCCTGCGGCACCGGCGTGCTGTTTCCCGACTACCTGGCCCGGAACGTGGGTTCCGTTACCGCTGTGGATATCGCCCCGGAGATGGTGAAGATCGCTGCCGCCAAGTACCCCGGTGAAAACATCACCGTCCTGTGCGGCGATGTGGAGACCATGGAATTTGATCGGCAGTTCGACTGCATCATGGTCTACAACGCATTTCCCCATTTCCCCGAGCCTGCCCGGCTCATTGAGACTCTGGCGGGACTGCTGAAGACCGGCGGTACCCTGACCATCGCCCACGGCATGAGCCGCGCCGCCATCGATCACCACCACGAAGGCTCCGCCAGCCGGGTGTCCGTTGGCCTCATGAGTGAGCACGCCCTGGCTGCGCTCTTCCACCGCCACCTGAAGCTGACCGTGAAGATTTCCGACGATACCATGTATCAGGTCACCGGACAAAAGCTGTAAAAAGATGCCGTCTGAAAAGGCGGCATCTTTTTTATCGAAAAATGAAATAACTTATCGACGGATACAAAAGTTTATGATAGAATATGAAAAAGGATTTTGATTCTAAGTTGTTGCACGGGCGCGGGAGCGGCCATGGCTTCCCCTGGGGGAAGGCCGGGTCTGTGCAGCAACCCGCAATTCCCCACCAATGAAGGAGTCACGTACTATGAACGGTGAAAGATGGTACAAAGATAAAGTATTCTATCAGATCTGGCCCCGCAGCTTCAAGGACGGCAACGGCGACGGCCTGGGCGACCTCTGGGGCGTTCTGGACAAGCTGGATTATATCCAGTCCCTGGGCTGCGACGGTATCTGGTTCTCTCCCCTGTATCCCTCTCCCGGCGCGGACTGTGGCTACGATATCTCCGATTACATGGATATCGCCCCGGAATACGGCGGCATGGAAGCCTTCCGCCAGGTGCTGGAGGGCGCCCACCAGCGGGGCATGAAGGTCATCATGGACCTGGTGGTGAATCACACCAGCGATGAGCACGAGTGGTTCCGCAAGAGCCGCCAGCGTATCGATCCCTACACCGACTACTATATCTGGCGTCCCGGACGGGACGGCATGCGCCGCCCCAACAACTGGGATTCCCTCTTCGAGGGCAAGGCATGGGCCTGGGACAGCACCCGCAAGGAATACTATCTGCACCTGTTCGCCCGGAAGCAGCCGGACCTGAACATGGATAACCCCCTGGTGCGGGAGGAAGTCAAGAAGATCATGCGATTCTGGCTGGATCTGGGCGTGGACGGCTTCCGGGAGGATGTCATCACCTTCATCTCCAAGCGCGACGACCTGCCCAATGACCGCCTCTTCCCCGTCAGCAAGGGTATTCGTTTCTACAATCATGGCCCGAAGGTCCACGAATATTTGAAAGAATTCAAGCGGGACGTGCTGGATGAATACGACTGCTTCACCGTGGCGGAGGCCCCCATGGTCACCCCCCGGCAGGCACTGAAGTATATCGACGAGCGGGATGGCCAGATGGAGCTGATGATCCAGTTCGAGCACATGTGCGCCGACTGCTTCTTCTCCGATTACATGCCCACCGCATTCTCCCTGAGCAAGCTGAAGAAGGCGTTCACCAGCTGGCAAAAGAAGCTGTCGGGCGTGGCCTGGAATACGCTGTATATCGAAAATCACGATCATCCCCGTATTGTCAACCGCTACGGCAGCACGGAATACTGGAAGCAGAGCGCCAAGATGCTGGCTGCCTCCTACCTGTTCCAGCAGGGTACCCCCTTCGTCTATCAGGGCCAGGAAATCGGCATGCTCAACTGGGAGCCTGTGGACGCCGGGATGTATGAGGACGTCCAGACCCGCTGGCAGTATGCCCACACCCGGGGCAATCCCGAAAAGAAGCTGCAAAAGATGTGGCGCTGCTCCCGGGATTCCGCCCGGACGCCGGTGCAGTGGGATGCCACCGCCAACGCCGGTTTCTCGGAGGTCAAGCCCTGGTTTTATGTCAACTCCAACTATCCCTACATCAACGTAGCCCAGCAGGAAAAGGACCCTGATTCCATCCTGAACTTCTACCGCAGGGCCATCGATCTGCGAAAGAAGCTCAGCTGCGTCCGCTACGGTGACTATACGGAATACGACAGGAACTCCGACGAGCTGTATGTATATACCCGGCAGGATCACCGCCAGCGGATCCTGGTGGTCTGTTCCTTCTCCAAGGATAAGGTTAAGTTCAAGCCACCCCGCGGCTATCACCTGGAAGATGCCGACCTGGTGCTGCAGAATTATCCCGACCCCACGGAGCAGACCCTGCAGCCCTATGAATGCAGAGTGTACCTGTGGAGATAAATATCATGCCCCTGCCAACCCGGCAGGGGCATTTTCTACGCATATTCCCGCCGAATGGTGCATAGGCTGTGGTCGGAAGGAGGGATGGGTGTGGCGGAACAGGAAAAGCCTCACGCGCTGACGCTCAGCGGGCGGAAGCATCTGACCATGACCGGGGTGAATGAAGTGGTGAGCTTCGATGATACCGCCGTGGTGCTTCAGACCAGTCTGGGGACGCTGACGGTCCAGGGCCAGGATCTGCGGCTGAAGACCCTCTCCACCGACGGCGGCCAGGTGGCGGTGACGGGGGCAGTCAGCGCCCTGACCTATGCCGAGCCCCGGGAGCCCGGCGGCTGGCTGCGCCGGATGTTCGGATGACGGCGCCGGCTGCCGCTGCCGGCCGGTTTGCCGCGGCCTGTCTGATCGGCATGGCACTGGGCCTGTTTTACGGCTTCCTGCGCCCCCTGCGGCGGGCGCATCCGACCCTGGCCGACCTGATTTTCCTCCCGGCGGCCGGATGGGGATGGCTGTACTGCGGCTTCGCAATTTGCCGGGGCGATCTGCGCCCGGCCTGCACCTTCGGCATGGTGGCAGGGGGAATCGTGCTGGAACTGACCCTGGGAAGCCTCCTGCGGCCGTTTTTTGCTATTATCTGGAAATATGCGACGCTGCCCGGCAAAAAAATTTCCAAAAACGCGAAAATTTTGTTTGCATCTGCGGGAAAATGGGTTACAATAAGATGGAATAATCGTCGGCATCGTCGGCATAGATCCGGAGGCTCGCCTAATGGCAAACATCATCGAATATCTGAAACACATCAAGCCGGTCTACCGCCGCAGCAGCAACGCGATGAAGATCTTCGTCATCGTCATCATTCTCCTGGGCATCGCCGGGCTTTTCGTCCTGCGGCACGCAACGACCGTGCTGGAGGAGCAGAACGCAGCGCTGGAAGGCGCCGCAGCGCAGCTGGAACAGGAGAACGCCGTGCTGGAGGAGAAGATTGGAATTCAGGGCACGAAGCAGGCCGTGATCCAGATCGCCCAGGAAGTGCTGGGACTGGTGGAACCTGATACCGTGCTGATCCGTCCCGGGGAAGGAACCGGAAACTAATTTGGAGGAAGAATAGCATACTATGGAGTTAACCGTTGGTACCGTATTAGAGGGTAAAGTCAAATCCATCACCAATTTCGGCGCATTCATCGCCCTGCCGGAGAACAAGACCGGCATGGTACATATTTCCGAGGTCGCCAATGCCTATGTCAGCGACATCCGGCAGCATCTGACCGAGGGCCAGGATGTGAAGGTCGTCATCATCGGCAATGAAAACGGCAAGATCAATCTGTCCATCAAGCGGCTGCAGCCCAGAGAACCCCGTGAGAATGGCCCCCGTCAGGGCGGTTTCCGCGGCAATCACCAGGGGGGCCACACCGGCGCACCCCGGCAGCAGGGCCACACCCAGAGCCAGAACCGCCCCCAGCGGCCCGCTCCCGTGCCCCCCGCCGCGCCCAAGACCGCCGATCAGCTCTTCGAGGAGAAGCTGAAGGCATTCATGTCCGAATCTGACTCCAAGCTCTCCTCCATCCGGGCCGATCACCGGACCAAGAACCGCAGAAGATAAGCAGAACAGGGCCGCCGCACAAGCAGCGGCCCTGAGCTTTTCGAACATCAAAACGATAAATTGTCGTTTACCGTTCCGAGAAACAATACGTTCTGTTCTTGCTCCGGAGCAAGAAGGTAACATACTGTTTGTACGATAAACTACAATTTGAAAGGAACCGATATGTCAACAATTGTCATCACGGGCGGGTCCCGGGGCATCGGAGCGGCGGCGGTGGAGCTGTTCGCCGCCAAGGGCCACCGGGTGTACTTCCTGTATGAAAAGAACCATGAAGCGGCGCGGGCTGTGGCAGAGCGAACCGGCGCAGCGCCCATCTGCTGCGATGTGGCCGACGGCGTAGCTGTAAAGGCTGCCTTCGCGAAGATCCCGGAGGTGGACGTGCTGGTCTGCAACGCAGGTCAGATGCACTTCGGCCTCATGAGCATGATGGAGGAAAGTGCCTGGGACCGGCTGTTCAATGTCAACGTCAAGGGCATCTACAATTGCGTCAACGCCGCCATGCCCGCATTTCTCAGAAAGCACGCAGGCAGCGTCATCACCGTTTCCTCCATGTGGGGCCAGGTGGGCGCCTCCTGCGAGGCGGCCTACTCCGCCACCAAGGGGGCCGTCATCGCCCTGACCAAGGCCCTGGCCAAGGAACTGGGTCCCAGCGGCATCCGGGTCAACTGCGTGGCCCCCGGCGTGATCCTGACGGATATGTGCGCCGGTGTGGATCCCGATGTCCTGGCGGAAATGGCGGAGGAGACGCCCGTGGGCCGCAATGGAACCGCCATGGATGTGGCGAAGGCCATGGAATATTTAGCGAACGCGGAATTTATCACCGGACACGTGCTGAGCGTCAACGGTGGCTATGTGATTTAAGGAGGATTTACAAATGAAAATTGCAATCGGCTGTGATCACGGCGCACTGGATCTGAAGAATCAGGTGGTTGGGCACCTGGAGGCTAAGGGCTACGAGGTCAAGGACTTCGGCACCTATACCGCCGCTTCCTGCGACTATCCCGACTTTGCCGGCGCTGCCGCCAAGGCTGTGGCCTCCGGCGAATGTGAGAAGGGCATCGTCCTGTGCACCACCGGCATCGGCGTTTCCGTCACCGCCAACAAGGTCAAGGGCGTTCGCTGCGCCCTGCTGAGCGATCTGATGACCGCCAAGCTGACCCGTGAGCACAACGACACCAACATGATGGCCCTGGGCGCAGGCGTCGTTGGTCCCAAGCTGGCCCTGGAGATCGTGGATATGTGGCTGACCACGGCCTTCTCCCACGATGAGCGCCACCAGAGAAGAATCGACAAGATGATGGCCTACGAGGCCTGATGATCCTGCCCCGGACGGCGCAGCCGTCCGGGGTTCTTCCGTGTTGACAACCTCCGGCGGCTGTGCTACAATAACCCCAATCAAATAGGACAGTTCGTGACCATCCTGTCGGTAAACAAAACTAGGGAGTTTTCGATGGACGCTTTGCGTCCATTTTTGCTGCGGATGGGGGAATAATCCGCATTTTTTTATTTGAAGGAGAATCCCTATGGACAAGAAGACCCGGCAGACCGTCCATGCTGCCATGATCGCGGCACTCTACGTGGTGCTGACCCATCTGCAGAATATCATCCTCCCCGGCTCCGCCACCTGGGCCATCCAGTGCCGCCTCAGCGAGACGCTGTGCGTTCTGGCGTTCTTTACCCCGGCGGCGATCCCCGGCCTGGCGGCGGGATGCTTTGTGTTTAATATGACCTACGCAGGTGCCCTGCCCCTGGATTTTCTGGTGGGTACCCTGGCCACATTCCTGGCAGCCGGAGGCATGTGGCTGACCCGGAACGTGACCATCATGGGGCTGCCTGTCCCGGGACTGCTGATGCCCGCCCTGACCAACGCGTTTCTGGTGGGCGGGGAACTGACGGTATTTATCGGCGGCGGCTTCTGGCTCAATGCCGTCTACGTTGCCCTGGGGGAGAGCATCGTTCTGCTGACCTTCGGCGTGTTCCTGTACCGCATCATCAAAAGCCAGCACCTGGATTCGAGAATGTTCGGGTGAACGAAACCCGCCGCAGCGTCTGCTCCGGCGGGTTTTTGTTGTATTGCATCAAATCCTGTGGTATACTACTGGGCGAAGGAAGTGACTTTTTATGATCGAATTCAAACGCCTGGAACTATCCGACAAGGCGCATTACGACAAATATCTGATGAACTGCGGGGAGCGGGGCTGCGAATACTCCTTCGTCAACCTCTTCCTCTGGGGCCGCCAGAAGGCGGCGTTCGTGGGCGATTTTCTGGTGCTGCAGAGCCAGTTCGACCGGCGCAGCGTCTATCCATTCCCGGTGGGGCAGGGCGACGTGAAGCCCGTGCTGGACGCCATCATCCACGACGCCCGGGCCCGCGGCATTCCCTGCTGCCTGACCAGCCTGAATGGGGCGGAGTGCGAGCTGCTGGAAAGCCTGTATCCCGGCCAGTTCCGGTTCCACTGCAACCGGGACAATTATGACTATGTCTACGACATCAATGGTCTGGCAGAGCTGAGGGGGCGCAAATATCAGAAAAAGCGCAACCACCTCCACCGCTTCCACGACGCTCACCCGGACTGTGTTTTTCTTCCCATCGAGGAAGTCAGCACGGAGGCCCTGACCGCCATGCTCAATGACTGGTACGAAAGCCATAAGGCCGCCAATCCCGGCACCAACTACCACATGGAGGAGGTCGCCATCACCCGTGCCCTGCGGTTCCGACAGGCCCTGGGGCTGGAGGGGCTTGCCCTGGTGGAGGACGGCAGACTCATGGCATTCACCCTGGGCAGCCGCCTGAACGGCGAGACCTTTGACATCCATTTCGAAAAGGCTGTGGAAGAGGCCGCTTACGCTGCCATCAACCAGGCCTTCGCCCGCTACCTGCGGGACAAGTATCCGCAGCTGCGGTTCCTGAACCGGGAGGACGACATGGGTCTGGAGGGTCTGCGCAAGGCCAAAATGTCCTACAATCCTGATAAGATGATCGAAAAATGCTGGGCCCGCCTCTGGGAGGAAGAAGATGAACACGATTACGCCCTGTGATTCCCATATCCCCGGCCTGCGCGGACTATGGAAAGCGGCCTTTGGGGACACGGATGAGTTTCTGGACGGTTTTTTCTCTGCCGCTTATGCGCCGGAGCGCTGCCGCTGTATCGAGGAAAACGGTCAGATCCTGTCCGTTCTCTACTGGTTCGACTGCTCCCTGGACGGAGCGAAGCTGGCCTATGTCTACGCCGTGGCCACGGATCCTGATTGCCGGGGAAGGGGACTGTGCAGGATGCTGATGGCGGACACCGCCCGGCATCTGAAGGCCCAGGGGTATCAGGGCATCGTGCTGGTGCCCCAGACGCGTCCGCTCATCGGGATGTACGCCGCTATGGGCTACGCCCCCTGCGGCAGTGTGGACGAGTTCCAGGCGGTGGCAGGGGAGGCGATCCCTGCCCGCAGGATCGACGCGGTGGAGTACGCCCGTCTGCGCCGGGAGATGCTGCCCGCCGGGGGCGTGGTGCAGGAGGGGGAGAGCCTCCGCTTTCTGACTACCCAGGTGGGGCTTTATGCCGGTGAAAACTGGCTGGCGGCCGCGGCAGAGATGGATGGGATGCTGTGGTGCCCGGAGCTTCTGGGGGACAGGAATGCCGCCGCCGGTATCACAAAGGCCCTTGGCTGCCGGGAGGGCAGCTTCCGTGTGCCCGGCACCGGAAGACCATTCGCCATGTTCCGTCCGCTGGCTGTAGACTGTCCTGTGCCGCGTTATTTCGGTCTTGCGTTCGATTAACACTGCTTTTTTGGTGAAACTTGCCAAGTAAGGGGCTTGACTTTCTGTATATTTGGCTAGTACTCCCTCTTGAAATTTTTGACAAAAACCCGCATAATAGTATCATCCAAGGTAAATTATAAAACATTTTTAACACATTCTGGAGGGTATCTATGGAAGCACTGGAGCAGCGTATTTGCCAGGAGGGCCGCATCCTTCCTGGACATATCATCAAGGTGGACGGTTTTCTGAATCACCAGGTCGACACCAAGTTCCTGGCAGAGCTGGCAGACGAGTTCGCCAAGCATTTCGACATCAGCCGCGCCACCAAAATTCTGACGGCCGAGGCCAGCGGCATCGCACTGGCTGCTATCTGTTCCTACAAGTACGGCATCCCCATGGTCTTCGCCAAGAAGGCAAAGAGCG
Source organism: Oscillospiraceae bacterium (assembly GCA_017465745.1). Lineage (GTDB taxonomy): Bacteria > Bacillota > Clostridia > Oscillospirales > Oscillospiraceae > Faecousia. The sequence goes on from JAFTVM010000046.1 coordinate 38,609, forward strand.
ACAACATTGAGGGCGGCCTGTACATGAGCGAGATCTTCTCCTATACCTATAAGAAGAAGGTCACCCTGATCTGCGCAAAGGATTGGATCACTGCTGACGACAAGGTCTTCATCGTGGACGATTTCATGGCCAACGGCGAGGCCATGCGTGGCCTGCTGGACATCGTGGGCCAGGCCGGCGCCGAGTTGATCGGCATTGGCTGCGCCATCGAGAAGGGTTTCCAGCACGGCGGCGACAAGATCCGTGAGGACGGTTATCCCCTGAAGTCCCTGGCCATCATCGAGAAGGCCGACGAGACCGGCTTCGAGTTCCGCAAGCAGTAAGCTACATAGAAATACCCCCGGAAGAGTGATCTTCCGGGGGTATTTTGCTTATCTCTGTTCCAGCCAGATCAGCAGCACCGCAATGTCTGCCGGGCTGACGCCGGAGATGCGGCCCGCCTGTCCGATGGACATGGGGCGGATCTCGGAGAGCTTCTGCCGGGCTTCCAGCCGCAGGCCCGCAATGGAATCGTAGTCGATGTCTGCGGGCAGCAGGCGGGATTCTTCCTTCTTGAACTCGGCCACCTGCTTTTCCTGGCGGGCGAGATAGCCTGCGTACTTGATCTGGATCTCCACTTCCTCGGTGACAGCAGCGGGGAGGGGGGGACGGTCGGGATCAAAGGGGGCGATATCTTCGTATGTCACCTGGGGGCGGCGGAGAAGATCGGCAAGCCTTGCGGAATTGGCCACGGGGGCGGATGCCCGGGATGCCAGCATTTCATTCAGGGCGGGGGAGCCGGGGACGCCGTTGCTCTCCAGCCGGTGCATTTCCCGGCGGACGGCCTCATACTTTTCTTCCACCTGAGCCAATCGTTCGGGGGGAACCAGCCCCACCCTGGCGCCGATGTGGGTCAGCCGCTGGTCGGCGTTGTCCTGGCGGTGCAGGAGCCGGTATTCGGAGCGGCTGGTCATGATCCGGTAAGGCTCTTCCGTGCCCTTGGTCACCAGATCGTCGATGAGGGTGCCGATGTAGCTGGTGTCCCGGGTCAGGATCAGGGGTTCGCGACCCTGGATCTTCAGAGCGGCGTTGATACCCGCAATCAGACCCTGGACGGCGGCCTCCTCGTAGCCGGAGGTGCCGTTGAACTGGCCCGCGCCGTACAGGCCGGGCACCTTCTTGGTCTCCAGGGTGGGCAGGAGGCTGGTGGGGTCGATGCACTCATACTCGATGGCGTAGGCAGGGCGCATCATCTCGGCATTTTCCAGGCCGGGAATGGTGCGCATCATGGCAAGCTGCACATCCTCGGGGAGGCTGGAGGAGAAGCCCTGGATGTAGAGTTCTTCCGTGTCCAGACCGCAGGGCTCCACGAAGAGCTGGTGGCGGGGCTTGTCGGCGAAGCGGACGATCTTGGTCTCGATGCTGGGGCAGTACCGGGGGCCGACGCCGGAGATGGTACCGTCGTACATGGGGGAGCGGTGGAGATTGTCCTGGATGATCTGATGGGTCTCGGCGTTGGTATAGGTCAGGTGGCACACGGCGGTGTTGTTGACCTTATGCTGTGTCCGGAAGGAGAAGGGCTCCGCCTTTTCGTCGCCGGGCTGGATCTCCAGCTTGGAGAAATCCACGCTGCGGCGGTTGATACGGGGGGGCGTGCCGGTCTTGAAGCGCCGCAGGCGCAGGCCCAGGGCACGCAGATTATCTGCCAGGCCGATGGCGGCATGCATGCCGTCGGGGCCGGAGACTTCTACATTGTCACCGATGATGATGGTGCTGTCCAGAAAGGTGCCGGAGGCGATGATGACGGCCTTGGCGTCGTAGATGGCCCCCAGCCGGGTGCGAACGCCGCTGACGCGGCCACCGGCGGTCAGCACCTCCACGATCTGGGCCTGCTTCAGCTGGAGGTTTTCCTGCTGCTCCAGGGTATGCTTCATGACCTGCTGGTACTTCCGGCGGTCTGCCTGGGCCCGGAGGGAATGGACGGCGGGGCCCTTGCCCTTGTTCAGCATCCGGTACTGGATGCAGGCGCGGTCAGCGGCCACGCCCATCTCGCCGCCCAGGGCATCCAGTTCCCGGACCAGATGGCCCTTGCCGGTGCCGCCGATGGCGGGATTGCAGGGCATATTGCCCACGGCGTCCAGATTGATGGTAAAGATTATGGTATTCAGGCCCAGCCGGGCGGCGGCCAGGGCCGCCTCAATGCCTGCGTGGCCCGCGCCGATGACGGCGACATCGCAGGATCCTGCGTGATAGCTCATATTATTCTTCCTCAGCGGCCTTCTTCTTCTCCTCGGGGGGCAGAACGAAGGGCTTGCAGACGATCTCACAGCGGTTGATGGGGGTGCCCAGGGCGTGGAACTTCTCCTCGTAGCCGGTCATGATGCCCACAATGCCGTTTTCGTGGAGGTTCCGGGTCAGATTCTTGACCTCCAGACCGCAGGCGGCGAACTCTTCGACAGAGAACTCGAAGAGGGGGGCGTTGTCGGTCTTGTAATGGATCTCGCCGCCCTGGCGGATGACGCGGCAGTACTTGTCCAGGAAGGTGCGGTAGGTCAGGCGGCGCTTGGCGTTCTTCTTCCGGGGCCAGGGATCGGGGAAGTTGATGAACAGGCGGTCGATCTCGAAGCCGGCGAAGATCTCCTCGATCTTTTCCACATCCATGTCGATGTAGAACACGTTGGTCAGGCCCATCTCGCGGGCCTTTTCCATGGCCACCACCATGGCTTCCCGGCAGCGCTCCACGGCGATCAGCAGCACGTCGGGGTTTGCCTGGGCGGTCTCGGCGGTGAACTTGCCCTTGCCGCAGCCCACCTCCACCCACAGCTGGGCAGCACCGGGCTTCAGGCTGCGCCAGTTGCCCTTGAACTGGGCGGGATCGGTGATCCGCAGGGCGGCGCAGGCGGCCATCCGGGATTCCAGATTCTTCATTTTTCTCATTCTCATAAGTATATCCTCCAACGGGGCATACTCCCCATAATATTTCAACATATAATTATATCGGAAAATTGACACTTTTCAACCCCGAATTTATGGTTTATAATAAAAGAAAAGGAGCTGATCCCATGGAAACTGAAAAACTCATCGTCCTGGCAAAGGAAGCCATGACCCACGCCTACGCCCCCTACTCCCATTTCCGTGTGGGGGCCGCGCTGCTGTGCGCCGACGGTGCCGTGTATCAGGGCTGCAATGTTGAAAATGCCGCCTACGGCGAATGCGTCTGCGCCGAGCGCAACGCGGTATTCCGGGCAGTTTACGACGGCCACCGGGATTTTGCGGCCATCGCCATCTGCGGCGGCCGGGAGGGCGTCATTGACGAATGCTGCGCCCCCTGCGGTTCCTGCCGCCAGGTGCTGCGGGAATTCTGCGGGGATGATTTCCGGATCCACATGGTGGACGCCGCCGGGACGATCGAAACCCTCACCCTGGGGGACCTGCTGCCCCGGAGCTTCTCGAAGAAGAACCTGTGAGGGAAAGCTGCAAGGCTCCCCTTTGAGGAGAGGTTTTGTATTGAATTCTCATCTTATTTACATAATCTTTATTTACTTTCCTGCCCGGTGATGCTATAATAGTAAGCTGAGAAAGGAGGCAGTGCCTTGCGAAAACTCTTAGCTGAACTGAAAGAATTTCCCCGGAAAGGCGATATGGTGCTGCTCCTGCTGTGCCTGATCACTTCCGGATTTGGTATTGTGGTGCTGGCAAGCGCCACCAATGCAGAAAAATTTGACGGCAACACCCGCTATATCATCATCCAGCTGCTGGCGACCCTGTTGGGCGTGGGAGCCTACGCCGTGATCTCCTCCATCGATGCCGAGGCCATGGCGGAGCACCGCCGGGAGCTGGTGATCTTCAACTCCTTCATGCTGCTGCTGCTGATCCCCTTCGGCGTCGTCCGCGGCGGCAACAAGAGCTGGCTGGACATCCCCCTGCTGCCCTTCAACATCCAGCCCGCTGAGATCTGCAAGATCGCATTCATCGTCATCATGGCTTCCGTCATGAATTCCCGCCAGAACCGTATTTCCAGTCCCATTTCCCTGATGCACATGGGCCTGCACCTGATCTTCCTGGTGGGACTGAATATGGTGCTGTCCAGGGACATGGGCGTTTCCCTGATCTTCGTGTTCATCACCATCGGTATGGCCTTCGCCGGCGGCGTCAGCATTCTGTGGTTCGGTCTGGCGGCGGGCGTCATCATCGTGGCATTTCCCGTCCTGTGGCAGTTCTTGGCAGGATACCAGAAGGATCGTATCCTGGTGCTCTTCGACCCCAGCATCGACCCCTATGGTCAGGATGCCCGCTGGCATGCGGTGCGCAGCCTGAAGTCTCTCACCGGTGGCGGTCTGACGGGCCAGGGCCTGTTCAACGGCACCCGCACCCAGGGCGGCCTGCTGTATGCCCAGCAGACGGACTACGTGTTCTCCTCCATCGGCGAGGAGCTGGGCTTCATCGGCTGTGTTGTGGTGCTGCTGCTGGAGCTTGCCATCGTGGCCCGGTGCATCTATGTGGGCATGCGTACCCCAAACTATATGCGCCGGCTGATCTGCTACGGCGCGGCCTGCTCCATGATCTTCCAGGTCGTCATCAACGTGGGCATGTGCATCGGCGTCATGCCCGTCATCGGCCTGACCCTGCCTCTGGTGAGCTACGGCGGTTCCTCCGTCATCTCCATTTACGCCATGCTTGGCTTGGTGTCGGGATCCTATGCCCGGCCGGATCACTTAAGTCACGAGCGGTATGTGCAGCCGCCGAGAAATGCACTCTTCTGAATCAAACAAGGCGGCCCGGATGGGCCGCCTTCCAGCGTTCTGTGAAAAAAGGCGGCTCATAAGAGCCGCCTTTCAATATTTATGCCAGATAAATTGCCTTACAAGCCAGCATGCCCATGTAGGCGTCCAGCTTGCTTACCAGCTCCAGAGGCGCGTGCATGCTCAGCACCGGAACGCCTGCATCCACGGTGACGATGTTGCGGTTGGCCATGCAGTAGGCGATGGTGCCGCCGCCGCCCTGATCGACCTTGCCCAGGGTGGCCACCTGCCAGATGATACCTGCGTCGTCCAGGGTCTTGCGGACGTGGAACATGGCCTCGGCAGAAGCGTCGGAGGCGCCGCTCTTGCCCCGGGCACCGGTGTACTTGGTCACGGCAACACCGTAGTTGAGCTGGGCGTTGTTGCGCAGGTCGTGGACCTCAGCGAAATTGGGGTCATAGGCGATGGCTACGTCGGTGGACAGGCAGAAGGAATTGGCGAAGCAGTCGGCCGGATTCACCCCCTGGGCGTGGCACAGGCCGCCGATAAAGCGCTCAAAGAACCGGCTCTCCATGCCGGAGATGCCCACGGAGCCGATCTCCTCCTTGTCCGCCAGGATGCACATGGCGGTCTTGGCGGGGGTATCGATGGAGAAGATGGAATCCAGGGCGGCAAAGGCGCAGACCCGGTCGTCGTGACCGTAGGCGGAGATCAGGCTCCGGTCCAGACCCACCTCCCGGCAGCGTCCGGCGGGAACCACCGTCAGCTCCGCGGAATGGAAATCTGCCTCAATGATGCCGTATTTTTCGTTCAGCAGCTTCATGATGTTCAGCTTCACCAGGTCGCTGCCCTCGCCCTCCATAGGCTCCGTGCCCAGGATGACGTTCAGCTGCTCGGCGGCCACCACCTTGGAGGCAGTCTTCTGCATCTGATCGGCGGACAGGTGCACCAGCAGGTCGGTGACCATCAGAATGGGATCATCCTGGTCCTCGCCGATGGTAACGGTGACCCGGGTGCCGTCCTTGCGGCAGATGACGCCATGAAGCGCCAGGGGAATGGTGGGCCACTGGTACTTCTTGATGCCGCCGTAATAGTGGGTCTTGAAATAGGCAATCCCGGTATCCTCGTAGAGGGGATTGGGTTTTACATCCAGCCGGGGGGAATCCACATGGGCGGCGCAGATATTGACGCCGCGCTCCAGACCCTCGGTGCCGATGACGGCCAGGGCGATGGACTTGTCCCGGTTATTATAGTAGACACGATCGCCGGGGGCGGCTGCCATGCCGGGGGTGAAGGGCCTGAAGCCCAGTTCCTCAGCCCTGGCGACAGCCCAGGCGGTGGCTTCCCGCTCGGTCTTGGCGGCGTTCATGAAAGCCATATACCGCTTGGCGTAAGCCTCCATCTCTGCGCGCTGGGCATCAGAAATGCGGGTATATCCGTTCTTGGGAGAAGACAGCAAACGTTCACGCAGTTCCTCGGTGGTCATAGAGAATCTCCTTTCGGTCTGTGCCGGTTTGCCGGCACTTACTCACCCACTATTATACAGGAACTGCGGAAAAAATCAATACATGTCGTTGCGAACGCATCGATATCGCCGGAATTTTCCAGAATATGGTCGCAGTGGGCGCGGAACCAGGCCTCGCTCTTCTGGGCGGCGATGCGGGCGCGGGCATATTCTTCGGAAATGCTGTCCCGCTTCATGAGCCTTTTCACCCGGTCATCCAGGGGGGCGACGATGGCCACGGTCATATCGCAAAGCTCCGCCAGGCCGCTGTCAAACAGCTCGATGGCGTCAATGGCGGCCAGGGCTGGGGCGGATGCCAGGCGGCGCTCCACTTCTGTCTTAATAGCCGCATGGGTGATGGCGTTCAGATCCTGCAGGGCGGCGGGATCGCTGAACACGATGGCGCCCAGTTTTTTGCGCTGGAGTTGACCGTTTTCCACCACGCCGGGGAAGCGGGCGTCAATGGCGTCCAGAAGAGATTTGTTGGTTTTCAGCAGCTCGTGATAGATGGCGTCGCAGTCCAGGACGATGCCGCCCAGGGATTCGATGGCCTTCAGGGCCGTGGTCTTGCCGCAGCCGGTGCCGCCGGTGATGCCGAAGATCATGCGTCCACCTCCGGGTCGATGATCCGGAAAGCGGCGGCTTTTTTCAGCCGGTTCTGGACGGCATAGGCCACACCGCCGCCCACGGGGCAGCGGGCATAGACCTTGTGGATGGCAGGATCGTCCAGCTCCCGCAGGGCGGAGAACAGACCGGCGGAGAGGGTCTCCACATGGGCCTCCTGGCCATAGGACAGGGGATCGCAGCCTTCATACAAGGGGAGTTCCTCTTCAAAGCAGAGCACCCGGTCGCCGGGCTGGAAGTGGGCATGAATATACTGCGCCGCCTTCTCCCGGGAGCCGGAGACGATGACCACCTCGCTCTGGGGGGCGTAGTGCTGATACTTCATGCCCGGGGCCCGAACCACGGCGTCCTTGTCGATCTGGGCGGTGACGGCCCTGTCGATGACCAGGTCGCCCAGGACAGCCAGCAGCTCCTCGGGGCCGATGCCGCCGGGACGCAGCAGCCGGGGGCGTTCTCCGGTCAGGTCCACGATGGTGGATTCCACGCCCACCCGGCAGGGACCGCCGTCCACAACAGCGGCAATGCGGCCGTCATGGTCGTGGAGCACGTGAGCGGCGGTGGTGGTGGAGGGCTTGCCGGAAATATTGGCCGACGGTGCGGCGATGGGGACGCCGGAGGCGCGGATGATTTCCCGGGTTACGTCGCAGTCAGGGCAGCGGACGCCCACGGTACTGAGGCCGCCGGTGGTGCGGCGGGGCACATTCAGCCGGGCGGGCAGCACCATGGTCAGGGGCCCGGGCCAGAAGGCCTGGGCCAGAGCGTAGGCCGCCATGGGGATATGGTGGCAAAATTTCTGAATCTGGGCCAACTCGGAAACATGGAGGATCAGGGGATTATCCTGGGGACGGCCCTTGGCCTCGAAAATTTTGGCCACAGCGTTTTCGTCCAGGCCGTTGGCGCCCAGACCGTAGACCGTCTCTGTGGGGATCGCCACCAGACCGCCGTTTTGAATGATTTCCGCCGCGGTCTTCACCGTATCAGGATGGGCGGCGGGTAGAAGTAAAGTGTTCATAAGCATTCCTCCGAATATGGGAATGGGATTTCAAGCAGTTGAAAGTTGACAATTGACAGTTATGGTGTCGTCTCCGACGACGAATTAAAAACATTTCCGAAGGAAATACCTTCAACAATTTGAACCATCGAATTCGAAAAGGGCAGCTGCTTTTTGCAGCTGCCCCATAGGTATCGTTTTATTACACGGTGGGCTGGTTGGCTGCCTCGATGATCTTGACGAACTTCTCGGGCACCAGGGAAGCGCCGCCGATCAGGCCGCCGTCGATGTCGGGCTGAGCCAGCAGCTCGAAGGCGTTCTTCTCGTTCATGGAGCCGCCGTACAGAATGGAGATGGCACGGGCGTTCTTGGAGCTGTACAGCTTGCGGACCACGGTGCGGATCATCTCGCAGACTTCCTCGGCCTGCTCGGGGGTAGCGGTACGGCCGGTGCCGATGGCCCAGATGGGCTCGTAGGCGATGATGACCTTGCGGATCTTCTCCTCGGGCACGCCTGCCAGACCCAGCTTGATCTGCATGGTGATGTGCTCGGTGGTGATGCCGGCCTCACGCTGCTCCAGGCTCTCGCCGCAGCACATGATGGGGATCAGGCCGTTTTCCAGAGCAGCCAGGACCTTTGCATTGACGTCGGCGTCGGTCTCGCCCATGGCGCGGCGCTCGGAGTGGCCGATGATGACGTACTTGCAGCCGGCATCGGTCAGCATGTTGCAGGCGATCTCGCCGGTGTAGGCACCGGAGGCGTTGGCGTTGCAGTTCTCAGCGCCGATGCCCACGCGGGTCTCGCGCATGGCGCGGACAGCGGCGGGGATGCAGACGGCGGGGACACACAGGGCCACGTCGCACCAGCGGCCCTTGGGCATGATGGCCTTCAGCTGGGTCATAAACTCCTTGGTCTCGGAGGGGGTCTTGTTCATCTTCCAGTTACCGGCAATGACGGTCTTACGATACTTTCTGTTCATGGTTTTTCTCCTTACTATATATGCGCATCGAAAGGATCGATGTGAGTTGACAAAGTTAAGTTGCGGGGGATTGTGAGGGGGTTACAAAATCCGCACGGGGAATGGCATAGGGGAGGGGCCGATGCGGGCATCGGCCCCTGTAATCATATGCGAGGGATGTAATTACTTATCCTGCAGGCAGGCGATGCCAGGCAGTTCCAGACCTTCCAGGAACTCCAGGGAAGCGCCGCCGCCGGTGGAGATGTGGGTGATCTGGTCAGCGAAGCCCAGCTGCTCGCAGGCTGCTGCGGAGTCGCCGCCGCCGACGATGGTGGTGGCGTCGGAGTCTGCCAGAGCCTGAGCCATGGCGATGGTGCCCTTGGCCAGGGTGGGGTTCTCGAACACGCCCATGGGGCCGTTCCAGACGACGGTCTTTGCGTTCTTCACAGCGTCAGCGAAGATGGCAGCGGTCTTCTCACCGATGTCCAGGCCTTCCTTGCCGGCGGGGATGGCGGTGATGTCCACAGTCTCAACATCCACGGGGCCGTCGATGGGGTTGGGGAAGGAATCAGCGATGACGCAGTCGATGGGCAGCAGCAGCTTGACGCCCTTGGCCTCGGCCTTGGCCATCATTTCCTTGCAGTAGTCGATCTTGCTCTCATCCAGCAGGGAGTTGCCCACGGAGTAGCCCTTGGCAGCTGCGAAGGTGTAGGCCATGCCGCCGCCGATGATCAGGGTGTCGACCTTCTCCAGCAGGTTGTTGATAACGTTCAGCTTGTCAGCGACCTTGGCGCCGCCCAGGATGGCGACGAAGGGACGCTCGGGGTTGGCCAGAGCCTTGCCCATGATGGAGACTTCCTTCTGGACCAGGTAGCCGCAGACGGCGGGCAGGTAGTCAGCCACACCGGCGGTGGAAGAGTGAGCGCGGTGAGCGGTGCCGAAAGCGTCGTTGACGAAGACGTCGGCCAGGTCGGCCAGGGCCTTGGACAGCTCGGGATCGTTCTTGGTCTCGCCCTTGATGTAACGGGTGTTCTCCAGCAGCATGACGTCGCCGTTCTGCAGGGCAGCGGCCTTGGCCTTTGCGTCCTCGCCGGCCACATCCTCAGCCATGATGACTTCCTTGCCCAGCAGCTCGGAGATGCGCGCAGCAACCACCTTCAGGCTCAGCTCGGGCTTCCACTCGCCCTTGGGCTTACCCATGTGGGAGCACAGGATGACCTTGGCGCCGTTGTCGACCAGGTACTTGATGGTGGGCATGGCAGCGACGATGCGCTTGTCGGAAGTGATCTTGCCGCCCTTGGTGGGCACGTTGAAGTCGCAGCGGCACAGCACGCGCTTGCCGGTTACTTCAATATCTTCAATAGACTTCTTGTTGTAATTCATAATGAATTCCTCCCAATCAGTGTAATTTGACTTACTTCATTTTTCCGTGATCCTGGAGCCCCGGAAAATCCAGCTGCCGCAGGGCTTCGAACACCGTGATGGCCACGGCGTTGCTCAGGTTCAGGCTCCGGGCGCAGTCTCGCATGGGGATGCGCACGCAGCTTTCCCGGTGTGCTTCCAGAAAGTCTTCCGGAAGTCCCTTGGTCTCCTTGCCGAAGAACAGGTAATCCCCGTCCCGGAAGTCGGCCTCGGTATAGCCCCGGGGGGCCTTGGTGGACAGGCACCACATCCGCCGGACGTCATTGCTTGCGAAGAAGGCGTCCAGGTTTTCGTAGTCCCGGACTTCCACCAGATGCCAGTAATCCAGTCCTGCCCGCTTGACGGCCTTGTCGGAAATGTCAAAGCCCAGGGGGCGCACCAGATGGAGCCGGCAGCCTGTGGCGGCGCAGGTTCGGGCGATATTGCCGCAGTTCTGGGGGATCTCGGGCTCCACCAGTACAATGTTGAGCATTTGGGTCACCTCTGTCCGGATTGCAGCGGACAGCGTGCCCGCTTGCTCCCCTATTGTATGCCAAAGTTTCCTTAAAATCAACCCAAAAAAAGAGAAATCAGGAACTTTTTAATAAGATTCACATAATCGATGCAGCCGAGCCGATAAATTTGGTGGAAAATGCGGCATTGACCGTAAAAGTTGTAAAAATTCCGTGAAAATACAAAATCCCATACAAATAAGCCCGCATATCCGTGAGGATATACGGGCTTGTTTCCGGGGAACCGGGATCAGCCGGCGGCCATGGAGAAGCCGCTGTGCATGGCGTACCAGGTGGCGGCGCAGGTGCTGAGCACCCGGCCGTCGCTGAGTCTGGCTTCCAGCCACAGGTCCACCTGTTCACCCTCGGTCAGGGCGGGCAGGGGGAAGGCTGCGTTGGTGATGCTGCAGGCAAAGCTGCCGGGCTCGTCGGTCTCGGTGGGGGAGATGGCCTGCTCCGCCAGGATCTCATCGCCGTGCTTCAGCACCAGTCGGACGTCGGTGAAGGCATCCGTTGCAGCGGTGAGCCGGGCGGTGTGGACGGTGGCATAGCCGGTTTCCAGGGTCAGTACATTGTCCCGGACGTTCCAGTCGCCCACCACCAGATTGCAGTAGGCATTCAGGGAGTCGGCCAGATACACCAGCTCCGGATATACAGGCTTGTCGGGAGAGGCCAGAGTCCTGGCTTCATTGCCCATGATCAGGGAGTAGATGTAGCCGTTGGCGGCGTCCAGGGCGGCGGTGGCGGTGAAGGAATCTCCGTCCCGGGTGCAGGGGACTTCGGTAATGACGGTGTTTCCCAGCATGACCCGCAGCAGCACGTCGCCTGCGGGAGCGTCATCTGTGTTCAGGGTCATGGTCACGTCGGCACCCTGATTATCCGGCCAGACTGCGGCGGTGAGGGCAGCGTCGGTGACGGTGCCGGTTTCGCCGGACAGACCGGGCACTTCGGGAGTCTGGTTCGCCAGAGCGTCGATCTGCTCCTGCAGCTGCTGGTTCTGGGCCATGAGGGCATCGATGAGGGCGGCGTCATCATTCTGGCTCACCTGAACGGCGGTGAACAGGGAGACCGCCAGGGCCAGGATGGAAAGGATCAGCGCGATGTGCGCGGGTTTGATACGCATAAAATACCTCCGGGGTGAAATATAGGATATTATAGCAGATAAACAGGAAGATGGCAACCCGGAACGGAAAAAGGCTCCGCCGCAAGGCAGCTTCCAATAAGACAGTATGAAAACTACTGACATAGGGTAGCTGCCAAACAGGGTGCAACAACAAAAGAATGCGTGATACTTCAGTCCCATGGGCTGGGTATCACGCATTTTTTATTTTAGATCGCGAAGA
>JAFTVM010000102.1 GCA_017465745.1 Oscillospiraceae bacterium
ACAGGTGGCCGCCGGGCCGCAAACTGGCCGATTTTCACCGCAAAACCGTCTTAAAAAGGCTAACTCAGGCCGACCGCTGATGCACCGCACTGTGGCCGTTTACCACCGCACCAGTGGCCGTTGGTGACCGCAGATTGCAGTTTTCGCAAAAAGCGAATTATTTGCACAGAAAAATACGTCGTGCCAGTCAAGCTGAATTAAATGCTTTATCAACGAAGATGGCTACACTCAAGGAAAACATGGCGCGTGCAAGTGATAATGCCGAATCGCTTTTAGATATGCTGAAAGAGTGCGAACAAGAGCTTGTATACGTGATGGAGAATTCAATCACAGATGCATTAGAAGTTCTGGAAGCAGCGAAACAAAGCAAAGATCCAATCACCAGATATTTGTATAGGATTTACTTTGAACCCGGCTTTTTTGAGCGGGTGCTATTGGCTGTAAAAGAAAAGCAAGGACTGGGTCTGTACAAGTATAAACATTTTTATTTTGTTGCACCAAGTTTTGCCGAAATCAATCTGCCTCACAAAACCTACAGTGGTACCCGGAAGAAAATAAAAGTGAACGTAAAAAAATCGGCTCCATCTGACAAACCATTATATGGCAACAGCTGGTTTTCCGCCAATGCACACCACGATAAGGAACAATTAAAAGCTGAGTATCATAAACTGGCAAAACTGTACCATCCTGATGTAAGCAAACACCCAAACGGCAGCAAATTGTTCCTGCATATATCAGAAGAATATCAAACCATTCTTAATTCTATCGCGCAAAACGAAAAATAAACCAACATCATGGTAAATCAATATCCAGAAAGGATGTTTTACCATGTTTGAAGAAAGCGTAAAAAGTATGCGAAGACGGACTGTACGTCTGGATCGTGAGGGTGATTACTGGACTGAGGACGAAAAACAGCAGTTAGTCACCATGTTCAATGATGGCGAAGGCATTACTTCTATGGCCGTGCAGCTCCAGCGGACCGAGCCTGCAATCATCCAAATGATTGAAAAACTGGATCTGTTCAATCGCAAGGAGCAGCCTGTTCGTAGGAAGTCCGCTCCCAAGCCTGCTGAGTGCTTATGTGCCCACTGTCAGCTTGATCCTGCCTCATGTCCTCGCGGGGATCATTGTCCGAAGGTGCTGGAGGGAGAAGCCAATGCTTGAAGAATATGCTGATATTCTGACAGTAGAAGAGGCTTGCGAAGCTCTCAGAGTGGGGCACAATGCCATGTATGAGCTCCTAAACAGCGGTAAGCTTCATGCGTATAAGAATGGGCGCGTATGGCGGATTCCTAAAATTTCTATACAGAAGTTCGTCCTAGAGAACGCAAAAATCAATTAGTGCAAGCTTTTCTTCCTACCACCAAATGGTGGTAGGAAGGCAGGTTTTTGGGCTCCAAAGTGTACGACAAAAATACGACAAATTCCTATGCTCAACTACGGTTAAAGTGTGCCACTAGGGTCGATTTTCCCTTTTTGGTATGTGCCATAAGGGAACTGATTCCTTTGACGTGCGGAAGGTCATAGGTTCGAGTCCTATATCGTCCACCAGAAAAAGACCATCCGAATGGATGGTCTTTTTTGTTTGCCATGGAGTTCCAGATATAAGGCTCGAGGAGGGCGGCGATGGGGAGGCGTCTGATATCACCCTTGCTTCGGCACATCAGCTGTGCTAAAATAGGCTCATCCTATCCCATGAAGGTGATCTCATGACCATTCTCGTAACTGCCTTCGATCCCTTCGGCGGTGAATCCGTCAATCCCGCCCAGCTGGCAGTGGAAGCTCTGCCGGATATCATCGGCGGCCATACCATCATCAAAGCCATTATCCCCACGGTTTTCGGGCAGTCTGCGGATCAGGTGACCGCGCTGATGGACGCCCACTCCCCCGACGCCGTGGTGTGCATCGGGCAGGCAGGCGGGCGGGACGCCATCACCCCGGAGCGGGTGGCGATCAACATCATGGACGCCAAAAGACCCGACAACGCAGGTATGATCCCCGAAGATGTCCCCATCGTCCCGGACGGCCCCGCCGCTTACTTTTCCACCCTGCCCGTCAAGGCCATGGTTTCCGCCATCACGGCTGCGGGAATTCCCGCCAGACTCTCCAACACCGCGGGAACCTTCGTCTGCAACCAGCTGCTCTACCGCTGCCTGCACCACGCCGCCACCCGAATGCCGGACTGCCGCTGCGGGTTCATTCATGTGCCCTATATTCCGGAGCAAACTTCCGAAAAACCGGACATGTTCGCCATGGCGCTGGAAGATATCGTCAAGGGATTAACAGCCGCCATGGCGGCGATCGAATGACCTCCCGCGCGGACAATCCAGGTCGCCACAGGTCAGACACATTTCTTCCCAGTGTTCCTCCGTGCAACATAACAGATAATCATAATCGTCACAGCAACATTCCATTCCCGCATATCCCCAGTTACCAGGGCAGTCTGCTCCCATATTTCCGGGAATCAGCTCAATGCCAGTCTAATCTATAATCATTTCTCCATACCGCCTATTTGACATTCAGTAAATGTCATTTCCGTGGCCATTTTATCATATACTTTCCCTATTGACAAGCACAAAATGTCAGCGAGGGAGATGCGGTATGTTCACAAATAAAGCAGGCGACGGCCGAAACAATATCTGCGGCGCGCAGATTGCCAGATACCGTAAGAAAATGGGAAAGTCTCAGCGCCAGCTTGCCGACGCACTGCAGCTGGAAGGACTGGATGTGGACAAGAACGCCATTCAGCGTATTGAAGCAGGGAAGCGATTTGTCACGGATATCGAACTGGTGTATCTTTGCAAAGTGCTGAATACAACCTACGAAGATTTACTGAATATTGATTGACAAAAAGACCACCCTTCGACGGGCGCTTGTAAAACAGTTAACGGAGCATATCGGTATGCTCCGTTTCTTATATCCGCACACTCGGTTGCAAGACCCTTGGCTTTCCATCTGGGATCGTCAAATATCGCACCCAACGCACTACACCGAACGGGGTATAGAAATGCGCACTTAGTAAACTAAGGGTTTTGAATGGATTTCTCAGCATCGCTTTCTCTCACAGGTGAAAAACAGCAATAGTTAGAACTAAACTTCCCATGCTTGACACCAGAAAAAATAGTGGTAGAATTAAGAAAAAACAGAAAGGAGAGCGCACCATGGGCTGGAAAAACCAGGTAATTTATCAGCTGAAAGGCTATGTTCAGGCACCCTATGGGGGAGGTGCGCCCTTTTTGGGTAAAACTAATTATCATATATACTGAAAGACACCTCCCTTTTTCTAAATCATCACGATTTGAAAGGGAGTATTTTTATGTTCAACATCAAAAAACAAATACGCAATTTTTATATCATCAGCACCTTAAGCAGCTTCCAGATTGCCGGGGCTTCTTGGGTGGCACTGCTGGCAGCTCGTGGTTTTTCCTTGGCAGAGATTGGCATTGCTGAGGGCGTATTTCACATGGCAAGTCTGCTGTTCGAAATCCCTTCTGGGGTGATCTCAGATGTATTCGGACGAAAAAAGTGCATGATATTGAGTCAATTTATGTTTATTATCTCGGCACTTCTAATGATCCTTTCTAAAGGTTTGCCAGGAATATGTGTCAGTTTGGTTGCCAGTGCCTTTGGTTATAATTTTGCCTCTGGCACACGAGAAGCCCTGGCATATGATAGTCTGAAGGTTGCAGGGCAGGAAGAAAGTTATCTGGCCTACTCATCCATGGAGTACAGTATTTACCGGATCGGTTCTGCCTGCGCTACTATGTGTGCCGGACTTGCTCTATATTTGGGCTATCGCCGTGCCAACCTAATAGATATGGCTATGGGAAGCCTTTGTTTGCTGTTTTGTTTCCGCCTAAAAGAAGTAGAAGCAGAGCAGCGTCAATTTGATGGAATATTGGGGCAGCGGTTGCTGCGGTGTTTTCGAGAGAGCTTTCATTTCTTAACTCACAATAGCAGTAGTCTTACACTGATGTTGTTCAACGCCTTTTGCGGCAGCATCCCAGTTCTTACGGCCTTTTTCCTTCAAGCAAGGTTGACGGAAAACGGTCTGAGTGCTGTTTGGTTAGGGCCTGGTTTATTTGCCATCACCTTAGGCGGTGCAGTGGGAGCGAAAGCAGTTACAATAGTAGCAAAATGGGATTATCGGAAAGTTGCGGTTATGTGTGTGCTCGGTATTGCAGTCGGACTGGCACTGAGCCTACACACAACTCCTCTGGTAATGATTATTGGAGGCTTTATCGGCAATCTTTTCGACGATATGCTACAAGTGCGAACCGATGCGCTGTTGAACGAACGATTCCCCTCTGCTCAGCGGGCCACACTGCTCTCGACATCCTCTCTGACTTTTTCACTGGTAATGATTCTGATGTCTCCTCTAATGGGATGGTTACTATCCTAATGAACTGATATACACCTAAGTAAACACGCAGCCGGAGGTATACACCTCCGGCTGTCACTGTATGTTGTTACCAATCCCGCCTGACAGATACCTGCCGTTTCGGGTGGTCTTTTCATATTTTACACGCTCTCCAGTGCCTGGGCGATATCCTCGATGAGGTCCTGGGTGTTTTCCAGGCCGCAGCTCAGTCGGATCAGGTCAGCACCCACGCCGGCGGCTTCCAGCTGCTCGTCAGTCATCTGACGGTGGGTGGCGGAGGCGGGATGCAGGCAGCAGGTACGGGAATCGGCCACATGGGTCTCGATGGAGCCCAGACGCAGATGCTTCATGAACACCTCGGCTGCCTTGCGACCGCCATTGAGACCGAAGGAGATGACGCCGCAGGAGCCGCCCGGCATATACTTTTTCGCCAGTTCATAATACTTGTCGCCCTCCAGGCCGCAGTACTTGACCCACTTGACCTTTTCGTGGTCCTTCAGATACCGGGCGATGGCCTGGGCGTTGGCGCAGTGCTGCTTCATGCGGAAGGGCAGGCTCTCCAGGCCCAGGTTCAGGATAAATGCGCTCTGAGGAGACTGGCCGCAGCCGAAGTCACGCATCAGCTGGGCCGTACACTTGGTGATAAAGGCGCCGCCGAGGCCAAAACGCTCGGTGTAGGTGACGCCGTGGTAGCTGTCGTCGGGAGTGGTCAGGCCGGGGAACTTGTCGGCGTGGGCAGTCCAGTCGAACTTGCCGGAGTCGACAATAACGCCGCCCACAGCGGAAGCGTGGCCGTCCATGTACTTGGTGGTGGAGTGGGTGACGATGTCCGCGCCCCACTGGAAGGGACGGCAGTTGACGGGGGTGGCAAAGGTGTTGTCCACGATCAGGGGCACGCCGTGGGCGTGAGCAGCCTTGGCGAACTTCTCGATATCCAGCACCGTCAGCGCGGGGTTGGCGATGGTCTCACCGAAAACAGCCTTGGTGTTGGGACGGAAAGCAGCGTTCAGCTCCTCTTCCGTGCAGTCGGGATCGATGAAGGTGGTCTCCAGGCCCATCTTCTTCATGGTGACGGAGAACAGGTTGAAGCTGCCGCCGTAGATGGCAGAGCTGGCCACAATGTGGTCGCCGCAGCCTGCGATATTGAACACCGCCAGGAAATTGGCGGCCTGGCCGGAGCTGGTCAGCATGGCGGCGGAGCCGCCCTCCAGGGCGCAGATCTTGGCCGCCACCGCATCACAGGTGGGGTTGGCCAGACGGGAGTAGAAATAGCCCTCAGCCTCCAGATCGAACAGCTTGCCCATGTCCTCGGAAGTGGCATACTTGAACGTGGTGCTCTGGATGATGGGGATCTGGCGGGGCTCGCCGTTGCCGGGGGTATAGCCTGCCTGGATACAAAGGGTTTCAGTGCGGAGCTTGGATTCCATAATGGGTCACCTCATAGTTTCGTTTATTTCCTGGTGTCCATTGTAATCACATTTGCAAATCTTGTCAACGGAATTTGTCGCCATGCCCGGCTGCGCCATTTTTCCTGTTGTATATATTGAAAAACTATGATATACTGTTAACATCTATAACTATTTCCAAAAACAGGAGATTTTACCATGAAAGACAATAAGCGCCGTTTTGACGGCGAGCGTAAGAACGACCGCCCCGCCCACAGCGAGCGTCCCCGCCGGGCCGACCGGTTTGCAGAGCGCCAGGCAGTCGAAGAAGTCGAGGGCCAGCTGGAGGGCCGCAACGCCCTGACCGAGGCACTGAAGGCAGGCCGCACCATCGACAAGGTCTTCGTGGCCGAGGGCAACACCGACCGCAGCCTGCAGCGCCTGACCGCCCAGGCCCAGGAGGCCGGCGCCGTCATCGTCCCCGTTGACCGCCGGAAGCTGGACCAGATGTCCTTCACCCGTGCCCATCAGGGCGTCATCGCCCTGGCCGCCGCCCATGACTATTACACCATCGACGATATTCTGGCCGAGGCCGCTTCCCGTGGCCAGGCGCCCCTGATCGTCATCTGCGATGAGCTTTCCGACCCCCACAACCTGGGCGCCATCATGAGAAGCGCCGAGTGCGCCGGCGCCCACGGCGTCATCATCCCCAAGCGCCGCAGCGTTGGCCTGACCGCCACCGTGGCCAAGGCTTCCGCCGGCGCCATGGAGTATATGAAGGTGGCCCGGGTCACCAACATCAATCATGCCATCGCCGATCTGAAGGAGAAGGGCGTCTGGGTCTTCGGTGCCGCCGGCGAGGGCTCCGTGCCCATGTACAAGGCAGACCTGACCGGCCCCGCTGCCATCGTCATCGGCAACGAGGGCGACGGCCTGAGCCAGCTGGTGCGCAAGAACTGCGACATGCTGGTCCACATTCCCATGGCCGGCCGGATCTCTTCCCTCAACGCCTCCGCCGCCGCTTCCATCCTGCTCTATGAAGCCGTCCGCCAGCGGCTGGGCTGATTCAAACACCCTGCAACGGTAGGGGCTGATGCCCACATCAGTCCCATGCAGAATTGTACGTATTTGCACGACACCAATCAATACACGTTTTCCCGAGGGTCGATGTGGGCATCGTCCCCTATGCGAATGATTGGTGCCGATCGAAGGAGTGAATTCCTATGAACGATAAGGAACTGGATCTGCGGGAGGACACCGTGGTCTTTGAGCCCCCCCTGGGAGATACCCAGCCCATCCCCGATCTGAAATCCGTCACCATACCGCCCCAGGAAGTGGACGCAGAGCCTGTGGCCGAGGCCGAAAATCCGGAACCCCCTGCTGTCCCCGGTCTGGATGGTTCCACCATCCGCCTGGATCAGCTGCCCCATCTGAACGCCTCCTTTGTGGCGGCTCAGGAGGCAGCCATGGACAGGGAAATGCCTCAAATCGAGTCCTATGCCGCTCAGCCGGAGGATGACGAATCTGCCGGATACATCCCCCCTGCCCGGATCATCGAGCACCCCCGCTCCCGAATGCGGGAGATCAAGCGTAAGCTGGTGGCCGGCCCCGAAAAGCGGTACTATGAGCTGTCCGAAAAGGGCACAGGCAAGCTCCAGCTGACCATCTTCCTGACGGTGGTGCTGGTGGCCCTCTCTGCGGGCGCTGCCGCCCTGTACGCCGCAGGCTTCGTGGGCACCGAGCGGATCCGGCTGATGATCTTCAGCCAGGTCATGATCATGATGATGGCCGCCCTGCTTGGCTCCGGCCGGATCATGGAGGGCGTGGGCGATCTGTTCGTCCGGGGCCGCTTTACCCTCAACACCCTGCTGGCTGTGACCTTTGTGGCCTGCTGTCTGGACGCGGTGTACTGCTTCCAGGAGGAGCGGGTCCCCATCTGCGCCGCCTTCGCCCTGGAGGTGACCATGTCCCTGTGGGCCAATTACCACAAGCGCACCACGGAGCTGGGCCAGATGGACACCCTGCGCAAGGCTACCCGCCTGGACGGCCTGTTCCGGGTGGAGGACTTCTATGACGGCAGGCCCGGCATCATCCGGGATCAGGGACAGGTGGAGGATTTCATGGATCACTACGCCGAACCCTCCCGCCCCGCTGAGCGGCAGAACCGCTATGCCCTGGTCAGCTGCTTCATCAGCCTGGCCATCGCGGTGGTGGCCGGTGTACTCAACGGCGTGCCCATGGCCATGCTGATCCTGTCCACCACACTGCTGGTTGCGGTACCCGCCAGCTTCTTCATTGCCCTGACCCGTCCCGCCGCAGTACTGGAGCGGAAGCTCCACCGGCTGGGCACCGTGATCTGCGGCTGGCAGGGTGTGGCAGGGCTTCTCGGCAGGCTGGCCGTGCCCCTGACCGACAACGACATGTTCCCCCGGGGCACCACCAAGATGAACGGCGTCAAGTTCTACGGCGACCACGACCCCGAAGAGGTGATCGCCTACGCAGCGGCACTGTTCCGGGCCACGGGCGGCGGTCTGGCGCCCCTGTTTGAAGACCTGCTGGTCAGCCGCAACGGCCCCCGGTACGACGCAGTCCGGGTCCGCAAGTATCCCGGCGGCGGCGTGGGCGGCGAGGTGGAGGGCGAGCCCGTTCTGGTGGGCACCCTGCAGTTTTTGAAGGACATGGGCGTGGAAGTCCCCGCCGGCACCATGGTCAACCAGGCGGTGCATCTGTCCATCGACGGCCAGCTGGCAGGCCTGTTTGCCATCAATTACAACCGTTCCAAGTATTCCGCCTCCGGCCTTGCCACTCTGGGCGGCGACCGGAAGCTGACGGCGGTCATCACTGCCGGCGACTTCCTGCTCAACGACGATTTCCTCAAGAGCAAATTCGGCATCAGCCCAAAACGGGTGGCCTTCCCCGACCTGCGGGACCGGTTCAAGCTGAACCGGACAGGCCCCGAAGAGGGTGAGCCGGCACTGGCTCTGGTGACCCGGGAGGGTCTGGCCCCCGCAGCCTACGCCATCACCGGCGCCCGGGCCCTGCGGACGGCATACCACCTGGGTATGACCATCCACATCATCGGCGGCGTGCTGGGTATGCTGATCATGCTGGTGCTGGCGATCCTGGGCAGTGCCGAGCTGCTGACCCCCATCAACGTGCTGCTCTACCAGCTCATCTGGACAATTCCCGGTCTGCTGGTCACCACCTGGCCCAAGACCATCTGAGCATGGAAACCGCACCCTTTCGGGTGCGGTTTTCTTATATTCCTGCCGCAAAAACACCCCGTCTGCTTTCAGCAGACGGAGTGTCGTATACAGGGGTCTTACTTGCCGCAGACTTCCTTGGCAACCTTGACGATGTTCTCAGCGGACAGGCCGAATGCTTTCAGCAGAGCGGCTGCGGGGCCGGAGTGGCCGAACTCGTCGTTGACGCCGATGCGGCGCACCAGGGTGGGCTGCTTCTCTGCCAGCAGGGAGGCCACAGCCTCGCCCAGGCCGCCGATGACGGAGTGCTCTTCACAGGTGATGACCTTGCCGCACTTCTTGGCAGCAGCCAGCACCAGTTCGTCGTCCAGGGGCTTGATGGTAGCCATGTTGATGACCATGGCATCGATACCGGCGGCAGCCAGTTCCTCAGCGGCGGTCAGGGCCTCAGCGACCATCAGACCGTTGGCGATGATGGCGACATCAGCGCCGTCGCGGAGGGTCTCGCCCTTGCCGATGACGAAGGGCGTGCCTTCTTCATGGACAACGGGAACAGCAGCGCGGCCGAAGCGCATGTAGACGGGGCCAACATGCTCGTAAGCAGCCTTGACCATGGCCCGGGCTTCCACATCGTCGGCGGGGCTCATGACCACCATGCCGGGGATGGAGCGCATCAGGGCAAAGTCCTCGCAGCACTGATGGGAAGCGCCGTCCTCACCGACGGAGATGCCGCCGTGGGTGGCGCCGATCTTCACGTTCAGGTGGGGATAGCCGATGGAGTTGCGGACCTGCTCGAAGGCGCGGCCGGCAGCAAACATGGCGAAGGAGGAAGCAAAGGGCACCAGACCGGTGGTGGACATACCGGCGGCCACGCAGATCATGTTGGCCTCGGCAATGCCGCAGTCATAGAAACGGTCGGGGAAGGCCTTCTTAAAGGTGCCGGTCTTGGTGGCGCCGGCCAGGTCGGCATCCAGAACCACGATGTTGTCGTGCTTTTCACCCAGCTCCACCAGAGCCTTGCCATAGGATTCTCGGGTAGCGATCTTCTTTACGTCTGCCATATCACTTGCCCTCCAGTTCAGAAAGAATTGCGTTCAGTTCGTTCATTGCCTGCTCGTACTCGGCATCATTGGGCGCCTTGCCGTGCCAGCCGGCCTGGTTCTCCATGAAGGAGACATTCTTGCCCTTGGTGGTCTTCATGACGATGGCAGAGGGCTGCCCCTTGACTTCCCTGGCCCGCTCCAGCGCGGCCTCGATCTGGTTAAAGTCATGGCCGTCAATGTGGTTGACGTGGAAGCCGAAGGCTGCCAGCTTGTCGCCGATGGGATAGGGGCTCATGACGTCAGCAACGTCGCCGTCGATCTGCAGGCCGTTGTTGTCCACGATGACCACGAAGTTGTCCAGCTTGTAGTGGGCTGCCAGCATGCAGGCCTCCCAAACCTGGCCTTCCTGGATCTCACCGTCACCCAGCAGGGTGTAGACCCGGGCGGTGCTGCCCTGGTGCTTCAGGCCCAGGGCCATACCGGCGGCGCAGGAGATGCCCTGGCCCAGGGAACCGGTGGACATGTCCACGCCGGGAACGGTGTTCATATTGGGATGGCCCTGCAGGTAGGAGTCGATGTGGCGCAGGGTGGGCAGGTCGGATACGGGGAAGAAGCCGCGCAGCGCCAGTGCGGCGTACAGGCCGGGTGCAGTGTGGCCCTTGGAAAGGACGAAGCGGTCACGGCCTTCCCACTTGGGGTTGGCGGGGTCCACGTTCATTTCCTTGAAGTACAGATAGGTGAACATGTCAGCTGCGGACAGGCTGCCGCCGGGATGGCCGGCCTTGGCGCCGTGGGTGGATTCGATCACGCCCATGCGGACCTTGCAGGCAGTTTTCTGCAGCTGGATCTTCTCGCTGGATGTCATAGTATTCCTCCTTAAGTATTGTTAGGACATGCTTGTATACAGTATACTACCCCGCCCGAAGTCTTGTCAACCGCCGCCGGGTGAAATCTATGTTATTGCCGAAAAATGCGGTCAAAATATGGAGAAACGGTGCAGAAAATTCTGCACCGTTTTCATTGTTTCAAGGCTTCAGCTACTTTTTCCCGGCCCGGTATTGCCGGTACTCCGTCAACGTGTCCTCGCAGCCCTGCTTGCGCAGTCCCCGGAACACAAGACGGCGGATCAGGTCATAGATGACCGCAAACAGCGGCACAGCCACCACCATGCCCACCAGGCCCCACAGGCCGCCGAAGAGCAGAATGGAGAACAGCACCCAGAAGCTGGATACGCCGGTGGCGTCGCCCAGGATCAGCGGGCCGATGACGTTTCCGTCCAGCTGCTGCAGCGCGAATACGAAGATCACAAACCACAGTGCCTGGATGGGGTTTTCAATGAGGATCAGCAGCGTGGCGGGGATCGCGCCCAGGAAGGGGCCGAAGAAGGGGATCACATTGGTGACGCCCACGATGGCAGACACCAGCAGGGCATTGGGGAATTTCAGGATGCTGCAGCCGATGTAGCACAGCACGCCGATGATCAGGGAATCGACTATCTTGCCCTCGATGAAGCCGCCGAACATCTTGTCCACGAACTTGATCTCCTCGATCACCAGCTCCGCCCACCGGGGCTTCAGCGCAGCGCGGATGAGCAGTGCGCCCTGCCGCTTGAAGAGGTTCCGGTTGGCCAGCAGATACAGCGCCGCAATGATGCCGATGAGGAAATCCATCAGGAAATTCAGCACCCGCATCACGCCCATACCCACGCCGCTGACAATATTGGAAATATAGGGCACCAGGGTATTTTCCGCCCAGGTATCCACCGCGTCATAAATGGTGTCATAGCTGGTATTCAGGTAGGCCAGGATCTGCTGCAGCTCCTCGCTGTCGCCGTACTTCTCCTGGAACCAGTTGAACAGGTCCTCCACTTCCCCGGGCAGGGAATTCCAGATGGAGACGATGCTGTCCACCAGCTGGGGTACCATCATGATGATCAGCACATAGACGATCAACGCGCCGGAGAGCATGCTCAGCGTCAGGGCAATTGGCTCTGCCCATTTTTTCTGCTTCTGCGGCAGGATCCGGCTGAAGAAACCGGAGTATTTGTTGCACATGGGACGCAGCAGATAGGCAATGACGCCGCCATAGACGAAGGGCATCAGGATATCTTTGATCTGCCGCACCACGTCGCCCAGGGCCTGGGCCCGGTATAGGATGAAGAAGAACGCCACACTGAGGCTGATGGCACCGAAGCCCGCCAGCATGCCCAGAATATAGGGTCTGTTCTGCGGTTTGTTCATAGGCTTTCACTTCCCTTTTGTCAGTTATCGTTTGATAACAGTATAACATAAATCCACCGGGATTGCATTATAAAGTTTGTTTAATTTGGACGCAGAAAAGGCGCGGTTTCCCGCGCCCTTCTGTTTGTCAGCCTTCTTCTTCGACGATCTTCATCATCTCATCCCACTTGGCCTCCATGTCGGTCACCAGCTTGAACTGGGTCCGGCAGCGGTCCAGGTTGTGGTCCGGATAGTGGATGCCGAAATAATGGTCGCCGTCCAGGTAGTCCGTCAGGAACCGGACGCCGCATTCCAGAGTCATGGTCATGGCGCCCAGGGGCAGCGCCTTGCGCTCTTCCCCGGTCAGGCCGGGGCAGGCCTTCAGGAAGCCCCGGGTGAAGGTACGGAACAGCTCCAGATCCATTTCCATCTTGCTCAGATCCTTCTCGTCCTCGGCGGCGGTGGCGGCGCCGAAGCGGATGGAGTCACCGAAGTCATAGGCGCTCAGGCCGGGCATGGTGGTGTCCAGGTCGATGACGCACAGCGGCTTGCGCTCGGACTCGGAGAGCATGACATTATTGAGCTTGGTGTCGTTGTGGGTGACCCGCAGGGGCAGCTTGCCCTCATTCAGCAGGCCCACCAGGCGGCTGCCCATTTCCTCATGGGCCAGGGCGAAGTCGATTTCGGGCTGCACATCCTTGGCCCGTCCCATCACGTCCTTGGCCAGCACCTCCTTGAAGATCCGGTAGCGGTCGGGGGTGTTGTGGAAGTTCTTGATGGTCTCGTGCAGGGTGTGGGCGGGGAAACCGGCCAGCTGCTGCTGGAAGGTGCCGAAGGCGATGGCGCTCTGGTAGAAATCCTCGGCGGTCTCGGGCTTCTGCAGGCAGATGCTGCCCTCGATGAAGTCATAGACGCGCCAGTCACTGTTTTCGCCCAGGTGCAGCCAGACCTTGCCCTCGTCGGTGGGGATCAGGGTCAGAGCGCCGTAGGGGTCATCAGTCTGGGTGTGCAGGAATTCGGTGACGGCGGAGATATTCTCCTGCAGGCCGGCAACATCGGGGAAGGCCCGGTTGCTGATCTTCTGGAGAATATAGCGGCGGCCGGATTCGGTGACCACCAGGTAAGTCTCGTTGATATGGCCGCAGCCGTAGCGCTCGCAGGAAACTGCGGGTGCGTCCAGCTGGAAACGGGCCAGAACATCAAAATGCATAGCGATTCCTTTCCGGGATTAACCCTTGACGCCGCCGGCGGTGAGGCCTTCGGTCAGGTTCTTCTCGATGCTCATGAACATAATGACAACAGGAATAATGGCGAAAATGGATGCGGCGAACAGATACTGCCACTCGATGATGTTGTAGCCGTTGAAGATGTTGATACCCACGGTCAGAGGCTTGAAGGTATCGGTGGAGATCAGGCACAGGGCAACGGTGTACTCATTCCATGCGTTGATGAAAATGAAGATCAGGGTGGTGACGATGCCGGGAGCGGCCACAGGCAGCAGCACCTTGAACATGGCCTGCAGGCGGTTGCAGCCGTCGATGGTGGCAGCCTGCTCCATCTCGGCGGAGATGCTCAGGAAGGTACCCCGCAGCAGCCAGATGGTAAAGGCCTGGTTGAAGGCAGCATTGATGAAGATCAGACCCAGAATGTTATTGGTCAGGTTCATGGCCTTCATGACGGAGTAGATACCGATCAGCAGCACCACAGGCGCGAACATCTGGGAAACGATGATGAAGCCCAGGAACGCGGTCTGGCCCTTGAACTTCATACGGCTCAGGGCGTAGGCGGCAGGAATGCCGCAGACCATGGCGATGGCGGTGGAGCCGCCGGCGATGATGATGGAGTTGAGCATGTACTGGGCCATGGGCGCCTTTTCCCAGATGTCAACAAAGTTGGACCACAGAGGCTCGATGGGCAGCACGGTGCCGTCGATGGAGAAGATCTCCTGGCGGCTCTTCAGAGCGGTGCAGACCATGACAAAATAGGGGTACAGGATGACGATGCAGATGACGGTGACCACAAAGTACAGCAGCGTCTTGAGCATCAGTTCCTTGACAGGCATGGGCTTATTGATTCTTGCCATGATCATTCATCTCCCTTCTTCAGCGTAGAAACCATGTACACGCTGGCGCAGACCAGCAGGATGCAGAAGCCGATGACGGACACGGCGGCTGCCTCGCCCTGCTTGCCGTTGTAGAAGGCCAGCTTATACAGGTAGGTGACCAGGGTGTCGGTGCGGCTTGCGGGGTCGCCCTTGGTCATGGTCCAGACGATGGGGAAAGAGTTAAAGACGTAGATGATGTTCAGCACGGTGGCCACGGTCAGGCTGGGCTTGACCAGGGGCAGGGTAATGTTGAACAGCTTCTGCCAGTAGCTGGCGCCGTCGACGATGGCGGCCTCATAGTAGGAGCCGTCGATGCTCTGCAGACCGGACAGGACGGTGAAGCAGACGAAGGGGATCGTGACGAAGATGCCGCAGGCGATTTCCCAGGCGAAGTAGGCCTCGGGGGTGGGGGTCCAGTTGATGTTGGTCTGAATGATGCCCAGGGTTTTCAGCAGGGTATTCAGGGCGCCGTAGTCCACGTCGATGATGAACTTCCACACGGAGGCCTGAATGACCAGGGTGGTGGCCCAGGGGAAGACCACAATGGCGCGGGCGATCTTGCGGCCCTTGAACTTGTTGTTCAGCAGCAGCGCCAGGATGAAGCCCAGCACAGTGGACAGCACCACCACCAGGATGGTCCAGACCACGGTGTTTTTCAGGACCATGCCGAACTTGGCGCTCTTGAGGACCTTGGTAAAGTTTTCGATGCCGGCGAAGCCCTTGATGAGGCCTGCCTTGGAGATCTCACTGAATGCCATCCGGAACACATAGCCGATGGGGATGATGATGAAGATGGACATCAGGATGATGCTCGGCGCGATCCAGATATAAGGCTCGATCTTATTCTGGAGTCTGTAAGGTTTGTTTTTTCTCACGAGAGTACCTCCCTTTCAGAAATATTGGAGTGCTCATGCAAACAGCTGCGATGCAGCCATTTTCAAAATGCCGCGTGTTGCAGCACCTTGAAAATGGCTGCAATCAAAATGGGCCGGGCCTTTTGGACCCGGCCCATCTCATGCCTTGACTAGATCAGTGATGTACTGGATATGGATTAGCCGGCGATTTCAGCCTGCAGATCGTCCAGCAGAGTCTGAGCGTCGCCGCCCAGCAGGGTCTGCTGCAGAACATCGATGACGCCCAGCTTGACGTCAGCCCACTCAGCCTTGGCGGTGGGATAGAACTTAGCGGAGCCGATGACCTCGATCCATGCGGTCATGCCGGGGTTGGCCTGTGCGCACAGCTCGTTGCCGGTGGAGGTAGCGGGCAGGAAGTCCTCCATCAGAACCCACTCGGAGTAGGGCTCGTCATCGTAGAAAGCGTCGACGACTGCGGTGATGGCAGCCAGCTCAGCGTCGGAACGGCCTTCCTCAGCGAAGCACATGATGCGGTCCATAACACCGACGGAAGCGCCGGCCTTATCGCCGTTGGTGGGCAGGGAAGCAACACCGTAGTTGATGCCGCCGTTCTGCTCACAGTACTTGGAGATCTGGTTGGGTCCGATCATCATGGCGACCTTGCCGGAAGCGAACATTTCCTGCAGATCGTAACGGGTCTCGGTGGTGGGATCGGTGTTGGTCAGGCCGGACTTGACCATGTCAACGATGAAGTTGACAGCTTCCACGTTCTCAGCGGAGTTCAGAGTCCAGTTGCCCTCGGCGTCGGTGAAGTCGCCGCCGTTGTTCCATGCGTAGTAAGCGAAGCAAGCCTGACCCTCGTCAGTGGTCATGTCAACGCCCCAGGGGTAGATCTCAGCGTCGTAAGCCTTGATGGCCTCACAGGCAGTCTTCAGCTCTTCCCAGGTGGTGGGAACGGCAACACCGGCAGCCTCCAGGATGTCAGCATTGTAGTACAGAGCGCGGGCGGAAGCCAGATCGGGAACGGCCCAGACGGTGCCGTCAACGACGGACTGATCCAGGAAGGACTCGAAGAACTTGGCGTAAGTCTCTTCGGAGACCCACTCGGAAGCGGGCAGCAGCAGGTCGTCGGCCTGGTAGTCGGCGAAGACGTCGATGTTCAGCAGGTCGGGAGCCTCGCCGTTGGCGATGCGGGTGTTGACGACGGTGTAGATGTCGTTCCAGGAGACGACGTCGACGACCAGGTCGATGGTGTCGTTGGCAGCCTCGAAGTCAGCCTCGAAGCCCTTCCACCAGTCAGCAGTCTCGTTGCCGTACTGAGCAGCGATGACTTCGACAGTGACCTTGTCATCAGAAGGATTGGGGTTCTCGTTCTCGTTGTTGGTGGTGTCGCCGGTAGTGGGATCAGGGGTGTTGGTTTCGCCGCAGGCAGCGAAGGACAGAACCATGACCAGGACCAGCAGCAGAGCGATGATCTTTTTCATTTGTTTTCCTCCTATAAAAGAATAAACTGTATGCATCCACGGCAAATCGCCGCAAAAGCCAAATATCATTCTTTCCTTACGAAGTAAGGAAAGAAAAAGGGCCGGCCCTTTTCGCATAAATTGCCGAAATAGAGATGTGTTTTACACAATCTCTACTGTATAGATTTTACTTCCATTTGGTGATAATGTCAAGAAGGGATCATCTGCCAGCGGCGTTTTTGTCGGAAAGCTACTATTTCCAGTGGTATTTTTGTGCAGATATACCGGGTCGTTTTGGGAATACGGATTTTTCCTTTATCTTTTTCAATTATTTCACACCGGCTTCAATTCCGAAACTTTCCGATACGCGGCTGGAATTGCACACCAGGTAGATGATCTGCCGGTCCCGGCTCAGCTCCTGCAGCAGCGCCAGGGCATCCCTCGTCCGCTCGTCATCGAGATTGACGAAAGGGTCGTCCAGGATCACGAAGGGCTTTGCGATGCGGAACAGGGCGTCCACCAGGGCCAGGCGCATGCACAGCATCACAAGATCCGTCTGTCCGGCGCTGAAATAGGCCAGCTCCCGGCTTGCACCGTCACGTTCCAGCTGCACATCCAGTTCCGGGGTCATCAGGATCTTCCCGGGATCCTCCCCCGCCATCCGTGCCATCAGGGCGGTGAAGCTCTCCCGGATGGGACCCATGCAGGCCGTGGACAGGTCATCCCGTGCCCGGGTCAGGAAGGCCATGGTATCGTCCAGCAGGGCGGCCTTTTCCTCATGCTCCCGCTTCTGCTCCTGACAGCGGACCAGCTCATCCTGGAGCTGGGGGATCCGGTCGGCGCTTTCCCGCAGCTGCCGCTCCTGCTGCCCCAGCCGGGCCAGGCGGTCAGCATTCCGCCCCTGCCGGGCCAGCAGCTCCGCCTCCCGGCTGCGCAGCACCGCGGGATCCTCCCCCGTCTCCGGCACAGGAGACGCCAGGATCGCCGCGTATTCCCGGCGGTACCGGGCGATCTGCCCTTCCAGATCCCGTGCAGCGGCCGTCAGGGCGTCATACTGCCGCACATCCTCCCGGATGGCCAGCACCTGTTCCCGGTTGCTGGGCGCGGCGGCAAACGCTTCCCGGAAATCATCCAGGATCTGCCGCACCTGCTCCGTTTCCTGCCGGTGCTGCGCCTGCCGCTGATCCCGGTCCGCCAGCTGCTTTTGGGCGCGCTCCCAGGTATCGCAGGCCCGCTGGAACCGGTTCAGGGCTTCATGGGTACTGCTGTCGGTGCGGCAATGGTATTTCTCAAAAAAGGCCGCCAGTTCCCTGTCATATTCCTCCAGCTGCGCCGTCAGTGCCCGGCGCTTCTTTGCCAGAGCCGCATCCCGCTGCGCCAGCACATGCAGCCGCTCCAGCCGCCGGCGGATCCAGGCAGGCTGCACGCCGCCGTATTCCGCCGTAAAGGCGCTGACCGCCTCCTCCAGGCCAGCCGCCCGTTCCTCATTCTCCCGCACCAGCGCCTGGAGCTGAGGACTGAGGACGGAAACGGGACGGGTCATGGCGCTGCGCAAGGCCAGCCACAGCGCCGCGGCCAGGGCCAGCACACCCAGGGCGATGGTCGCACCGCCGGGGGCCGTGTTCCCCCTGACCATCATCAGGACGCCTGCCAGAACAGCCGCCGCGCCGCCGCCCAGCAGCAGGGGCACCGTCAGGGGACTGGGCACCTTGTAGCGGGGTATTTCCACGGTTTTCGATGCCAGCCGCAGGTTTTCACTCCGCAGCCGGGCCGCCTCCTCCAGGGATGCTTCGTGGCGGGCGAGGACAGCCTCGTCAGGCAGTCCCGGCGTGAAAAAGGCATCCAGCGCACCCAGCTCCGCCGCCTCTTCCTCCGGCATCGCCGCCATTTCCAGCTGAAGCTCCGCCGCCCGGCGCTGATCCCGGATCTGATAGATCCGGTCGAATTCCTCCCCCGTGGGGATTCCCCCGGCGAAGTGCTCCTGATATTCCGCCACAAACCGCTGGGCACGGCGGTCTTCCCCGGTGACCACGCTCTGCACCGCCAGCCGTCCGGCCCGTTCCACCGCATCGGTGACCGCATCCAGCGCCTGTGCGTCGGGAAATCCCTTGGGATACCGGCCTTCCAGTTCCGCCAGATGTCCATTGGTCCGGTTCAGGGAATCGGTGAGTTTTTCGTACTGCAGCCGATGAGCGCGCCGCAGGGCCGCCTCATTGGCATCTGTCAGCTCCCGGCGGACGGTGTCGATCTCCGCCGCCAGCCGGGTCTGTTCTTCTTCCAGGGCGGCCAGCTCCGCCGCCGCTTTTTTCTGGCTCCGCTGGCTCTCCCCGGCGGCGTCCAGGGCCTGCTGAGTACGGGTGATGCGGCTGATATCCTCCGCCACTGCGCCGCCCCGGCCCCGGAAGGGCATGTACGCGCTGCGTCTGGCCCGGAGGGCCTCCATGGCCTTTTCGTAATTGCCCACATCATCCGTGTCCTCCACCAGATCGCCCAGCTTGGCCCGGATGGAATCGGTGGTCAGGGGGGCATTTTCCCGGTTCTGGGGCAGATAGGTGCTGCGCTCGAAGGAGTCGGCATCCAGACCGAACAGCTCCACGCCGATCTCGGAGGAGAACCGGCCGGTCTCCTGTCCGGTGGTCAGGTCATAAATTTTGCAGAGATCCCCCTTGGGGGTGGTGCCGAAGGTACGCTCGATGCGGTAGCGGACGCCCTCATGCTCGAAGGTCAGATGGCCCCGGCATTTGCCGCCGTTCCAGGGGCGGTATTTCTCCCGCCGGCTCAGCGTCCGGGGCGTCTTCCGGGGGAAGCCGTAGAACATGGCCCGGATGAATTCCGCCAGAGTGGTCTTGCCGAAGCCGTTGGGCTGCTGCACCACCGTCAGGCCGTCGTTAAATTCCATGGAGAATTTGCTCAGGCCGCCGAAATTGTCGATATAGCAGCTGATCAGCTTCATATGGCCACCTCCTCCCCCGCCAGGGCCTGGAGCCCGGCGCAGATGATCTTTGCCTTTTCCGCCTCGCTCCTGCCGGAGGCCATCACCAGTCGGATGAAGGCCCCCTTCAGGGATGCGTCATGCGCGTAATCCCCCCGCTCCAGGCGGAAGCGGCTGTCGTCCTTGATCTTCACGAACCAGAACCGCCGGCTCAGAATTTTGGACAGATAGGTCAGATCCTTCTGGGTCTCCGGGGTGTAGGCGCCCACCAGGGTAAATTTTACCAGGCTCTCCGGGCTGATCCCCGCCGCAGCCGCTTCCGCGGCGGCCTGCAGCTGGGTAATGGTGACGCATTCGGTAATATCCACCACCACCTCCCGCAGCTGCCGGGCGGCGAAGGGCACGAAAGCAGTCTTCACCTGCCCCGGCCGGATGTCCAGCACCACAAACCCCTTTTCGCCGCATTCATCGAAGCCCCGGCCCTCCAGGCAGCCGCAGTAGGCCCAGACGCCCCGGCTGTCCAGCCGGGATTTCTGGTAGCTGTGGATATGTCCCAGCGCAAGGTAGTCGATGTTCCGGCCCCGCAGCCTGGGGATGGCGATATTTTCCGCTCCGGGCTGTGCAGCATCCTGGCCGTGGAGCAGAACAACGTTGGCGGTGTCCGACCGCAGATCCAGGGTGTCGTACATGCTGCCCCAGTTCTCCCGGTCCAGCTCCAGTCCCGCGATGACCACATCCCCCCGGCGGTAGTAGGTCCAGTCATGGCCGAAGGTCCTTACATTTTCCGGCAGCTTTCTTCCGCCGAAGATGTCCCGGCTCTCATCATGGTTGCCCCGGAGGTAGAAGAATTCCACCTCTGCTGCCTGCTCCATGATATCCAGCACCAGATTCGCCGTTGCGGCGGATACCCGGCGGCTGTCGAAGAGGTCGCCGGCAATAAGCACGCCGTCCACTTTCTGTTCCCGGGCCACATCCGCCAGCCGGGCGAAGGTGTGCAGCAGCTCCGCTTTCCGCTCCCTGGCCTGGGCTGCCGATAGATTTGCCTCCATCTTCGAATCCAGATGGAGATCTGCGCAATGGATCAACCGCATGATGATCCCTCCTCACGTTCTTGTTTTCAAAAAGAATACCATAATTCGAACATTCTTTCAAGTTGGTAGTCTTATGATATGCCGCCACCAGTCCAATAAAGCGGACTGTTTCAAAAGGTTGACAGTGTTCACTTCCTTTTATATAATGATGGTATTCTATGAAATGAGGCATCATCTATGGCAATCACCACTGTTCTGTTCGACCTGGACGGCACCCTGCTCCCCATGGATCAGGATGTGTTCGTCAAAACCTATTTCGGCCTGCTGGCAAAGAAGCTGGCACCCCACGGCTACGAGCCTGACGCGCTGATCAAGGCCGTCTGGACCGGCACCGGAGCTATGATCAAAAATAACAGCGGCAAGACCAACGAGGACATGTTCTGGGATACCTTCTGCGCCATCATGGGTGCCGATTGCCGCAAGGACGAGCCCCTGTTCCGGGAATTCTATGAAAATGAATTCTCCCAGGTGCGGCAGGTCTGCGGCTTTGCCCCCAAGGCCGTTGATGTCATTGCCCTGGTGAAGCGCAGGGGCTTCCGCGTGGCCCTGGCCACCAATCCCCTCTTCCCCGCCATCGCCACGGAAAGCCGGGCCCGCTGGGCCGGCCTCGATCCCGCGGATTTTGAGCTAATCACCACCTACGAAACCTCTACCGCCTGCAAACCCAATCCCGACTACTACCGGGAAGTCCTGGCTAGGCTGGGCGTCAGCGCCGCAGAATGCCTGATGGTGGGCAACGATGTGGACGAGGATATGATGGCCCGGGAGTTGGGCATGGAGGTATTCCTGCTGACTGATTGCATGATCAACCGGCACAGCACCGACATCGAGCAGTATCCCCACGGCGGCTTCGACGAGCTGATGGCATTTATCGAAAAGCTGTAATTCATTTCACAAGGGAGGTTCCCCATGAAGCGCTTCAATAAAATCTATCTGGAGATCTCCAATCTGTGCAACCTCCGCTGCGCCTTCTGCCCCGGCACGAAGCGTCCCGGCCACCGGATGACGGAGGCAGAATTCTCCGCATTGCTTCCCAAGCTGCGGCCCTTTTCGGACTATCTCTACTTCCACCTGATGGGCGAGCCTCTGTGCCACCCGCTGTTGGGCCGCTTCCTGGAACTGGCCGGGGAAGCCGGATTCAAGGTCATCCTGACTACCAACGGCACCTTGCTTCCCAAATTGCAGGACACGCTTCTCTCCGCCCCTGCCCTGCACAAGGTCAATATTTCCCTCCACGCTTTTGAGGCCAACGACCTGGCGGTGCCTTTTTCGGAATACCTCCGGGGCTGCTTCGCCTTTGGCAGGGCGGCTGAGGGCAGCAAGATCATCGCCTACCGCCTCTGGAACCAGGGCGGTGCGGACGCCCTGAACGGCGAGATCCTGGATACCATGGCGGAATTCTTCCCCCGCCCCTGGACTGAGGAACGCCGGGGCACCCGGGTGGGCCAGAAGGTGTATCTGGAGTACGGCGACAAATTCGACTGGCCCGACCTGTCCGCCGCCGACAACGGTGAGCGGGTCTTCTGCTACGGCCTGCGGGACCAGCTGGGCGTCCTGTGCGACGGCACGGTGGTGCCCTGCTGCCTGGATCACGAGGGCGATATCGCCCTGGGCAATCTCTTTGACAGCGATCTGGGCGATATTCTGGCAACGGACCGGGCCAAAGCCATCTACGAAGGCTTCTCCAACGGAAAAGCCGCTGAGACGCTCTGCCGCCGCTGCGGTTATGCCACCAGATTCCGATAAACTACAATTTGAATCATCTCGAAACGCTTCGAAACTTTTTTCGGTTCCTAAATACGAAACCCTTTGCATTTTGTATCGCCTGTGCTATAATGAATCTGTATGAAACAAGGAAACACCATTCATCGATATATCAATAAGGAGTGACGCGATCATGTACAGAATTCTGGAACTGAATCCCCAGCTGCAGTCTTTCGCCGGCGATATCGACCTGCGGATGTTCCTGTACCGGGCGACCAAGAACCGCATCCTGGGCGAGGGTCAGACCCTCAATGAGTTTGCAAACG
This sequence comes from Oscillospiraceae bacterium, assembly GCA_017465745.1. Classification (GTDB taxonomy): domain Bacteria; phylum Bacillota; class Clostridia; order Oscillospirales; family Oscillospiraceae; genus Faecousia. The sequence continues at coordinate 22,706 of JAFTVM010000102.1, forward strand.
CCCACAACTACTATGGCTTCCATCATGTCCCCGGCGGCTGGTACTACCGCGAATGGGCCCCCAGCGCCTACCAGCTGTACCTGACCGGCGAATTCAATAACTGGAACCAGACCAGCCATCCCCTGCAGAATCTGGGCGGCGGCTCCTGGGAGCTCTACCTGGAGGGCGACGACGCCCTGTGGGCCGGCTGCAAGGTCAAGACCGTGGTGGATGCCAACCTGACCCGCACCGAGCATCTGCCCCTGTTCGCCCGCCGCGTGGTCCAGGATCCCCACACCATCACCTGGTGCGCCGAGGTCCAGGACGAGCAGAACACCTTCGAATGGACCGACGCCGGTTTCGAGGGCGAAAAGCGCTTGTACATCTACGAGGCCCACATCGGCATGAGCCAGGAAGAGGGCAAGGTGGGCTCCTACCGGGAATTCGCCGACAATGTCCTGCCCCATGTGAAGAAGGCCGGCTACAACACCATCCAGCTCATGGCCATCATGGAGCATCCCTACTACGGCTCCTTCGGCTACCAGGTCTCCAATTTCTTCGCCGCCTCCTCCTGGTTCGGCAAGCCCGAGGATCTCAAGTACCTGGTCAACACCGCCCACAATATGGGCATCCGGGTCCTGCTGGATGTGGTGCACTCCCACGCCGTCAAGAACACCGCCGAGGGCATCAACATGTTCGACGGCACCGAGTGGCAGTTCTTCCACTCCGGTCCCAAGGGCGACCATCCCGCCTGGGGCACCAAGTGCTTCGACTACGGCAAGACCGGCGTGCTGCACTTCCTGCTTTCCAACCTGAAGTTCTGGATGACCGAGTACCATTTCGACGGCTTCCGCTTCGACGGCATCACCTCCATGCTCTACCACGACCATGGCCTGGGTACCGATTTTAATGACAACTCCAAGTACTTCTCCTACAACACCCACACCGAAGCCATCACCTATCTGCAGCTGGCCAACGAGCTGATCCGCGAGGTCAATCCCAAGGCCATCACCATCGCCGAGGATATGTCCGGTATGCCCGGCATGTGCCTACCCATCGAGGACGGCGGCATCGGCTTCGACTACCGCCTGGGTATGGGCCTGCCCGATATGTGGATCAAGGCCGTGAAGCAGCAGGACGAGTTCTGGGACATCTTCAAGATGTGGTGCGACATGTGCCTGCGCCGTCCCGGCGAGGGGACTGTTGCCTACGTGGAATCCCACGACCAGGCCCTGGTGGGCGACCAGACCATGATCTTCCGCCTGGCAGGCGCTTCCATGTACACCGACATGGAGACCGGCACCCACAATCCCGTTGTGGACCGCGCCATCGCCCTGCACAAGATGATCCGCATCTTCACCCTGGGCGCCGGCGGCGAGGGCTACCTGAACTTCATGGGCAACGAATTCGGCCATCCCGAATGGATCGACTTCCCCCGGGAGGGCAACGGCTGGAGCTTCCACTACTGCCGCCGCCAGTGGAGCCTGAAGAACAACGAAAATCTGAAGTACCAGTGGCTGGACGCCTTCGATCACGACATGATCCACCTGACCAAGGATACCGACATGTTCGCCGAGCGGATGGGCAACCTGCTGCTGATGAAGTCCCCCGAGCAGACCATCGTCTTCTCCAGGAAGGACCTGATGTTCGCCCTGAACTTCTCCCCCGCCAATTCTCTGACCAATGTGCTGGTTCCCCTGCCTGCCAAGGCCGACTACGAGGTGGCCATGTGCTCTGACGACGTCAAGTACGGCGGCCAGGGTCTGGTGGAGCACATGACCTACACCGCCAAGACCTTCGACGGCCAGCATTTCGTGGAACTGTACATCCCCGCCCGGACCGCCATCGTCCTGCGGGAAGTTCCCGGCAGCCGTGAAAAGTACGCTGCGGAGCTGGCATAGGAGGCCGCTGAAAAGGCCGCAGCCGAAGCAGCCGCCAAGGCAAAGGAAACCAAGACCAAAGAAAAGACCGCTGAATAAATAACGAAAGGGACTTCCCACACCGGGAAGTCCCTCTTTTTTATTGCAGCTTGCGGATTTCGTTGTATTCCTCCAGCACCCTGACGGCCTGGCCGGACATGGGGATAATGGCGATCATATTGAACACAGTCATCAGGCCGATGCCGATGTCGCCCAGATCCCAGACGAAGGTATAGGCGGCAAGGCCGCCGATGAACAGCATCACCAGAGCCAGCAGCTTGAAGATCAGCTGGGGCTTGGTGCCGTCGCCGAAGAGGAACGCCACATTGCTCCGGGCGTAGTACAGCACGCCAACAAAGGTGGAGAAGCTGAACAGCCACAGCGTCACGGCGATGAACACCACGCCGATATCGCCGAAGTGATGGCGCATGGCTTCCTGCAGCAGTTCCATCCCCTGCAGGCCCGCGATCTTGTCCTGGGGAGCCAGCAGCATGATCATGGCGGTGCAGGAGCAGATGACGATGGTATCGATGAAGACGCCAAAAGCCTGCAGCAGGCCCGCCTTGGCGGGGTGGCTCACGTTGGCAGCCGCGGCGGCGCAGGGAGCGGAGCCGGAGCCTGCCTCATTGGAGAACAGACCGCGCTTGACGCCGTTCATCAGGGCCGCGCCGAAGCCGCCCGCCACCATCTGCCGCAGACCGAAAGCCTCCTGGAAAATCCGGGTGAAAACTTCAGGCAGCAGGGGAGCATTAACAATGATGACGTAAATCGTGACCAGGAAATAGAACACCGCCATGACGGGCACCATGATATCCAGCACCTTGACCGTGGCGTTTTTCCGCAGGACGATGACCGCCGCCAGCGCCACCAGGAACACCGTGGACCAGATGGGCGGGATCTGGAAAGCGTTCTCAAAGGCGGAGGACACGGAATTGCCGATGACCTGGCTGACGCCGCACCAGCACAGCAGGCCGGACAGGGCGAAGAGAATGGCGATGATGCTCTTCTTTCCGTTTCTTCCCAGGAAATTCTGCAGATAGTAAGCAGGACCGCCCCGGTAGCCGCCGTAGATGGGATCCTCCTGCTTGTGGATCTGGGCCAGGACAGCTTCGACATAGGCGGTGGAGGAACCGATGATGGCGGTGATCCACATCCAGAACACCGCACCCGCACCGCCGGCGGAGACCGCCGCCACCACACCCACCATGTTGCCCATGCCCACACGGGTGGCGGTGGACACGATCAGTGCCTGCAGGCCGGACAGCGCGTCCTTCTTGTCGGGATTCTTCTTCTCCACGGAGAGGCGCAGCATCTCCGGGAAGAACCGGAACAGGACGAACTTGGTGCGGAAGGTGAAGAAAACACCGGCGGGGATCAGGATCAGCACCAGCAGCGAAATGCCGATGGAACTGCCGCCGGGCAGGGGGATCGTGATCAGATCGCCCCACAGCAGATTATAAAGAGCCGTGATAATAGCCATAACTACTCCTTCATTTTTATGTATTTTGACCGATTATAGCAGATGTCACTGCATAAGGCAACCCTTTTTGCCACTTTTCGCCTGAATTTCTGCAAATTTTCTGTCATTTTCAGCGTCCCTTCAGGGAAGACTGCGAATGAGGTGATCGCAATGGCAAAGCAGGGCATGAAGCGCCCCGGGGTGACCCATACCCATCCGAGAAATGAAGTATCCCCCGTTCCCCAGATTCAGGGAAAAGCAAAATCCGGTAAAAAGAAAGCCGCTCCCATCATCGCGGAGACGATGGGGGCTGCGCAGAAGGTCTGGCATGAAACGCCGATCCCCAAGGCCCACGGCATCATTGACACCGACCTGGCCCGGGACAATCTGGAGAATGACATGACATTTGCGGATCTGCAGGATCTGTAAAAAGAAGCATGTCATTCCGAACCACAGTGCCGCAGCACATACAGCGTGCAACCGCCAACGGCGGCTCTTCGCGCGCAGCAGTGCGCACACTGGTGTGGAAATCCCCCACGGTTTTTAGATACGTGCCTAAAAATCCAGGGGATTGCCACACCAGCCTGCGGGCCGGTTCGAAATGACATGCATTTTCATTTTCAGGACAGCACCATCTTGTCGTCCACTTCGTCGGAGCCGGAGGCCTGGCTGAACAGATTCAGCAGCTGCTCCACGGTGAGGTTCTTCTTCTCCTCGCCGGCGACGTCGACGGCGATGTGGCCGTTGTACATCATGATCAGGCGGTCGCCGTACTGGATGGCGTCGCGCATGTTGTGGGTGATCATCATGGTGGTCAGGCCGCTGCGGGAGACGATTCTTTGGGTGGCTTCCAGAACCTTGGCAGCGGTCTTGGGATCCAGGGCGGCGGTGTGCTCGTCCAGCAGCAGGAGCTTGGGCTGCTGCAGCGTGGCCATCAGCAGTGTCAGCGCCTGGCGCTGACCGCCGGACAGGAGGCCGACCTTACTGGTCATGCGGTCTTCCAGACCCAGATCCAGGATCTTCAGCTGCTCCCGGTAGTTTTCCCGCTCGGCCTTGGAAATACCGGCGCGCAGGCCCCGGGGCTTGCCCCGGCGGGCGGCCAGAGCCAGATTCTCCTCGATCTGCATGGTGGCGGCGGTGCCCATCATGGGATCCTGGAACACGCGGCCGATATACTTGGCCCGCTTGTATTCGGGCAGATGGGTGACATCGATGTCGTCGATGAGGATCCTTCCCTCATCCACTTCCCAGACGCCTGCCACGGCGTTGAGCATGGTGGACTTGCCTGCGCCGTTGCCGCCAATGACGGTGACGAACTCGCCCTTGCGCAGGTGCAGGTTCAGGCCGTTGAGGGCGACCTTTTCGTTGATGGTGCCGGCATTGAATACCTTGACCACATTTTCGATCTTAAGCATGACGGGTTCCTCCCTTCTTCAGCTTGGCGTGGCGCTTGCCCGTCAGGTAAGGCACCGTCAGGAATGCGGCGACCACCAGGGCAGTCAGCAGCTTCAGGTCGGTGGATTCCAGACCCAGCCGCAGCACCAGGGTGATGACCACGTAGTAGATGATGGCGCCCAGACACACGGAAACCATCTTGGCGGCGAAATTGGCGAAACGCTTGAATACCACTTCGCCGATGATGACGGCAGCCAGGCCGATGACGATGGCACCGCGGCCCATATCCACGGTGGCGCTGCCCTGATACTGGGCCAGCAGGGCGCCGGACAGAGCCACGAGACCGTTGCTGACCACCAGTGCCAGCACCTTGCCGGAATCGGTGTTGATGCCCTGGGCCCGGGCCATGTTCTGGTTGGCGCCGGTGGCACGCAGGGAGCAGCCCAGCTCCGTGCCGAAGAACCAATACAGGCCCGCAATCAGGGCAAGGACCACGATCAGCAGCAGGAAGATGGGGTTGTTCTCCTCCAGCTTCCAGCTCAGCTCCAGGCTCCGCACGAACCGGGAGGAAAGCAGGAGGTCCTGGTTGTCAACGCTGAGGGCGACGGTGGCCTTGGTGTTGGCGTCAGAACCGATGGCCATGATCCGAAGATTCAGGGAATACAGCGCCAGCTGGGTCAGGATGCCGGACAGGATGGCGGGGATACCGCACATCGTGTGGAAAATGCCTGTTGCCAGACCGGCCAGCATACCGGCGAGAACTGCCAGCAGCACGGCCAGCCAGGGGTTCATACCAAGGCTGATGCAGATGGCGGCCACAGCACCGCCGGTGGCCAGAGAGCCGTCCACCGTCAGGTCGGCAATGTCGAGAATACGATAGGTAATGTATACGCCGATGGCCATGATGCCCCAGGCGAGGCCCTGGCCAAAAGCGCCGGGCAGTGAATTGATGAAAGATATGATAACGTTCATTCGTTTCCTCCGAGTTTATTCCACAGCCTTGTAGCCTTCGGGAATGGTGATGCCCAGCAGCTCACAATTGGCAGGGTTGTACATTTTCACGGCTTCGCCGGCGGGACGGACAGCCATGGTGGAGATGTCGGCTTCGCCGGTGAGGATCTGCGCGGCCATTTCGCCGGTGGCCAGACCCAGTTCATAATAGCTGATGGAGAAGGTCGCCACACCGGCAGCGGCACAGGTGGATGCATCGCCGGTCACCACAGGAACGCCGGCGGGCAGAACCACGTTGGCGATGTTCTCGGTGTAGGTGGCGCAGATGTTGTCGGTGGGGATGTAGATGACGTCGGACTCGTCGCTGGCGTCCTGAACAACGGCGGACAGGTCATTGACGTCGGCAAAGGAGAACCGGGTGCACCGGTAGCCCATGTCAGTCAGGAAGCGCTCCATCAGGTCAATCTGATAGACAGAGTTGGGTTCGCCGGAGCAGTACAGCAGACCTATTTTTTCTGCGTCGGGGAACAGCTCGGCGATGACGGCCGCCTGCATATCCACAGGCGCCAGGTCGGCGGTACCGGAGACATTGCCTCCAACCGTGCCGGTCCATTCGGTCATATTCAGCGCAGCGGCATAATCGGTGACGGAGGTGCCAAGAATGGGAATATCACCGGTGGCAGCGGCCGCGACCTGCAGGGGCACCGTGGCGTTGGCCAGGATCAGATCCACATTCTCCGCAATAAAGCCGTCGATGATGGCGCCGCAGTTGGTATATTCGCCGGCAGCGTTCTGGTGCCGGAATTCCACATTCTCTGCCCCCAGAGCGGCGATGACGGCATCCTGAAAGCCTTCGGATGCCTGATCCAGCGAGGAGTGCTTGTTCATCTGGCAGATACCGATCACATATTTGCCGTCGTTCCGAGCCGTCCCGCCGCAGGCGGCCAGGGACAGGAGCATCGCAGCAGCCAGCGCAATTGCGAGGGTCTTCTTCATATAGATTGTCTCCTTTTGTTTTCGGTCGAAATACGTTTTTGCGTATAGCGTGGACTTTACTGTCATAATATACACCGACGAAAAATGAAAGTCAATGGATAAATATAAATTTTTATCGAATAAATTGTATGTAGTTGTAGGCGCACCGGTTTTTCGGCTCCGGGGAGCAAAAAACGGAACCCCGCAGGGTTCCGTTTTTTCTCAGCGCTTTCGCAGCTGTTCGTATTCTTTCAGAGCCTTCACAGCCTGACCGGACATGGGGATAATGGCCAGCATGTTGAACACGGTCATCAGACCAATACCGAGATCGCCCAGATCCCAGACAAAGGTGTAGGCAGCCAGACCGCCGATGAACAGCATCAGCAGTGCCCACAGCTTGAAGATAAACTGCGCCTTCATGCTGTCACCGAAGAGGAACGCCACGTTGCTCCGGGCGTAGTAGAGAACGCCCACGAAGGTGGAGAAGCTGAACAGCCACAAGGTCACGGCGATGAAGATCACGCCGATATCGCCGAAGTGGCAGCGCATGGCTTCCTGCAGCAGCTGCATCCCCTCCAGCCCTGCGATCTTGTCCTGGGGGGCCAGCAGCATGATCATGGAGGTACAGGTGCAGATGACGATGGTGTCGATGAACACACCGAAGGACTGCAGCAGGCCCGCCTTGGCGGGGTGGTCCACGTTGGCGGCGGCAGCAGCACAGGGAGCGGAGCCGCAGCCGGCTTCGTTGGAGAAGAGGCCCCGCTTGACGCCGTTCATCAGCGCAGCGCCGAATCCGCCGGCCACCATCTGCCGCAGGCCAAAGGCCTCCTCAATGATCCGGGTGAAGACAGCGGGCAGCGCGGAAGCGTTGGTGATTATGATGTAGAAGGTCACCAGGATATAGAATACCGCCATAATGGGAACCATAATATCCAGCACCTTCATGGTAGCGTTCTTGCGCAGGACGATGACCGCCGCAAGGGCCACCAGAACCACCGTAGACCAGATGGGCGGAATGTTGAAGGCATTCTCCAGGGAGGAGGACACGGAATTTCCGATGACCTGGCTGATGCCGCACCAGCATACCAGACATGCCAGACCGAACAGAATGGCCAGGATATGCTTTTTGCCGCCCTTGCCGTAGAAGTTCTGCAGATAATGGGTGGGGCCGCCCCGGTAGCCGCCGTAGATGGGATCCTTTTCCTTATGCAGCTGGGCCAGGGTGGCTTCCACAAAGGCGGTGGAGGAACCCACAAGAGCAGTGATCCACATCCAGAACACGGCGCCCGCGCCGCCGGCAGAGATCGCCGCCACAACGCCCACCATGTTGCCCATGCCTACCCGGGTGGCCGTGGAGAGGATCAGCGCCTGCAGACCGGACAGGGCGTCCTTTTGCTTCTCGTCCTTCTCCTCGAAGGACAGGCGCACCATCTCCGGGAAGAGACGGATCAGAGGAAATCTGGTGCGGATGGTGAAGAAAATACCGGCTGGGATCAGGAGCAGCACCAGCAGGGAAATACCGATGGAACTGCCGCCGGGCAGGGGAATCGTGATCAGATCGCCCCACAGCAGATTCATGACCGCTTTGAAAACAGCCATCAGCAGGTTGGAAATTGCCGTGATAATTGCCATATAGATTCCTTCTTTTTTGATTGGATTTATTTATTATAGCAGGATTATTTCGTGATGCAATACATTTTTCCATATTGTGGATACAGACTGCAATTTTCTTTTATGCCATCCGTCCAAAAAAAGACGGGACGCATTTCGCATCCCGTCTTTATTCATGAAGTTGGATCAGGCGATGGGCTCGTAGTCGTCGGGGATGGTGACGCCCAGAGCCTCGCAGTTGGCAGCGTTGTACATCTTGGTGACCTCGGGAGCGAACTCCACGGGCATCTCGGAGATGTCTGCCTCGCCGGTGAGGATCTTCACTGCCATTTCGCCGGTGGTGTAGCCCAGGTCGTAGTAGCTGATGGACAGGGTAGCCACGCCGCAGCCGGAGCAGATGCCGGATTCACCAGCCACAACAGGAATGCCGGCGGCCAGAACCACGTTGGCGATGGACTCGGTGTAGGTGGCGCAGGTATTGTCGGTGGGGATGTAGATGACGTCGGAGCCGTCGCAGGCGGTCTGGGTCACGGATGCCAGGTCATTGGCGTCGGAGAAACCAAACTGTTCGCAGGTGTAGCCCATCTCGGTCAGGTAGCCTTCGACAACATTGACCTGGTAGACGGAGTTGGGCTCGGCGGAGCAGTACAGCAGGCCGACGTTCTTGGCGTCGGGGAACAGCTCCTGGATCATGGCAGCCTGCTGGTCCAGAGGAGCCAGGTCGGAGGTGCCGGAGATATTGCCGCCCACAGTACCGGTCCAGTCAGCGATGTTCAGCGCAGTGGCATAATCGGTGACGGAGGTGCCCAGGATGGGGATGTCAGCAGTTGCGGAAGCAGCAGCCTGCAGAGGAGGGGTGGCGTTGGCCAGGATCAGGTCAACGTTCTCGGCCACGAAGCCGTCCATGATGGTGCCGCAGTTGGGGAATTCGCCGCCGGCGTCCTGATACTTGAAGTCCACCTTGTCTTCGCCCAGAGCAGCGACGACAGCGTCCTTGAAGCCCTGGGTGGCGGAATCAAGGGCGGGGTGGGTCTGGATCTGGCAGATGCCGATGGTGTAGGTATCGCCGCCGGCTTCGGTAGTGTTCTCACCGGAAGCTTCGCCGCAGGCGGCCAGAGAAGCCAGCATCAGAACAGCCAGTGCGATGGCAATGATTTTTTTCATTTTGATTCTCTCCTTTGTTTTTGTCCCAAAGATGTTTGTTCGCTGTCGCGGGACACTTTTGGATAATATACCATTTATACCTGCAAAATGCAATGGATAAAATCACATATTTTTCAATATATACAGGACTTTATTTATGGAAAACGCCCATTCCTTCCGGAACGGGCGTTTTAGGTCGAATGAATATTCATTTATTCAAGAATCATATCGATTCCGGTCTGCAGCACCTCACCGCTGATGGCGCCGCTGGCATAGGCCACGCCGTAGCCCTGTGCATCGATGAAGTAGGTGGTGGGGATGGAATAGACCCCGTAGGCATAGGCCGCGCTCTGGTCAGTGTCGTAGAACACCGGGAAGGTGTAGCCCTGGGCCTCGATGAAGGCAGATGCCGTCTCCACGGTCTCCTGGCCGCCGTCGGTGAGATTCACCATCAGAAACTGCACCTCCCCTTCCAGGGTCTTTGCCTTTTCGTCAAAATCCGGCATCTCCATTTTGCAGGGGCCGCACCAGCTGGCCCAGAAGTTCAGCACCACCGGGGTGCCCCGGAAGTCGGAAAGCCTGCAGGGGTTGCCATCCCGGTCGTAAACTGTGAAATCCGGGGCATATTGCTGCTCCGGCGTGGCAGCTCCCGGGGCCGTCCCGGCGGGAACCGTCACAGTCTCCCCCTGGGTAGCCAGCTGCTGGGCAGCCACTTCATCACCAAGGCCGTGGTAAAGGGCCGCCGCGCCGGCGATCAGAAGCCCCAGCGCAAGGACAAGGATCAATAAGGTTTTCTTCTGGTTCATAAAAACACCTCGTATGGGTCGATGCGGGCATCGATCCCTGCAAAAGTTAACTTAACAACCCGATCAGCCTGCTCATCACGCCCGTCGCCATCAGAATGCCGATGACGATCAGCAGGCCGCCGCTGATGAGATTGACAATGCGGTAATTTCTTTTAATAAAATTAAACGCCGTCTTCAGCCGGTCAATGAGCACCGCGCTGATGATAAACGGCACGCCAAGGCCCAGGGAGTAGCTCAGCAGCATCCCCATGCCCTTCAGCGCCGTGCCCTGCTGGGAGGCCATCACCAGCGCCGAGCCCAGGAACGCCCCCACACAGGGCGTCCAGCCCACGGAGAAGACCACGCCGAAGAGTGCGGCGGAGCAGAAGCCCAGCTCCCGGCCGTCAAAATTCACGCCGCCCCGGAACAGGTTCAGCTTGAATACGCCCAGGAAATTCAGGCCGAAGAAAATGACGATGAGGCCGGAGATGATGTTGACAGCGGTCTGATACCTGGTCAGAAAGCTGCCCAGGGTACCCGCCAGGGCGCCCATGGCCACGAACACCGCCGTAAAGCCCAGAACAAAGCCAAATGCGGTGGTAACTGTTTTGCGGGTACTGCGGACGCCGCCCCCGGCGAAATAGGAGATATAAATGGGCAGCATCGGCAGAAGACACGGAGAGATGAAGGTGATGATGCCCTCCAGGAAGGAAATAAAGTATTCCATAGGTCGGTTCCTTTCGTTTGCGTTTGTATATAGTATACCCGAAGTGTCAATGGAATTCAAATTGTAGTTTGTCGTTCCGATATGGTACACCAATGTAGGGGACGGGTTCCCCGTCCCGTGAACCTTCCGATTACGAATTCGCCGATACAAATGTCAATTCGCCAGGTTTTACCGCCGGGACGGGTGACCCGTCCCCTA
>JAFTVM010000047.1 GCA_017465745.1 Oscillospiraceae bacterium
AAAAATAAACCAGAAATTCTTCTTTATCAGTTCTGCCCGGTATCGCTGCCGGTCAGTAATGTCCAACTCCGGGTCATCCAGCTTCGCTATGAAGTAGTCTCTCTGTGGCCCAAGGTTTGTGCGGAAATCGTAATATGCCTGTTCTGTTGCTTTTGTGAGCCAGTTGCCATTTCTTGCCTGAGAGCTTAAACGCCAATCCATCGGCAGCGCAGCAGGCCGGAACTCTTCGTCGGAAATGGCGGCAGTGTTCAGGAACTGATAATTTAGCTCCGTCATATCCTGCGGCTCCACAGAATCCATACCGGAGACGTAGAGGGCATGGTCATATTTCACGCATCTGCGCAGATATTCCGCCCAGCTCAGTCCGTTCTCAGTCATCCATCCGAAGCCCTTGAACATACTCTTCGTCAGGATCATGTCCACATCTTCGATGCTGTGCCAGTTACCCCACATATCCACGATCATGTGAACACCCAGCTCATAGAACAGTGACCTGAAATCCACCTCATGAACGATGCCCTTGATATAGGGCAGCCGGATCTGGAAGGAATGGTGGAAATGTCCCTTGTCAGCCACAGGATCGAGATGCCTTGCGAGGCCAGGAGATACCAGTCCTTCGCCGTCAAATTCCGTGATCTCAATATCCATCTGTTTTTCCACACGGTGGTATTCACGAATGGGTGCATCAGAACAGTCATCCTCAACAGTGATGGTCTTTACGTTTTCGATGATACTCTTGGGATTCTCAATGACGATGATCCTTTTATCATTCAGCAAATCCCGACTATCAATGCGATAGCCGCCAGTAAATAACAGACCATTGTAGGCATAAAGCTTGCTCAGCTGGCACTGTCCGATGCTCATGCCCAGCATCATGCGTTCTTTCAGCGGTTCATAAAGATCCTCCCGGACAAAGCACAGCTTGGAGTTTCGGCTCATGCTGGCGGAGCGTTCAAAAGCAATATAGCGGTGTGTCTGCACCCTCAGGCAGAGCCGGATCCCTTCGGGACGGAACATCCATTCCGCCTTCCGCTGAAGCTCTGCCACCTTGCCCATCGGCCTGAGGTCAAAGATACCGGAGAAGTCCACATAGAGGAATACTTCTGAAAGTACATCTCTGTCGAACGATTCATCATAACCATTATCCTTCAACACCTGCATAGCCTGATGGAACATAGGACAGTCATCCTGCTGGGTCCACTTCACAAGATACTCCCGGGACGGCTCTGCCGCATCGTAAACGATATCAAATTTACCGTCTTTTTCATCGACGGAGGAAAGCAGCGTAATGGCGCTGATCATCGGAATGGTATATCGGAATGCCATATCAGCACCTCCTCAGTTTAGTTATCAATGTTAACTAAGTTTAGCACACAATTATGAACAAATCTACCTCCACTTTCGTTATTTGATAACTGCCCCCACTTTTTCTGTGCGAGGTCAGTTTTTCTAAGTATCGAAAGGAGGAAAAAGATATGATTTGGAAGCTCACACCGGAGCAGGAACAGCAGGTCGAAGCCCTGCTTCCCACCTGCTGCAACTGGGACAACGGTCAATGTTTGGCACTGGACATGCCCTGTCCCCAGCGACTGTCTGTCAGCCGGATCAACTGCACCTATTTCCGTGGTGCGGTGCTGCCGGGACACCCGGAACTCTATAAATCCATTATGAAAAACAACCAGGGAGGATAATGAAACATGAAGAACAAAAACGGAACCTATATCATCGGTGTTGACCACGGCTATGGCAACATCAAAACCGCCAACTGCTGCTTCCCCACCGGGGTGGTGGTCAGCGACATGGAACCCACCTTCAAGCAGGATCTTCTGGTCTATGAAGGTAAGTATTATCAGATCGGCATCGGTCACAAGGAATATTCCGCTGAGAAGGTCATGGACGAGGATTACTATATCCTGACCCTGGCTGCCATCGCCCGGGAGCTGGCACGGGAGCAAATCACCTCCGCTGCCGTGTTCATCGCAGCCGGTCTGCCTCTTAGCTGGGTTGGAAGCCAGAAGCAGGCATTCAAGGAATATCTGCTGCGCAACGCTGAGGTTGACTTCACTTTTCGCAACCAGGACTATCACATTAAGATCGTCGGCGCAGAGGTATTTCCCCAGGGCTTCGCAGCCATTGCGGAACGGCTCAGTGATTTCAGCGGAACCCATCTCCTCTGCGACATTGGCAATGGCACCATGAACCTTCTGCGGATCGCAAATAAGAAGCCTGATCCCCGGAATATGTTCACGGAGAAATACGGCGTCCAGCAATGCGTCATCGCCATGCAGGAAGCCCTGATGCGGGAGCACAAGGCTCAGGTGGATGAGGAGACCATTCACAGCTTCCTCCGTCATGGCACCGCTGGCATCACGGCAGAGATTGAGCATACTATGACCGCCGCAGCAAAGGATTATGTTCAGGAGATCTTCCGGAAGCTCCGGGAGCATGGCTATGATCCCCGACTGATGAAGCTGTATGTTGTCGGCGGCGGTGGGTGTCTGATTAAGAATTTCAACCAATACGACCGTAACCGCATCTTCATCAACGACGATATCTGCGCCACCGCCAAGGGCTATGAATATATGGCGGCTATGAATTTCCGAAAGGCGGCTAAATAATGGCGACAAAGTATATCAAGATCCGTCTGAATCTGGACAAGGAGAAGGACCGGCGGGTCTACGAATATCTGGACGGCTGCGGCGGCTCTCTTTGCAGAGCCGCCGTTTCTGCGTTATACGACCATATCGAGCGGCTGGAAGAGGACGCCTTTCTGGAGCGGGTCATTCAGACGATCCGGGAGGAAACTCAGAAAGCCAATGTGCTCTCCGGGCTGATCGGTCAGCTTCAGCAGGTATCGGCGTTTCCGACTCAGGCAGATGCGGACGCACAGGAGAACGAGAACACGATTTCGGACTTCCTTGATGCTTTTAACTAAGTGGGGCAGATTTGACCCACTTTGCCCCATGTTCCCCTGAAAGTGGACCCACCTGTATCGCATCCAATCAAATAACCCAGAATTCAGCCAAATATGGAACTATGGGTTCCCAAAGTGGAACAGGGCAGATTTTCTGTAAAATCCACCCTGAAATTTTCAACGCTGCGGACAAGTCCGCAGGCAACTTAGGATATGCTTCAAAGGCCGTCCGGGGATGCCTGTGGCACGTCCACAGGGATAACGAGCATCGGATTGCGACGGCGCAATCCAGCATCCACACCGCTACCGGGTGTGGACGGGAAGGGGCCAGCCCCTTAAAAACCCCAGAGAAAGGAATGAGCACAATCGAAAAGAAAACTGTAAAACACACGCTTCGCATGACAGAAAAGGAAAGCGTGAAGCTCAGGAAGCAGGCAGAGAAAGCTGGAATTTCTCAGGCTGAATTTGTGCGGCAGAAGGTATTCGGTCTGGAACCGGCACCTATGCCGGACAACGCTTTCTGGAATCACATGGCAGACCTCTATGAGATTCATGATGATCTGACAGACGAAGGCTTTCGGGAGCGTATCCGCAGGCTGATCCTTGAAATCCAGAGCGAAGCGACACTTCCGAGAGAGGTGGAATCCAATGGCGACGACGAAGCTGTGGCACATTAAGGGCCGCCTCCGGGACTTAATTGAATATGTGGAAAATCCTGCTAAGACGGTAGACCCGTCGATACAGGATTTTTTCAATGTCTTTTCCTATGCCCAGAACCCGGACAAGACCGACCATGGCGAGTATGTCACCGCCATCAACTGCGTCAAGGAGATCGCTCTGGAGCAGATGATCCTGACCAAGAAGCAGTTCTGCAAGGACGATGGCTATATCGCATGGCACGGCTACCAGAGTTTCAAGCCGGGAGAGCTAACCCCGGAAGAATGCCACGCTATCGGTGTCCAGACCGCTAAGGAGATGTGGGGCGACAGCTTCCAGATCATCGTCACCACTCATCTGGACCGGGAGCATCTGCACAACCACTTTTGCTTTAATTCCGTGGGATTCAAGGACGGACGGAAATACAACTATTCCAAAGCAGAGCGCAAACGGTTCATGGAGGTCTCAGACCGCATTTGTCTGGAGCATGATCTCTCCGTCATTCACAATCCAAAGAAGTCTCCCAGCCGTCCTGTGTGGCTGGATGAGAAGGCCGGAAAGCCGACACGGTACAACATCTACCGTGAAGATTTTATTGCAGCAGCAGAAGGCAGCCGCACCGTGGAGCAGATGGCGCGATTCCTGACCCGCCTGGGCTATGAGGTGGATTTCAGCGGACGGAAGTGGAAGATGAAGCTGCCCCAGTACAAATACTTCACCCACATCGAAACCCTGAACCCCAAATGGACGCCGGAATTTGTCCAGGAGCGGATGGGCAGCAGGACTCGATATGGTCTGGTGCGCCCCGTTGTGTCCGCATCTCCCTATCTCCCGGAGGAGCTGCGAGGAACCTGGCAGCCGGGGGTTAAAACCACCCATATCTACCGCCTGTATATCTGGTGGCAGTATCAGCTGGGAGTTTTGCCCAAAGGCACCAGCTACAAGCCCACCTCTCCCTTCATGAAGGAGGAGCTGCGGAAACTGGATCAGTACACCCGTGAGATTCAGTACATGGGTGCAAATCATATCGAGACCCTGGATGATCTCCATGCTGACCTCGCCCAGACGGAAGCGGAACTGGAACGGTTGCGGACAATCCGCACCAAGCTCCAGAACCAAATCCGCAGAGCAGTCCCGGAGCGCAAAGAAGAACTGCGGCAGGAAAAAGCAGGAATTACAGCGCAGATCACCGAGCTGCGCAAACGCAGGAAAATGGCCACCAATATTGAGGAGCGTTCCACACACATCGATACCATGATGACCCATCTTTACGAAAACGAAATGGAAGCCAAAGCCAAGACCCAAACCAGAACAGAAAGGAGCTACAGCCGATGAGCAACAAAATTCTGGCAGAATATCTGCCTGTCGATAAACTCCGTCCCTTTGAGGGGCATCCCTTCCAGGTGAAGGATGATGAAGAAATGAACCAGCTTGTCTGGAGCATTATTACCCAGGGTGTTCTGAACCCCATCATGGTCAGACCGCTGGATACAGGTGAATATGAAGTGATCTCCGGGCACCGGAGAGTCCACGCATGTAGAAAGGCAGGAATCGATAAGATTCCTGCCTTAATTTATTCTCTGGATCGTGACGCAGCAGCTATCGCCCTGGTGGACAGCAACCTCCACCGGGAGCATATCCTGCCCAGTGAGAAGGCGTTCGCCTACAGGATGAAGATGGAGGCTATGAGCCGACAGGGCGCACGCACGGATTTAACTTCGACACAGGTTGTGTCGAAGTTGCGGACAAACGAAATCGTAGGTGCAGCCAATGGTGATAGCCGCGAGCAGGTTCGCCGCTACATCCGCCTGACCTATCTGATCCCTGATATCCTCCGCATGGTGGATGAAGGCAGAATCGCCCTGACCCCGGCTGTGGAGCTTTCCTATCTGACGGAGGCGGAACAGCGGGATCTGCTGGAGACTATGGAGTGTGAGGACTGTACGCCCTCCCTGTCCCAGGCGCAGCAGATGAAGCTTCTGAGCCAGCGGGGTGAGCTGACCATGGATCGGATCTTCGAAATGCTCCGCACCCCCAAGCCCAATCAGCAGGAGAAGATCAGCCTGGACTATGGCCAGCTGCGCCGCTATTTCCCCAGAAGCTATACGCCCAAGGATGTGCTGAATGCCATCCTCCGGCTGGTGGAAGCAGACTACAAGCGCCGTCAGCAGCGCAGAGAGGAGCGTTGATGATGGAGCCCAATATCCAGATTCATGATGACTACTGTGCAGGCGTGAATTCTGAGGATATTGCGGATATCTTATCGCAGATTACAGCGCTGATCTCTCAGGCATATTCCAGAAGCACCCCTGAAACGGATGAAAACATCCCCGCATAGCTGAACACCCACAAAGGTACGGCTCCGGCCGTACCTTTGTGCAAACAGAACCATTTCGATAAAATACGAGAAAACAGTGATTTCACAGAAAGGAAGTGTGAAATTGGCACGATACTTAATGTACCTGAGAAAATCCAGAATGGATACCGATTACGAAGAGATTTCCGTGGAAGAAACCCTGTCCCGCCACCGGCAGATTCTGGATAAATTCTGTAAAGAGAAAAAGCTGAATGTTGTGGAGGTGCTGGAAGAGGTCGTCTCCGGCGAATCCCTCTCCTCCCGTCCCAAAATGATGCGCCTGCTTGAACTGATCAACACAGGCATGTACGACGGCGTGGTCTGCATGGACATTGAGCGTCTTTCCAGAGGCTCGTCCATGGAATCCGGCTATATCATGCAGGTCTTTCAGACCAATGCCTGCCGGATCATCACCCCCGGCAAGACCTATGACCTTCAAAATGAATCCGACGAACAGTTCACGGACATGAAGTTCATGTTCAGCCGGTATGAGCTGAAGACCATCACCAAACGTCTGGTGCGCGGCAGAAACCAGTCCGCCTCTGAGGGAAAATTTATGGGCTCCATAGCTCCCTACGGCTACCGGGCCTATAAACTCCCCGGTGAAAAGGGCAATAGCCTGCGCATCGAACCGGAAGAAGCCAGGGTAGTTCAGATGATTTTTGATATGTACGGTCAGCAGGGCATTGGCTATAACACCATCGCCTATCAGCTGAACCAAATGCACATCCCCTCCCGTACCGGAGAATGGGGACAGACCTCCGTTGCAAATATCATCAACAACGAGGTGTATCTCGGAAAGATCCGTTGGCGCAGGGAACCTGTAAAGCGAGTTGTGAGGGATGGTATGCTTGCCAAAAAGAGAATCCTGAATGATGAGTATGAGGTCTATGAAGGCCGTCACGAGCCCATCATTACAGAAGAACAGTGGAGCCGTGCCAAGGCAGCCCAAGCCAAGCGATATCACCCACCCACACATAAGGAACGGCATTTGCAGAATCCTTTTGCCAGTATTCTGTTTTGTGAAAAATGCGGTGCCGTCATGAAACGAAAAATCCCTAAGAAGACAAGAACCTGTATCGCCTGGTACCAGTGTCCCACCAGAGGCTGTGATTGCAAAATGATTAAATGCGAAACCGTGGAAGATGCGATCTACGACGCAATGGAAGAATGGCTGGAGGAATATATCGTCCAAGTCGATTCTGAACAGGAACCCACTATTGATCCTGTGCAGTCAGCCCTGGATGCTGTACGTGGGCAGCTTGCTCAGTTACAGCTCCAACAGGAGGGGATTTGCGAATATCTCGAAAAAGGCGTTTACACCATCGATATGTTCACCAAACGAAATGCTTCCCTGTCCAGGGAAATCAGCCAACTCCAGCGCACCGAAGCGGAGCTTCTGCAACAGCAAAGCGATAACAATCATCAGAAAAAAGCCACCTCGCAGATCATTCCCACCACGCAGCACATTCTGGAAAGTTATCCAATACTGACCGTCGCGGAGAAGAATCAGCTTTGGAAGCTGGTAATGAAGAAAGCTACGGTGTATCGCTCTCAGGATGGAGAATTGACGCTGCACATCTATCCGAATCTTCCCAAGTAATCCACATTCTATGCGCCAGCAGGACTACCAGGAACTACATTTTCTCCCAAATTCAATAAAATCTATCGACGAAAACCCCTTTCCATGCTATAATGATGCGTACTTGAGCATGGAAGGGGGTTATTTCTATGGGTGAACAGCCCAAAAAGCGGATGTGTAGTATTGCTCTATTGGCCCATGTGGACGCGGGGAAGACAACGCTTTCGGAGGCGCTGCTGTACTGCACCGGTATGCGGCGGACCCTGGGACGGGTGGATCACCGGGATGCGTATCTCGACACCCATGATCTGGAGCGCAGCCGGGGCATCACCATTTTCTCCAAGCAGGCCCTCGTGGCCACGGAGCATCTGGACATCACCCTGGTGGACACCCCGGGGCATGTGGATTTCGCCGCCGAAGCCGAGCGCACCATGCCGATTCTGGACTGCGCCGTGCTGCTGATCTCCGGAACCGACGGCATCCAGGCCCACACCGTCACCCTCTGGCGGCTGCTGGAGCGGTACCATATCCCCACCTTCCTCTTCATCAACAAGATGGATCTGCCCGGTACCGACCGGGAAAAGCTGATGGAACAGCTCCAGAAGGAGCTGAGTCCCGGCTGCGTGGATTTTGGCGCGGATTTCCATGAGATCGCCGAAGCTGCCGCCATGACCGACGAAGCACTGCTGGAAACGTATCTCGAAACCGGCGAGGTGACCCCCGGCAACATCCGAGGCCTGATCGCCGGCCGGAAGCTCTTCCCCTGCTGCTTCGGCTCCGCCCTGAAGCTGACGGGCATCGACGAATTCCTGGATGTGCTGGACGCCTACGCCCCGGAGGTGTCCCATCCTGCGGATTTCGGCGCCCGGGTCTACAAGATCTCCCGGGACCCCCAGGGCAACCGCCTGACCTGGATGAAGATCACCGGCGGACAGCTGAAGGTCCGCTCCGTTTTATATTATGTCAACCAAAAAGGCGACAAGCAGGAGGAAAAAGCTGTTCAACTGCGCCTCTACTCCGGCGACAAGTTCACCGCCCCCGATGTGGCGGAAGCGGGACAGCTGATCGCCGTCACAGGCCTTTCCGGCACCTTCGCCGGCCAGGGACTGGGTATCGAGCCGCCGGGCCATCCCGCTGTTCTTGAACCCGTTATGACCTACCGGGTGGTGCTGCCCAGGGGCTGCGACCCCCTGACGGTGCTGCCCAAATTCCGCCTGCTGGAAGAGGAAGATCCCCAGCTGCACATCCTCTGGGAGGGCGGCGCCATCCATGTGCAGATCATGGGCCGGGTGCAGCTGGAAATTTTCCGCAGCCTGGTATCCCAGCGGTTCGGCCTGGACATCGAGCTGGACAAGGGCCGCATTTTCTACAAGGAAACCATTGAAAACACCGTGGAGGGCGTCGGCCATTTCGAGCCACTGCGCCACTATGCCGAGGTCCACGTGCTCCTGGAGCCACTGCCCCCCGGCAGCGGCATTATTACCGACACCCTCTGCTCCACGGACGTGCTGGATATCAGCTATCAGAGCCTGATCCTCAGCCACATGAGCGAGAAGATCCACCGGGGCGTCCTCACCGGCGCGCCCATTACGGATATCAAAATCTCCCTGCTGGTGGGTAAGGCCCATCTGAAGCACACCGAGGGCGGCGACATGCGCCAGGCCACCTACCGGGCCATCCGCCAGGGCCTGATGCAGGCCAAATCCCGCCTCCTGGAGCCCTGGTACGCCTTTACTCTGACCCTCCCCACGGAAACCCTGGGCCGTGCCATCACCGACATCAAGGCCATGGGCGGTGAATTCGACACCCCGGAGGGCACCGGAACCCTGTCCACCCTGAAAGGCCTTGTTCCCGCCTCCGAGCTGGGTGACTACGCCGACACCGTGGCCTCCTACACCCAGGGCCGGGGCAGATTGCAGATCACCCTCCAGGGCTACGCCCCCTGCCACAATCAGGAACAAGTCGTGGCCGAAGCGGCCTACGACCCGGAAGCGGATCTGGAAAACACGCCGGATTCCGTCTTCTGCGCCCACGGCGCGGGCTTCAACGTCAAATGGAACGAGGTGACCAACTATATGCACCTGGAAAGCGGCCTGAAGGAAGAAAAGGCCCCCCAGATCATTACCCGGAACTTCCATATTGACGACAAGGAGCTGGAAGCCATCATGGAGCGGGAATTCGGCCCCGTGAAGCGCCCCCTCTATCGCGCCCCCGCCAACCGCCCCGCCACCGAAGTCATCACCATCAAGCCCCCCAAGCAGCAGGCCCTGATTGTGGACGGCTACAACATCATCTTTGCCTGGGACGATCTCAACGCCCTGGCAAAGGAGGACCTGGAGGCCGCCCGGCGGACCCTGTGCAGCCGCCTGAGCAATTACGCCGGCTTCAAAAAAAGCTACGTGGTGCTGGTCTTCGACGGCTGGAAGGTCAAGGGCAATCCCGGCGAGAAGGACAAATTCCACAACATCCATGTGGTCTTCACCAAGGAGGGCGAGACCGGCGACGCCTACATCGAATCGCTGGTGGCTCAGATCGGCAATAACTACGCCGTCCGGGTGGCGTCGTCGGACAATCTGGTGCAGCTTTCCTCCTTCCGCAGCGGCGTGCTGCGCATGTCCGCCCGGGAACTGCTGGAGGAAGTCCAGCGGGCGGAGAAAGAGATGCGGAAGTATCTGTAAATTGCGCAGCAATACAATTTGGTGGAAGATATTTCTTTCCTTCCGGTTCTTTTTCATGTATAATAGTAAAAAATGCCGGGAGGAATATCTATGCACGAACTTCACGACAAGAACCACCACACTGACCGACACGACAACTTCCACCACCATGTGGGCCGGATCGAGCATATCTACCGCAAGATCCTGCACACCCTGGAACTCGTTATAGCCGGCGTCACCATCATCGCCCTGGTGGGTGTTCTGATTTACGCCGTGATCCAGGCTTTCTACGCCCCCACCCTCTTCGATGACCCCAACTATTTCCTGCAGAGTATTCTGACCGTGGTTGTCGGTCTGGAGTTTGTGCGAATGCTCATCGACATGACCCCCGCCAACACCATCGAGGTGCTGATCATGGCCACCGCCCGCCAGATCATCGTCAGCCACGGCGACGCCTGGACCCTGCTCATCAGCATCGTCTGCGTCGGCATCCTCTTCGCCATCCGCCGCTTCCTGATCCCCCGCAGCGAACTCACCCTGGACCTTGTCGAAATCGAATAAGCCATACAGAAAGCCCCATCCAAAAGTGTGATGTCATCAGCGGAGAAATAGCATAAAGAAACTGGCAGGTCGTTTTGATCTGCCAGTTTTCGTATCTATGTGGGTCCGGGCAGTTGCCCGGAAGCTCTGCTTGCCATGTACGCTTATCGTAGGGCGGGGGCTTGCTCCCGCCGAAACACAATACACTGCAGGCATTGATAATTCGTTGTAACCGTGATACAATCTGTTCGATAAGCTTGAATTTGACGAGGTGAGATAAGGTATGAAAATTGAGAACAACATCCTAAAGCATTATCTCCAAAATGTGTATTTCATTACAGGCACAGCATATGCAGGAAAGTCAACCACAGTAAAAATGCTTGCTGATCGATATGATATGGTTTTCTGCGGAGAAAACTATCACAGTATGGTATCGGATATCGTCGCAACGCCCGATGTACAGCCTGATATCTGTTTCATTAAAAGCCTTACTGATTGGAAAGAATTTGTCACTCGTTCTCCCGAAGAATATGAACGATGGATTTATAGTACCGGAAAAGAAGCTGCGGAGTTTGAGGTTATCGAACTCATTTCCATATCAAGGGACAAAAAAGTGATTGTTGATACTAACATTCCTCTTGACATACTGAAAGAAATATCCGACTACCATCACGTTGCAGTTATGCTTTCGCCTCAGTCTATGAGTGTCGAACGTTTCTTTGACCGAAGTGACCCCGAAAAACAGTTTCTCCTCAGTGTTATTGAGCGTTGCGAAGACCCCGAAGCCGTTATGGAAAACTATAGACGAGGACTTGCACTCATTAACAGCAAAAAACACTATGATGAATATGCGAATAGCGGCTTTTTCACGGTTGTACGGCAAGATAATAATATAGATACAAGGGAAGATGTTTGCGCTGCCATTGCAAAGCACTTCGGATTGGATTAACAAATTCTAATATGTCGAATAGTTTACCGCAGCGCCCTTTGTGGGTGCTGCGGTTGTATATTGAGAAAGCGCGGCGGGAGCAAGCCCCCGCCCTACAAGCAAGGATATGGCCCGAACGGATGGGGCTTTGTTTGTTCAGAGATACGTCAAAGCCTACCCTCAGGGTGGGCTTTTTCTTATTCCGCCTTAATGACCCGCGCGCCCTGGAATTCGATGTGCAGGGGCAGCATTTCCCAGTTGGCCTCGGTGATGGAATCCAGCTTCTTCGCCAGTTTTTCTTCCAGGCGCTCATCCTGGGTGATGCACAGCAGCGTCGGGCCGGCACCGGACAGGCAGAAGGCCGCACCGGTGGTACGCACCAGGGCTTCGATCTTCTCGTAATCCCTGATCAGGTGCTTGCGGTAATTCTGATGGAGCTTGTCCTGCATGGCGTTGCGCAGCAGCTTCTCGTCGCCCAGCTCCAGGGCTTTGAGCACCAGGGCGCCGTGGGCGATGTTGTAGATGGCATCGGCGCGGTTCACCTGCTGGGGCAGGACGGAGCGCGCCTTGGCGGTGGACAGGTCGAAATCCGGCACCAGGGCCAGGAATTCCCAGTCGGGATGCAGGGGGAAGCTGACGCAGACCGGCAGGCCGTTGTCCACCATGGAGGCCGTCAGGCCGCCGTAGAAAGCAGGGGCCAGGTTGTCGGGGTGGCCCTCCATGGCGTTGGTGATGTTCAGCAGGCCCTGGGTACTGAGCTTGCTGCCCCGCAGGACGTTGGCGCCCATGGCCCCCGCCACCAGCAATGCGGCAGAGGAGCCAAGGCCGCGGCAGATGGGGATATGGGCGTCGATGTGGATCCTGACGCCCCGGACTTCCTCGCTGAGGGAGGCCAGGACAGCGCAGTAGGACACATAGGCAAGGTTGTCGGGGCCGGTGTAGGCCTCGTCGCAGCCGGTGATCTCCAGGCCGTATTCGGTTTCTTCAAAGGTGACGTCGGTATAAAGACTCAGCGCGCAGCCAAAGGCATCAAAGCCCGGGCCAAGATTGGCGGTGGTGGCCGGCACGCGGATGGTGACTCTTTTCATGGGATGGTTTTCTCCATTCTCTTTTGTAGGGTGGGGTCATGACCCCGCCGTCAGCGTTCGATGATGTAAATGCAGGATTTTCTGAAATCGTTTCCTATCAAAAGACGCTTAACACAATTATTCAAGGTGGTCGGCGGGGTCATAACCCCGCCCTACATCACCGCATCTTACAGACTCAGCACATATTCCAGCATCTTTTCCTTATCGATGACGCCGGTGTGACGCTCGGGCTTACCCTTCAGGGTGGAAAGGTTTTGGGGGGCGGGGACCTTGGTGACAGCTTCCAGCCGCTCCATCTGGTCAAACTCGTCGCCGGACAGGTCGCCGCCGATGGCTTCCAGCACGGCAGCGGGGAATTTGTAAGGGGAGGCGGTGGACAGGACCACCATGGGCCGCCGGTCGCCTGTTTCGGCAACGTATTCCTCCGCAGCCATCCAGCCGGCGGCGGTGTGGGTATCCATCAGGTAGCCCTGCTCTGCCCAGACCCCGGCGATGACCTTGGCGGCGCCTGCGTCATCGCAGCAGCCGGCCCAGAACTGCTGATCGATGGCAGCCTTCATATTGGCGGGGACGGTGTAGACGCCGGCGGTGTTCAGCTTGCCCATCAGGTCCGCAACCAGGGCAGTATCGCAGCCGCTCATCAGGTACAGCAACCGTTCCAGATTGCTGGACACCAGAATATCCATGGAGGGAGAGGTGGTCTTGAGCAGGGGGCGGCGCTTGTCATAGGTACCGGTGCGGATGAAGTCGGTGAGGACATTGTTGGCATTGGAGGCGCAGATCAGCATACCCACGGGCAGGCCCAGGAGCTTTGCAATGTAGCCGGCCAGAATGTCACCGAAATTGCCGGTGGGGACGGAGAAATTCACCTCGTCGCCCATGGAAATGGCGCCCCGGTCCAGCAGGTCCCGGTAGGCCTTGAAATAGTACATGACCTGGGGGGCCAGACGGCCGATATTGATGGAATTGGCGGAGCTGAGCATAAAGGGCAGTTCCTTGTCCCGGCAGGCGGCGAAGATGTTCTTCACGCCGGTCTGGGCGTCGTCGAAATTGCCGTAAACGGCGCAGACATTGACATTCTCGCCCTCCTGGGTCACCATCTGGGCCCGCTGGACCTTGGAAACACCGCCGTCGGGATAGAACACGGTGATGCGCACACCGGGCACATCCTGGAAGCCCGCCAGGGCGGCCTTGCCGGTGTCGCCGGAGGTGGCGGTGAGGATCATGATGTCCTTCTCCATGCCGCACACGCCCTTGGCTGTGGTCAGCAGCTGGGGCAGCATCCGCAGGGCGACGTCCTTAAAGGCGGAGGTGGGGCCCCGGAACAGCTCCAGAACGGTGAAACCGCCGACAGGGACGGTGGGGGTCAGATCCTCGGTCTCGAATTTTCCGGTGTAGGCGTTGGCCACCAGCTGACGCATGTTGGGAATGTCCGGCAGCAGGGCGGAGAGGATCATGGCAGACATCTCCTGGGCAGAGCCGGAAAGGCAGGCCTTCCAGTCAAACTCAGGGATAAATTCAGGCATGTACAGGCCGCCGTCGGGGGCGAGACCTTCCAGCACGGCACGGGCGCTGTCAACGACGGGTTCGGCGTTTCTGGTAGAGTGATAGAACATAAGCTTACCTCACTTTTATTGCAGGGGATATCACCACTTCAACAAAACAGCCCGATTCAGGGCCTGACTTTTTGTTAGATTTCAGCACAAATGCACAAAAGCGGTGCCATATCCCGGAAATACTTGTGGTTTTTGGGAATATTGCATTTTCAACGGGTATATGATATACTGTTTTCGGTAAAAAAGCAAGTGTTTTTCAGCGGAATACAGACGTTTTCACGCTGCGCTTGACGAAAGTGTTACGGAGGTATTTTTATGAAGATCGGTCTCTTGGGATTCGGCGTTGTCGGCCGCGGCGTGTATGATATTACCGCATCCCGTGATGATATGCAGGTTGCAAAGGTCGTCTGCCTGGAGGATATCCAGCTGCCCGACGCGGAGGTCACCCGTGATTTCCAGAAGGTGCTCAATGACGAAACCATCGACACCGTTGTCGAAGCCATGGGCGGTCTGCACCCCGCCTACGAGTTCGTCCGCAGCGCCATCGAAGCGGGCAAGAACATCGTCACTTCCAACAAGGCTCTGGTGGCCACCTTCTATGACGACCT
Organism: Oscillospiraceae bacterium; assembly: GCA_017465745.1. Classification (GTDB taxonomy): domain Bacteria; phylum Bacillota; class Clostridia; order Oscillospirales; family Oscillospiraceae; genus Faecousia. The sequence goes on from JAFTVM010000047.1 coordinate 14,887, forward strand.
GCTGCCCCTGGCTGCCGAGAAGGGCGTGGCCTTCCGCTGCACCGCTGCCGTCGGCGGCGGCATCGGCTGGCTCAGCGAGCTGGAGCGTGTGCGCCGTGTTGAGGAAGTCAGCATGGTGGGCGGCATCATGAACGGCACCTGCAATTACATTCTCGACTCCATGACCCGCCTGGGTCTTGATTATGGCGAGGCCCTGCGCCAAGCCCAGTCCCTGGGCTATGCCGAGGCCAACCCCTCCACCGACGTGGACGGCATCGACACCTGGCACAAGCTGATCCTGTCGGCCAACGTGGCCTTCGGCGTCAGCCTGGAGAAGGCATCCGTCCCCGCCGCCGGCATCAGCCGCATCAGCGCCGGTGATATCGCCAATTTCAAGGCCAACGGCTACACCTGCAAGCTGGTCTCCCACGGCACCCAGAAGGACGGCTCCTACACCGCCTACGTCCAGCCCACCCTGTTCCCCCAGGGCGCTCTGGAAGCCGCCGTTCCCACCAATTTCAACCTGATCACCCTGGACGGCGAGGTTTCCGGCCGCCAGAGCTTCTACGGTCAGGGCGCCGGCCGCTACCCCACCGCATATAATGTGGTCCAGGACTGCGTCAGCATCCTCGCCGGCAAGGGCTTCTACTGCCCCTACGGCAAGAAGGTCAGCGCCGACAATTCCGTCAAGCTGCGCTACTATGTCCGCGGCGGCGATAACTGGATCGCGGAGAACGCCGCCGAAACCTGGGGCGATGCCGTGGTCACCAACCCCGTGGCAGTCTCCGAGATGCACGCCTGGCTGAAGAACAATCCCGCGGCATTTATTGCTGCGATTGCTGAGTAAGAAAAACCTCGTCCCCCTCGTTTATGAGGGGGCAAGGGCGCTCCCGCGCCAGATAATCGCATTTACCCATTTGGAAAGAAGGATAAGAATAACATGAAAGTAACCAAATTCGGCGGCTCCTCCATGGCAGACGCCGGTCAGTACCGGAAGGTCCGGGACATCGTCCTGTCCGACCCGGAGCGTACCGTGGTGGTGGTCTCCGCCCCCGGCAAGCGCCACAGCAAGGATCACAAGATCACCGACCTGCTGTATCTGTGCAACGCCCACACCAAGTACGGCGTGGCCTGCGACCCCATTTTCGACATGATCGTCTCCCGCTACACCGCCATCCGGGATGAGTTGGGGCTGGATATCGACCTGGAGACCGAGTTCGCCGTCCTGAAGAAGGGCATCGACGCCAAGAAGATCTCCAAGGAAGAGCTGGTCAGCCGGGGCGAATATTTCTCCGCCAAGCTGATGGCAGCGTATCTGGGCTTCCGCTTCCTGGACGCCGCGGACTGGGTCAAGTTCAACCTGGACGGCACCATTAACCAGGATGCCACCTACCAGGCTCTGAAGGAACTGGCCTTCGGTCAGAAGATCGTCACCCCCGGCTTCTTCGGCGCCATGCCTGACGGCAAGATCCACACCTTCTCCCGGGGCGGCAGCGACATCACCGGCGCCCTGGCGGCAGCCGCTCTGGACGCTGACGTCTACGAGAACTGGACCGACGTTTCCGGCATCCTGATGGCCGACCCCCGCATCGTTGACAACCCCGAGCCCATCGCCGAGGTCACCTACGACGAGCTGCGGGAGCTGAGCTACTCCGGCGCCCAGGTGCTCCACGAAGGCTCCATCTTCCCCGTCCGGGAGAAGAACATCCCCCTGAACATCCGCAACACCAACGCCCCCAACGATCCCGGCACCATCATCATGGAGCGCTTCGACGAGGACCACGAGCCCGACCGCTTCATCACCGGCATCACCGGCATGAAGGATTTCTCCATCATCTCCCTGAGCAAGCGGGGCATGAGCAACCAGGTGGGCGTCCTGCACAAGGTCCTCACCGTTCTGGTGCGTCATAACATCAGCGTGGATTATGTGCCCAACGGCATCGACAATGTTTCCGTGGTGGCCCCCACCGAGGCCCTGGCCCCCAACCTGTATACCATACTGGCCGAGATCCAGAATGAGGTGGAGCCTGACTCCCTGGAAGTCCACGACCAGATCGCCGTGGTCGCCGCCGTCGGCCGCCAGATGGCCTACCGGCCCGGCATTTCCGGCCGGCTTTTCGCCGCGCTGGGCGCCGCGGGCATCAACATCCGCATGATCAACCAGGGCCCCGATGAGCTGAACATCATCTTCGGCGTGGACAACAAGGATTACAAAAACGCCATCCGGGTGCTGTACAACAGCTTCGTGAAGTAAAATATACTACAACGCCTTGCCTCCCTCTCTGAGGGAGGTGCCCCGAAGGGGCGGAGGGAGTGTCGCTTCGATGATAGGACACTCCCCCAGTCACCAGTCACCTTCGGTGACAGCCCCCTCAGGGAGGGGGCCGAGGGTTTTATCTGAGAATTGGGAGGTAAATCCATATGAAAACCTATACCGTAGCCATCCTGGGCGCCACCGGCGCTGTCGGTCAGGAAATGATGAAGATCCTGGAGGAGCGCAATTTCCCCGTGGGCACCCTGGTCCCCCTGGCTTCCGCCCGTTCCGCCGGCAAGAAGCTGACCTTCCGCGGTGAGGAAGTCACCATCCAGGAGGTCTGCGCCGAAGCATTCCAGGGCGTGGACATCGTCCTGGGCGCTGCCGAGAATGATATCGCAGAGAAGTGGGCCCCCGCCATTGTGGCAGCCGGCGCTGTCTTCGTTGACAACTCCTCCGCCTTCCGCCTGGACCCCAACGTGCCCCTGATCGTCCCCGAGATCAACGCCGCTGACGTCAAGAACCACAAGGGCATCATCTCCAACCCCAACTGCTCCACCATCATCACCTGCACCGCCGTCAATGCCCTGAATAAGATCGCGCCCATCAAGAGCATGGTGGTCTCCTCCTACCAGGCCGTTTCCGGTGCCGGTGCCGGCGGCCCCATTGAGCTGATGAATGAAGTGGAAGCCCTGCAAAAGGGTGAGACCTACGAGCCCAAGGTGTTCTCCCACCAGATCGCCTTCAACCTGATCCCCCAGATTGGCGGCGAGCAGATGGACGGCTACACCAGCGAGGAGATGAAGCTGCAGTTCGAGGGCCGCAAGATCATGCACCTGCCCAATCTGAACGTGGCCATGACCTGTGTCCGCGTGCCCGTTGTCCGCAGCCACTCCATTTCCGTTGCCCTGCGCTTCGACCAGAAGGTCACCGTGGAGCAGGCCCGGGAAGTTATCGCCTCCGCCCCCGGCGCACGTCTGGTGGACGATCTGGCCAACAAGCAGTATCCCATGCCCCTGGATACCACCGGCCAGGACATCGTCTTTGTCGGCCGTATCCGTCCCGACCTGACCGACGAGAACGGTCTGTGCCTGTGGTGCTGCGGCGACCAGGTCCGCAAGGGCGCCGCTACCAACTGCATCCAGATCGCAGAACTGCTGATCGAGCAGTAAATCGCATAAGAAAAGAGCCTGCCGCCCAGCAGGCTCTTTTTCGTTGTTTGCAGCATTTCAAATTGTAGTTTGTCGTACACTTAACGTTTTCAATTGTAGGGGACGGGTCGCCCGTCCCGGCGGTAAAACCTGGCGAATTGACATTTGTATCGGCGAATTCGTAATCGGAAGGTTCACGGGACGGGGAACCCGTC
>JAFTVM010000048.1 GCA_017465745.1 Oscillospiraceae bacterium
ACGTTTTCAATTGTAGGGGACGGGTCGCCCGTCCCGGCGGTAAAACCTGGCGAATTGACATTTGTATCGGCGAATTCGTAATCGGAAGGTTCACGGGACGGGGAACCCGTCCCCTACATTGGTGTACCATATCGGAACGATAAACTACAATTTACCCTTCGCACCAGTCCTTTGCCATGGCGGCGCAGGAGCGGGACATTTCTTCGCTGAAGGCGCTGTTCCATTTGCGCCTGCAGAACCGGCGCACCCAGCCGGCCAGTTCCGCTTCGGAAAGCCCCTCCTTTTCCATGAGCATCCGGGGCATGGCGGCGGATTTTTCCGGGTCGTAGCCATTTTCGTGGACGATATCGTCGATTGCGAACCGGACAGGCTTCTTCCGGCGGCACTGCTGCCCGGTGGGATAGCCAAAGCAGACCATGGCCGCGGGCACCACATACCGGGGCAGCTTCAGCAGCTCCCGGTGGTACTCAAAATTTTCCACCACATCGCCGATGTAGCAGCTGCCCAGCCCCAGGCTCTCCCCCGCCGCCACCGCGTTCTGGGCGGCGATAAGGGCGTCCGCCTGGGACAGGAACAGGTCGCCCATGCCGGGCGCACGGACGGGATCCTCGAACCGGCAGAAAACGTCATACCACCGGCGGTAATCGGCACAGAAGATCAGCACCAGAGGCGCCGTGGCGATGAAGGGCTGGTCGTCGCAGCTTTTGGCCAGGGCGGCCTTGAGGGCGGGATCGGTGATGTCGAGGATGGTGTACAGCGTCATATTGCCCGCCGTGGGGGCCTGGATGGCGGCGTCCAGAACGGCGCGCTTGACCTCCGCCGGGATGGGCCGGTCCTCGTATACCCGGACGGACTTCCGGGCACGGATGAGCTGAATGGTCTGGTTCATGGCAATTCCTCCTTTTCTGCTTAATATAGCACAAAGTGTCCCGTATGCATAGACTGTTTTCCTGCCGCTTTTTCAGCATTGTTTCAGGATACTGTGTTAAGATACCAGTGAGGCCAATACGGCCAATCATATTCTTCTCTTTACCCCCGGCGGCGCAGGATCCCCTCCCTGCGCCGCCACCTAAATTTTACAGCAAAAAAGCTCCCCGGTGGGGAGCTTTTTGTGTTATTCAGCGTCCTTCTGGTTAACATAAAGCCCGGAAGGATCATGGGGCCGGAAGTGGTTGAGCAGCAGCACCGCCACCGCCGCCACGCAGCTGACAGCCGCCAGCAGCTGGCTGACCCGGAAGGGGCCCCAGTAGAGGCTGTCGGTACGCAGGCCTTCGATGAAGGCCCGGCCCAGGCCGTACCAGGCGGCATAGCCCAGCGCGATCTGGCCGTCGTACTTGCGGCGCTTGGAGGCAAAATGCAGGATCAGCAGGCCGCAGAGATTCCACACGGACTCGTACAGGAATGTGGGATGGACGTACATCACTTCTCCGGCAGTGTTCATCAGGCCCATCTTCCACAGGGCATCGGTTTCCGCGCCGAAGGCCTCCCGGTTGAAGAAATTGCCCCAGCGGCCCATGGACTGGCCGATGAGAAAGCCCAGGCTCACCAGATCCAGCACCGTGGTAATTCTGATCTTTCTGATCTTACAGAAAGCGGCGATGCCGATGACGGCGCCGATGACACCGCCGTAGATGGCGATACCGCCCTTCCAGATGTAGAAGACGGAAATGGGATCGGCGGCGTAGGTCTGCCACTGGAAGATCACATAATAGGCACGGGCACAGATGATCGCGAAAGGCGTCACCCACAGCACGCCGTCCAGGATGTCGTCCTCCCGCAGGCCGAACTGGCGGCCCCGGCGGCAGCAGTACATCACCGCCAGCACCAGACCCAGGGCAATGATCAGGCCGTAGAAATGGATCTTCAGGGGGCCGACCTCGAAGAACCGGGGCGGATCGATGGTCAGGCCGATGGCAGGAAAGGAAATTTCGGTATACATTACGCTTCCTCCTTTGGGACAATGACGGACATGCTCATGCGTTCCGGGGTGAGACATGTGGCGATGAACTCCCGCAGCTCTTCGGCGGTGACTTCCTCGTAAACGCCCGGGAAATCGAAATACTCGAATCTGGACATGTGGTGGGCACAGACCCGGAAGCAGGTGGAATCGAAGCTGTCCAGATCCCGGATCCGGCGGCCCAGGGCGCTGCGCTTCATCCGCAGGAAGGAAGCCTCGTCCACGCCGGTCTTTGCCAGTTCGGCAGCCGCTGCCAGAATGGCATCCCGGACGGCCTCCGGTTCATCGCTGTCGCCGCCGCAGAAGAGCATGGACACCCCCTCGCTGGTCTCGAAGCCGCCGCCGAAGGAGGAATCGATGAGACCGTCCTCATACAGCCGCAGATACAGTTCGGAAGACTCGCCAAAGAGGGCTTCGGCGGCCAGGTCGCCCACCACCTCTTTGCGGACGGATTCCCGGCCCCAGCCGGCATCCTCACACTTGAAACCCAGCTGGAAGGTGGGCATGGAGACTTCCATGGTGCGGCGGCTCTCCGGGGAGGCCACCGTCATATCCTCGTTCCAGTCCCGGAGCTTGCGGCCCACAGAGCGCTTCTCCGTGCCCAGGACCTCCTCGGCAATGGCCGCCACCCGGTCAGGATCCACGTCGCCCACCACGCACAGGATCATATTGCCGGGGGTGTAGAAAGCCCGGTGGCAGGTATAGAGGATCTCGGGGGTGATTTGCCGGATGGTCTCGGAGGTGCCCAGGATGGGGACACGGATGGGGTGGCGGTGGAAGAGGTTCACCATCACGTCCTCAAAGACCCGGCTGTCGGGGGAATCCAGGTTCATGCCGATCTCCTGGTCGATGATGCCCATCTCCTTCCGGACGCTCTCCTCCGTGAAGTAAGGGGTGGATACGAATTCAAGAAGCAGCTTCAGGCACTGCTGGAAATTGTCCGTACAGGCCACGAAATAGGCGGTGATGTCAAAGCTGGTAAAGGCGTTGACCCCGGCGCCCAGGCCTGCCAGCTCCGCGGTGACGTCCCGGCCCCCGGGCAGGTCGAACATCTTGTGCTCCAGGAAGTGGGCAACGCCGGCGGGGACATGGTATTGCTGGCCATCCAGCTGGAAATCCGTGTGGATGGAGCCGAAATCCGTGGCGAAATACATGAGCTTTCTGGAGAAGCCGGGGCGGGGCACCACGGCCACCGTCAGGCCGTTGGCCAGCACGGTCCTGTACATGGATTCGCCCAGACGGGGGTATTCAAATTTATTCATGGTCTACCCCCTTGAGAATATAAGTGGTGTGCAGATTCATGCTCCGGGCGGCTTCGCGAACCTGTTCTTTCGTCACGGCGGCGATGCGCTCCATGTATTCCGCCGGGGTCAGCCCCAGGCCGCTGAGGGCGGCGGAGGAATAGTAGCCCTCGATGGCGCCGGGAGAATCATGGGAGCCCCGCAGGCCGGACAGCAGGGATTCCTTGGCGGCGGACAGCTCCCCGTCCGTCACATCGCCCTGCCGGATGGCCTCCAGCTGGCGGCCGATCTCGGCGCGGGTCTTCTCCTCATCCGCCGCGTCGATACCGGCAGAGAGGGTCACGATGCCCTTGGCGCCGTAGTAGCCGGTGCCGATGGAGTAGCACAGGCTCAGCTTTTCCCGGACATTGGTGAACAGCTTGGAGGTCATGCCTGCGCCGAAGATGTTGTTCATCACCTGGAAGGCAAACATCTCCGGGTGGCCCATGGTGATGGGGGTCACATAGCCCATGCACAGCTTGGCCTGGGCCACGTCCATCTTCTCCACATGGTGACCGCCGCCGGCGTCACGGAAAGCGGTCTGCTCCGGCAGCGCCCTGTAGTCCCGGTGGATCCGGGCGATGATGGGCTTCAGCAGATTGGCCACCTGCCAGGCGGGGGCGGAGCCTACGTAGAAAATATCGATGCGGCTTTCCTTCAGGATCTTCTGATAATGCTGATACAGCGTCACGGGGTCGATGGCCGCCACCCAGCCGGCCTCGCCCAGCCGGGGGATGCCCATGGAATCGGCACGGCACATGGCGCGCATCATATTCTTCATGGCGTAAACGCGCTTGTCATTGAGGTCGGATTCGATGGTGGAGATGAGGTTTTTCTTCTCGCTCTCCACAAAATCCGCCTTGAAGCCGCCGTTTTCCACACACGGCTGCAGCAGCAGCTCCTCCAGGAAGCGGAGCATCGGCTCCAGGACCTTGTCGCCGGGGAGGGCGAAGCGGTCGTCCATCATGCCGCAGCAAAGGCCGGTGGTCTGGTAATCGCCCACCCGGCGCACCATGGTACCCACGGACGCACCGTAGAGGTCATCCAGGTGCAGCGTAATGGAGCGCAGGTCGGGATGAACCCGGGTACCCCGCAGCAGCACCGCGGGGATCAGGGCATTCATGGAAACCTCCGCCTCCCGCATGGGCCGCACCATCTGAAAGCTCAGGGCGCCCTGCTTGAAGCGGTTATCATAAAAGCAGCGCAGCGTCACGCCGTCTGCCAGAATTTGCGTCTGGATCATGGGGGTACTCCTTTGGTAAATTGTAGTTGTGGTTATCGGCTTTAGTCAGCAAGGCACAAAATATAGTGTCAGCCAGCGATAGCGACTAAAAGCCTGTCGAATATGGCACCATTCAAGTGTCTGCGGTTAAATCTATAGCAGAACTCGCTGAGATACAT